>JACQXG010000051.1 GCA_016208905.1 Nitrospirota bacterium
GCCCGGGATTCGTCCTGCTCGGCACCAGATAGTCTCTTGCCCCCTCCGGGGTGCTCTTGGTGAGTATAGGGGTCTCAATTTCCAGAAAACCGTGAGCATCCAGATAATTACGAAATGCCGCAGCAGTCTTGTGCCTGATAATAAAGTTTTGTTGTATTATCGGTCTTCTGAGGTCAAGATACCTGTGTTTATATCTTAAACTCTCTGAGGCGTCGGTCTCATCATCAACCATAAAAGGAAGGGGCTTACATTCATTCAGTACCGTAAGTCTTTTTGCAACGACCTCAACCTTACCAGTAGCAAGTGAGGGATTTACCGTGCCTTCAGGCCTGTTTCTGACCTCTCCTTCGACCTGGATAACAAATTCATTTCTGATCTTATGAGCTGCCTTATGAAGATCAGCGTCTACTTCCGGACTGAACACTACCTGAAGCAATCCGCTTCTGTCCCTGAGGTCAATAAATACAACACCTCTGTGATCGCGCCACTTGTTGGTCCAGCCGACTATTTTTATAGTTGAACCTGTATCTTGTACGTCTACTTCACCGCATTAATGTGTTCTCATTTATTTTCTGTCTCTTCTTTGAGCTATGAATTGAACTGTTTAGATTCCTGATTTATAAAATGACCTTAATATTATCATAAATGCTCTGTCTTTGCTACAGGCAGGGAGCCCCGGAAAGAAGCGAACAACAATTCATAATGATAATGAAATTTGTGAGATGTTTGGCAGGACCAAGAGTTACTGCTTTACTGATTTAATTGTCTTCAAAGAATCCTTCAGCACAAGCAGCGAGAGTTTATCTTTAGTACGGCCAGCCGCCTGCTTGCTTTTAATAATCAACTCAAGCGGCAGTACCGATACTTGAAAATCATCCAAAGGTATTTTTATTGCATGTTTTTTGACATCGGCATATTCGCCTAACCCATGAACATGAGTTACAATGTCAAAAATCTTGGCGTCGTCTCCAGCGAACATGGGGGGGTTGTCTCCCATAGGAGGGACATAAAAGGAGTTTACTTTTTTTAATGCTTTAGTTAAGCGAGGATCGGACAAATTTGCAAACCAAAGATCGATATCTACAGTAGTAACCGGCGCATTTTGTAAAGCAGCCGCTGCCTGACCGATAATCATGAAGTCAACCTTAGAGCGGACTAATTCGCGTAGAAAGCGAATTTCCCTATCGGTGAATATGGGGTTTTCGGCCACGGGTCAAAGCCCTCCTTAAATTTTCAATTGGCGGTTCGCGCATTAATAATAACGTGTGTCTGATATTGTCCCGATCAATATTTTTGTATTTCCTGGCTATCTCATCTACTTTATTGAGTAAAAGTTTCATCTTTTCCATCTCTTGATTATCTTCGGTAAGAAATTCTGAAGGAGATATATTCAGTCTCTTCGCAATAGCTCTGATAGATTTAGGCAAGACATAATCAACTCGCGCTAATGTATAAAACGCATTGCGGCTTACCCCTGCCTGCTTAAGTAGTTCAGAGAGCGTAATATTCTGCTTGCGACACTTGTCTTTAATTATTTCGAGTGATATTCTCATGGTAAATTTAGTGTACCATAATATGGTACATGCAGCAATACTGCAAAATCTCATAATTTTTTTAGCGCTCTCTTTATTTTCTCATCGCTTGGAAGTTTCACCTTATACTTGGCTACAAATATCTTTTCTTCTAACCCGTCCAGGGCGTAGGCTATTTCTTCCCGGCCGGCTTCCCGGCATATTATAAGCCCGATCGTGTCCTTTTCATGCTCATACTGTTTATTGCGCCGGTAATAGCCGACATATTTATTCATCTGGCCAATGTCACGGCTATCCAGCCTACCGATTTTGAGGTCTGCAAGCACCATGCAGGGGATGCCGCGATGATATAAAACTATATCGATATAATGCGTCTCACCATCTATTTTTAGAGGGACCTGCCTGCCTAAGATGCTGAAACCCTCACCTAACTCACGAAAGAACATTTCAAAGTTTTCCAGTATCTTGTTTTCCAGCGCCTTTTCGCTTTTCTCAGGATGAAGTTCTATAAACAGACGGAAATCGTAAGTGTTTTTGAAAACCTTCGGCGCGTCCACAGCAGGCAATTTTGTTTTAAAGGCTGCTTCGATTTCTTGCCTGGGGGTGTTTTCGTAGAGATTGGCGTTTATTTGTTTCTTTAACTCTCGAACGCTCCAGGAGTAACGGACAGCCTCGTTCTCAAAAAAAACACGTTTTTTATTGTTGTCTATATCAATCAAAGCTACATAATGTGTCCAGCTTAATTGTGCGGTCAATGACCGCACAATTGGATAAATCCTGTAGAACTGAACAATTTCATACAACCTTCTTTTGTGAATACCTAAATCAACAGCTAACGCACCGATCAGGTATTTACCATAACCAGCCCTGTCCTAGTTGTTAAGCTCTTCCCTGACAATCCGCTCGCCCAATTGCCAATAAGTCTGCACCCTGATATTGTCGACAGATTTATAGGCATCATATTGGCCTTTAGCAAGAATGCTTTTTAGTTCTTGCAGAAGATCCTTGTAGGTCTTTTCAGATGAAAGACCTTTCTCTTTTTTAGTAGCTAAATATTTTTTCTTCGGCATAAGAAATTGGAGATACGCATGCGATTAATTCTTTTAAAAGAGTCGCAAAAAACCTCTCAAAAATCCGGATCATTAAAATTGCTGAAACAAAGCCCATGTTTACTATACAAAAATCATGGGAAAAAACAAATGATTTTTTATATGCTGCGTCCAAGTTGGAGAAGCCATTTGGAAAAGTGAAAATTAAAGTAACTGGGAAAAGAGCGGCATACCTTAAAGCTGTCCGGGCCGTCGCAGCTGACAAAGGGGACGGTTTCTGTGGGGGCAGACGGGAAGGACTGAAGTCCAGGGCAAGCGGGGGTGCTATAAAAATCTATGGCCGGCAGGTCACAGGCTTGGCAGTATATAGGTGGATTATTTCGTTGTTTCTTCTTTTAGTTTTGCAACTTCCTCAGGTGTAAGATAACGATATTCGCCCGGCTTGAGATCACCCAGAGAAAGGCACTGGATGGCCTACACTTTGAAGCATCCTCCTGACCTGCCTTTTTTTGCCCTCATATATAATAATGTCTATCCAGGAATTCGCTTTCAGACTTTTAACAACCTTGACCTTTGCCGGGGCTGTCATACCGTCTTCAAGCCTTACCCCTCTCTCCAGTTTTATAATGTCTTTACGCTCAAGATAGCCGTCTATCTTTACGCGATATGTCTTGGGGATCTTGCTTTTAGGATGGAGTATTGCATTTGCAAGCTCACCGTCATTGGTCAGAATAAGGAGCCCTTCCGAATTAAAATCAAGCCTGCCGACCGGGAACACCTGTGCCTTGACGCGTTTCAAATAATCTTTAACCATCGGCCTTCCCTCTGACTCATTCGAAGCAGTCAAACAATTCACCGGTTTATTAAACATCAGATAAACCTTGGACTGTACAGCCCCTATCAGCTTGCCATTAACTTTAATATGATCTCTCGTAAGGTCGGCTTTCATGCCAAGCACTGCAGGCACGCCGTTTACGCTTACCTGACCTTCAAGGATCAGCTCTTCAGCCTTTCTTCTGGAGGCTATACCGCATTTTGATATAATCTTTTGAATCCGCTCTTCCATAGTATTATCTTCTTTAGCGTCTTATTTTACAGGGACATTAATATTATCACAAACGCGGGGGTTGGTACAATTATCCGATCTATTTCACATTCGTCCTTTAGTTGCGGGGGGTATTATCCACCCTTTAGCCCACATTATTTTTTGCGGTAAAGAAGGTATGCTGGAAAAACGAATTGGGAGCGGGACTTCCAAATCAGACTTCAGAAACATCTTGTATGTTAATAAAAAATGAAAATTTATTTATTGTGAAGGCTCCACAACGCATTCAATACGTTTTTTCAGCATACCTTCTTTGCCTGTACAATTCATGAATAAGGAGAGAAGGAATTTCACTGAAAATATTCAATTAGTTTTTCAGAAGCCGTTACCGCAATCTTCTTAACAGCATTGTGGACAGCTTCTTTATACGTCGTATGGCCTGCCCTTGCATCATCAGAGACTTCACCGACAGCCGAGCCGGTCAGGGCATCGACGATAGTCAGCGAGACCCGCGCGCGCGTAAACTTCCAGCCGGGATTATTAAGCTCAACAGGCCCTGCTTCAACCCTCCCTGTAATAAGGACATCTGCCTTATTCCTTTTGTCACTTATCACGAAACCGGCCTTGTTTAACGCTTCAGACAATTTATTTTCCATTTCATTCCCGTATTCTCCGGTCACCTCCAGAAAGACAAGCATACCAGCCTTTATTTGAGGGACCATATTAAATACCCGCATTATATCGAAAGACCGTGTGCTCGTATCACTGAATCCGAGGACCCTTAATCGGCTCACCAAGACCTCTCTCTCTATCCAATGGTTAAGTATTGTCATGAGAGACCCGAATTTCAAGAATTTACTGTCAATGGAATCAAGTAGCCTGAATTCGCCTTCGATCTTATTGTCTATGTCTTTTATTTCGCTCTGCCAGTTTTCTCCGGCCTGATGCCTGTCCAGCACGGCAATGGCATGGTAAATACCTTTTTCATTTTCAAACCATGTACGCTCAATACGCGCCCCTTCCAGCTTGACTGCTGAAATGACCCTGATATTGTCTTCTATGTGGGCCATGAAGGTCTCGCCGGCTGCATCAACAATAGCGCTGGTCCTGTCATAAGTATCACTGATGACCCTGGCCTCGAACCTGCGGGACATCTCTGAAAGGGCCTGATTACGGGCCTCTGTATCAGACTGCCCGGTCCCTTCAGCCGTAAAAGATGCCGAATCGTCTGGGCCTTTAACAGACAATGTCCTGGAATTATCCTCAGAATGTGGAGCCCTGGAATGGTCTTTAACACACCCTGTAATAATAAGCAAAGCGGCAAGATATATATAAATTAATTTTCTCATTTTCTTGTCCTTTTTTTTATATTCTCTCTTTAAAAGCTGACCGCTGAAAGCTGATAGCTTACCGCTTTATCAATACATCGATTCATACAATACAAATCTGGTCTCGCCGGCCTTCATATTTACAGATTCAACCGCCCTCTTATCGCTGTCGCATTGCTGTATATATAAATCATATTTCCCCGCAGGTAAAAACAGGCGGGTAAGATATATCTCGCCCGGGAGTGTACGCCATGTTCTCGTGTCAGCCGTTTCAACAAATGAGTTTGCTATGTTAATAAGTTTAAGAATTGATTCATCTTCCGTAGCTTTCCTCATTGCAACCTGTTTTGCCGCTGCCCTTACCAATGCCTTTGCAATGACCCTGACCTTTCTGTCTTCCAGGTTTTTTACGGCGATCTCATTAATATCTTCTACAAGCGCAGCATCGGCCTCCGCGCGATGTGACCCGGATTCGGCAATTACTTTACTGCCACGGCAATAAGGAGATTTGACAACATATTTCGGGAAAGCGATTGTGACAGGCCCTTCCTTTGTGGGGATATAGAGTTTAAAATCCTCTTTTACCGGAGACTTGCCGTTTAAGTGGATAAAGATTAATTTACCGAGTCCCTTTATCTCCTTCTGTTTCGGCCCGTTAACATTACTGAAGTCTTTGTGTAATTCCCGAACTTCTTCAGTCCTGCCTGTTGCATTTGCAGTCCTGAAAAGGTCCTCTAAAAGAGATTGCGGAATAGGAGTGCCATAGTTTGTTTTATAATCTTCAAAGACCTGATATGCCTTGTAATAGTCAATGAAAGCGTCTCCCGGATTATTGTCCGCCTCATACATTATCCCGCTCAGATATCTTGCAAAGGCGTCCTCATTATACACATTCTTTTTCTCATATTTATCGTTTATCGCCGTCAGATTTGAATCGAGCCGTCTGATTTCTACAAGCGCATCATCGTTATGTCCATTCCTGGCATAATTAATGGCGGAGAAAAGATTGATAAGGGACTTCTCAAAATCTTCTCCGGCATAAGGTATAGTGTAGTCGTTAACAAGCAAAGACGCGGTCTCCCTTGTAAAACTTTTTGTCCACAAATCTTCGGCAAGGTCTTCGGCGAGGTGAAAGTATTTATTACTCTCTTCATAATTTTTGCACAGCATATTGATCATGGCTGCATCCAGAAGAAAAAGGAGTCTCTGGTTTTCACCATAATCTTTTTCATGCGTACTCACATAGTTGGCGGCAAGTGAACATTGATCGGCCTTCATGTGTGAGTCCAGAACATTATAATTTATTCCGGCACACCCGGTAAAAATAACCAGAACAATTATAGATAACAGAAGTGTTCTCATTTGGCCCTAAAGAGTGCTGCTTATCCCCTCTGAACTTATAGCTTAAGATGCGAGCGTTCAACAAACTTTTTTATCTTCTTCTCGCCTATCCATGCCTTCTTGTGAGTTGCGATATCAATAAGTTCCAGGTTTGTCTGATAAAAGATAACTGCTTTACCTTCAACTTTATCCAGGATGCTGTTTATCGTGCCTTGCAGCATAAAGTCGGCACCGGTCTCTTCACCTTCCGACTTTGCAGTTTCTTCTGAAGAATGCCCTGCCTGGTCTTTCCGCTCATCCCTTATTTCATCTCTCTCCTGTTTGCTCGCTACAAAGTCCACATCACCTGAATTGATCAGTGCCCTTTCAAGATCTTTGACGAAGGTCTGTACACTGATATGTTCATGACTGCTGTTTTTAACCGTGCCAACTATGACAACAGGCAGCTTCCCTTTATGTTCATTGACAAATTTCCTGAGCCAGGGACGGCTTAATACATCCTTGATCATTTCCTCGGACACAAAGCGCGAATCCGTATCATTCCATCTTCCGCTGAGGTCAATGACCTCTTCCGTGTCCACTCTTTTGACCGAACCGGCGCATCCGGCTACTAGAAATGCAAGACATACAAAAACCAGTATCAAATTCCTTTTCATTTCAATCCCCCTTCTGTTGATTTTACGAATAACCATTAACATATAACTAGTTTCTGTTGTGGAAACCATAAATTACTTTTGTAACCGGATTGTCATTTCGACCAGCGGGAGAAATCTTTCGGCATTGCAACAGCTTAAGATTTCTCGCTTCGCTCGAAATGACATGTTAATATCAAATTATCTACTTTCCGCAACAGATACTAACCAATAACTGTTTATTATTTTACTCCCACTCAATAGTGCCCGGCGGCTTTGAGCTTATGTCGAACACTACCCTGTTAACACCTTTGACCTCATTGATAATCCTGTTTGAGATCGTGCCTAAAACTTCATAGGGAAGCTTTGCCCAATCCGCGGTCATACCGTCAACGCTCTTCACCGCGCGCACTGCAACTACGTTTTCATACGTCCTCTCATCACCCATAACACCTACAGTTTTGATGGGAAGAAGCACAGCGAAC
>JACQXG010000060.1 GCA_016208905.1 Nitrospirota bacterium
GCGCTGGAAGACCACGACGATGTGCAGAATGTCTATGCGAATTTTGATATCCCGGATGAGGTATTTGAAAAAGCGTGAAGAAAGGCACAAAGTGGCAGAGGCACAAAGGCACAAAGTTAAAACATATAGAGATTTAATTGTATGGCAAAAGGCCATGCATTTAGTTACACAAATATATTCAATAACAAAAAGCCTGCCTAAAGAAGAAGTCTATGGTTTAATCTCTCAAATTAGACGAAGTTCTGTCTCTATTCCAAGTAATATAGCAGAAGGGTATGGCCGAAATTCCAGCAATGATTATATTAGAGTCCTTCAAATTTCAATTGGTTCTCTGTACGAATTGCAGACCCAGTTAGAAATCTGCCTTAATTTAAAATATTTATCACAGCTAATGTTTGACGATATTAATGAAAAGAGCAGAGAAATAGAACGTATGCTTAGCAGTTTAATAAATAAACTTAATCCGAAGAAATGAACTCAGCGTCTTTTTCAACTCAGTGCCTTTGTGCCTTTGTGCCTCTGTGCCTTTTATTATCATGCGTATAATCGGGATAGACCCTGGAACGATCACCTGCGGTTACGGCATTGTCGAGATTGCCGGCAAGAAAAAGGATATTATATATAGTACTGCCGGTGATATAAAAATGAATAAGAAAGACCCACTTCCTGAACGGTTAAAAAAAGTCTACGATTCTCTTAATTCATTAATAGAGGAATATAAGCCGTCCCATTTATGCCTGGAAAAAATCTTCTACCATAAGAGCATCCTTTCCGCCTTTGCCCTCGGCTCGGTCCGGGGGATTACGCTGCTTCTGGCCGCCCAGAACAATCTGCCCGTTTCCGAATACAATTCAACTGAATTAAAGATGGCGCTTACGGGTTATGGAAGGGCTGAAAAGAGGCAGGTGCAGGAAATGGTAAAAATAATCCTGAATCTTAAGTCTGTGAAGATGAGTGAAGACAGCACTGACGCCCTCGCCCTCTGCATCTGCCATATAAATTCATCAACATTTAAATTCTAAAATCGTTAATCCAATAACTACATTTAGAATATTGTTTTTTTAATTAATTTTTATTTGTTATACTGTAAAAAACGTAGACCTTGAAATAAGGGGCAGAATAGGCTATTACATGCAAAAAGAAAAAAGACGCGCCATAAGGATGGATGACAGCCTGGAAGCTAAAATAATATCGGGCGGTAAAACTTATTCCGGCATTGTAATGAACTTTTCTGAAGATGGTTTGTATATGGTGACTGCCACTGCCAATACTATAGTGGACATTACACCTTCAACAATAATTGAGCTCAAATGTAAACTCCCTTCTGACAAAAAGATAAGTCTTAAATGCGAAGTGAAGTGGTTCCAGACCAAAAACTCCCCTCACGGCGTAGCATTCAGTATGGGGATGGAAATACTAAGGCCCCCAAAAGAGTATATAAATTTCATAGAGAATCTTAGATAATCCCGGAATATCATCGGTATCAGTGTCCTGCTGTAACGGATTTGCTGTTAAAGATCGCATGCGGCACCTATTGCCTTATCTTTTCCTTTCAGTATTTTTATGCAAATCATGTATCATATAACCTAAATGGATTTTCTTTTGTAACTTTGTGCCTCTGTGCCTATGTAACTTTGTGCCGTAATTAATTTGGAGATTAAATTTTGATAGCATCTCTCAGAGGAATAATTCAGAGCAAAAAACCGGATGGCATTATTGTAGATGTCAGCGGTATCGGTTACCATGTGAATATCCCTCTTTGCAGTCTGAGCAATATCCCCGAACCGGGAGAAAAGGTCTTTCTTCATACATACACTCATGTCAGGGAAGACGCCCTCCAGCTATTCGGTTTTCTTTTAGAAGAAGAACGGAAAGTCTTCACAACCCTTCTTGGAATAAGCGGCATAGGTCCCAAGCTCGGTCTTGCCGTCCTGTCCGGAATGCCTGTGCAGCGGTTTGTTGAAGCGGTGAATAATGAAGACATACCACTGCTTTCAACTATCCCCGGATTGGGCAAAAAAACAGCCGCCCGACTCATTCTTGAGCTCAAAGGGAAACTGCCGTCTATGGAAACCGGCGGACAGCATATTTCACAGAAAAACTCGGCAGCTGATGACGCAATATCGGCGCTTGTCAATTTAGGGTATAAGAAACCTTCCGCGGAAAAGGCGGTGGATAATGCAGTAAGGGGCGGGGCAAACGTCATTGAAGATATCATAAGGGAAGCTTTAAAATATTTGAGGGAGAAGTAATAGAAAGGCACAAAGTGACAAAGGCACAAAGGCACAAAGGAACAGAGGGACAGCGTTTTTATCACTTTGTGCCTTTGTCACTTTGTGCCTTTGTGCCTGTTTTATCACTTTGTGCCTTTTTTTGAAGGACAAAATGACAGAAATACCCGAAAGAACCATTACCCCTGTAGCAAATCCGGAAGACGTAAACTTTGAGCAGAGCGTCAGGCCGCGCTCTTTTGAAGAGTTTGTCGGCCAGGACAAGATCAAGGAAAATCTTAAAATCTATATACAGGCTGCGAGACAAAGGAATGAGGCCCTTGACCACGTCCTGTTCTGCGGCCCTCCCGGACTTGGGAAAACAACGCTTGCCCATATTATTGCCTCTGAACTCGGCTCAGACATAAAAGTAACGTCCGGCCCTGTGCTTGAAAGACCTGGTGACCTGGCAGCTATACTCACGAACCTCGGCGAAAAGGACATACTCTTCATTGATGAAATACACAGGATGCCGAGAATCGCGGAAGAGATCCTCTACCCCGCGATGGAGGATTTTCAACTGGATATTATAATCGGACAGGGGCCAGGCGCAAGATCATTGAAACTGAACTTGCCCAGGTTCACGCTCATCGGCGCTACAACAAGGACAGGCCTGCTGACATCTCCTTTAAGAGACCGCTTCGGGATAATCAACCGGCTGGATTTTTACAGGCCTGCGGATCTTGAACAAATACTCCTCCGGTCGGCAAAGATTCTAACCACGGAAATAAAAAAAGAAGCGGCCGCTGAAATTGCCGGCAGGTCGCGGGGCACCCCGAGGATTGCCAACAGGCTGCTCAGGCGTATCAGAGATTTCGCCCAGGTAAAAGGGAGCGGCATCATAGATATGGAGATTTCACGATCATCCTTAAGCTCAATGGAGGTCGATAGAATGGGGTTTGATGAGATGGACAGAAAGCTCCTGCTTACTGTAATTGAGAAATACGGCGGCGGTCCGGTGGGACTCGAAACGCTTGCATCGTCAATCCGTGAAGAGAAAGACACCATCGAAGACGTATATGAACCCTATCTGTTGCAGCAAGGCTTTATTGAGAGGACACCGAGAGGCCGGGTAGCTACAAGTATTGCGTATGAGTATTTCGGGATTAAAAAAGAATCAGGATTATTTTAGTCCACAGATTCCGCTGATTTCACAGATAGTTTTTTTAATCTGAGTAATCTGTGAAATCTGTGGATCAATTTGCAAATGAACATCCTACTTCACATATGCTGCAGTAATTGCTCCCTTTATCCTGTCAAAATATTACGGTCCGAGAAACACGATTTTACAGGTTTCTGGTTCAATCCGAATATTCATCCCTATGAAGAACATAATTCAAGGCTTGATTCCTTGAAAAGATTGGCAAGTGAATGGAAATTCGACGTGAGTTATATGGAGGAATATAAACCGGGAGAATATTTAGAAATGTTTAATTTGCCGGACGCTATATTATTAAATGCCGGTTTAAGCAGCTCAAACGGTTCAAACGGCTTAAGCGATTTGAGCGGCTTGAACGTTCCCCCGCCTCCTGAACGGTGCAAAGCGTGCTATCAACTCCGGCTTGAGAAAACCGCCGAACATGCCCGGGAGAAGGGCTTTGATGCCTTTTCAACCACATTATTAATAAGCCCTTATCAGAATTTTGAACAGATTGTATCTACTGGAAAAGAACTGGCTGAAAAATACAATGTCCTGTTCCATATAAATGATTACAGGCCGCATTTCTGGGACGCCATGGCGCTGTCAAAAGAGCTTGGCCTGTACAGACAAAAGTATTGCGGGTGTATATTTAGCAGAGAGGAGAGAGTCAAAGAGTCAAAGTCACAAGAACACAAAGGGGCAAAGTGAAAAAACTTTGTGCCTCTGTGCCTTTATCACTTTGTGCCTTTCTTTTTTTTTATGTCTGATCCGTTACAGCACATGGCAAAACTTCTAATTGTTTCTGGTATAATAATTGCCGTGCTCGGGGTATTGCTGCTCTTGTTCAGAAACAGTGGTATTCCATTTTTAGGCAAGCTTCCCGGGGACATATTTATTCAGAGAAAAAATTTTACTTTTTATTTTCCGGTCGCAACAAGCATTCTCTTAAGTATAATATTGAGTCTGATTTTTTATTTTGTCAGCCGGAAATGATCATATCAACTAAAAAGGACCTCAATTTGAAACATATTGCACTGACCATTCTTGCCCTGTTTATTATCCTGTCACAACCAGTCCTGGCTGAAGACACCATCAGGGTTTTAATGCTCGACAGTCCTTATGATCCATTGCCTTCAGAACATGCGGAGAACATTGATTATTTGACAGGTAAAGTATTTGTAAACGGGCAATTTTATACAGGTTCTATAGAAGTTTTAAAAGACAAGAACGGTCTTTATGTTATAAATAATTTACCCTTCGAAGAATATATTGAAGGGGTCGTTGCTTCAGAAATCGGTCAGGCATGGGAAGTTGAGGCCTTAAAGGCCCAGGCTGTCATATCAAGGACCTATGCGACTTATTATAAAAACCATAATTCCGGAAACAATTTTCACATTACATCCAGCGTTCTTCATCAAGTATATAAAGGTAAGAATACAGACCCCCTGATTACATATTCCGTCAAAGCAACAGCAGGCGAAATACTGACATATAACGGTATGCCCATCAAGGCATTTTTTCATGCGGCCTGTGAAGGCAAAACAGAGCCTCCCGAAGAAGTATGGGTAGAAAGTTATCCGTATCTGAAGTCTGTTGACTGCAATACCGGAAGCAACCCATATGATAACTGGCAGAGAATATTTTCGATAAAAAAGATTTCAGACGCTATGGGAGTTGGCAATTTAAAGGAAATCATCATTTCCTCATATACTTCCGCAGGGAGAGTCAAGACATTAAAAATGGTCATTGAAGGAGACAAATCAGCTGATTCAGAAATCGAGGTCAAAGCCACAGATCTCAGGAAAGCCCTGGGTTATAAAGACCTCCCCAGCGCCAGGTTTTCTCTGACAAAAAAAGATGGAAACATCATTTTTACCGGCAAGGGGTACGGTCATGGTGTCGGTCTCAGTCAGTGGGGAGCCCTGGAAATGGCAAAACAGGGGAATAATTACCGTGAAATCCTCGCACACTATTATCCCGGGACTACACTGAAAAATAGTGAGGAGCTTCACGATAAGGACTTTGCATCAATAAATATAAAACAAGGCACAAAGGAGCAAAGGGGCAAAGGCACAAAGTACTGAAAAAAACTGTGCCTTTCCTTCAACTCTGTGCCTCTGTGCCTTTCCACTTTATGCCTGCGTAAATATGAACCTTTCAGATTTTTACTACCATATACCGGAAAATCAAATAGCCCAGCATCCCCTGAAGGAAAGGGACGCCTCGAGGCTGCTCGTGCTTCATAAAAAAACAGGTAAAATCGAACACAGGCTTTTCAGAGATATTATCGATTATCTTTATCCGGGTGACGTCCTGGTTCTTAATGACACTAAAGTCATTCCTGTGCGCCTCCCTGGTGTTAAGCCTTCAGGAGGCAAAGCCGAGATTACCCTGTTAAAAGAACTTGCCGTGAATTCCTGGGAGGCGCTTGTTAAAGGTGTACACGAAGGGAAGATACTGCTTGGATGTGGAATTACTGCAAATGTAACCAGGTTAAACGGCAGCTCAGCAAAGGTAGATTTTGATATAAATTCCGGTTCAGCGCACAGGGACAAAACGGACATTAAGAATTTTTTATATGATGTCGGGGTAATGCCTCTGCCGGTTTACATAAAAAGAGAAGCCGTGAAATCAGATTCAGAAGGGTATCAAACAGTATACGCAATGAAAGATGGGGCCGTAGCAGCCCCTACTGCCGGATTGCACTTTACGGACAAACTGATTAGGTCCATAAGGGAGAAAGGAATTCATGTGCAGACAGTCACTCTTCATGTAGGCTACGGCACATTTAAACCGGTCGGACTTGAAGACATCAGAGAACATAAAATGGATGAAGAGTCTTTTGAGATTCCCGGGACTGCGGCTGATGTGATCAATTCGGCAAGGGCAGAAGGCAGAAGGATTATTGCAGTAGGGACAACCGTCACAAGGGCGCTGGAGGCATCTGCCAAAAACAGGGCAGTAAAAACTTGTGAGGGGAAGGCATCTATATTCATTTATCCCGGTTATAAATTCCAGACAATAGACGCACTTGTCACTAATTTCCATTTACCCAAGTCAACGCCCATGATGCTTGCATCTGCTTTCTCTGAGCTGACCCTTCTTAAAAAGGCATACGGCATTGCTCAGCAAGAAGGATACAGATTTTATTCATATGGCGACGCTATGCTGATAATTTAGAATTAATGGAGTGACTCCTAACTCTTGACTCCTCTCCCCACGCCTTCAATCAACTTAGAGGGGGCCGGAAATGGTGTAAATAAAATTTACATGCTCTCTGCGAATTGCTTGCTTTATTAGTGTCCTTGAATTATATTTAGACATAGCTGCAGGACATGATATTTCACTACAGCCCTTGCAGCTTATGATAGATCGGAAAAGGAGAATACCAACGGTTAAGCTAGAGCTGGAATTAGGCGAAGAAAGAGACCTTTCTCCAATATATGGAAGGCTGGCCTCAACTCTTAAGGTCATGGAAGAATCCCTTGGTATTGAAGCTTCAATCAGAGGCAGTAAAGTGTTTCTTCAGGGAGAAGAAAGCTCTGTTATAAAAGCTGAAAAGTTTATAAAGGAGCTGTATTCCATAAATTCAAACGGCAGCGCGATGAATCCTGAAGATATAAGTTTCGTTTTAAAAGCCATTGACTATCCCTCTGCTGATAATAATTCCGCTAATAAGCAGTTACCGCATGAATCTCCCAACATGCTTAAAGAATATCTTTTGCGTAATATCCCGGTATCATCAAAAAAGAAATTCATAGTCCCCAGATCAGAGACCCAGAAGAAATACATTGACGCAATAAAACAGCACGACATCGTTATCGGTATAGGTCCTGCAGGCACCGGTAAAACATATCTTGCAATGGCAATGGCAATAAGCTCCCTGCTGCAAAAAGAGGTAAGCAGGATCATTCTGGCGCGGCCTGCTGTGGAGGCAGGGGAAAGGCTTGGTTTTCTGCCGGGAGATTTATACGAAAAAGTGAATCCCTATCTGCGGCCTTTATATGACGCCCTTTATGATATGATGGAGGCGGAAAAGGCCCATAGGCTCATAGATCAGGGAATCATAGAAATAGCGCCGCTTGCATTCATGAGAGGCAGAACGCTGAATGATTCCTTTGTCATACTGGATGAGGCGCAAAACACTACATCAGAGCAGATGAAGATGTACCTTACAAGGCTGGGGTTTAACTCAAAGACTGTCATCACAGGGGATATCACTCAGATTGACCTTCCTGCAGGCACGGTATCGGGTCTGGTTGAGGCCGAGAAAATCCTCAAAGGAATTAACGGCTTGTGCTTTGTATACTTTTCTGAAAAAGACGTGGTAAGACATAAGCTTGTTCCGCATATTATTAAGGCTTATGAAAAACTTAACAAGAACCGACATAATTAACCATGACAAACAATAAACAAAAAGACAAAAAAAGAAAGCCGCTTAATCTTAATAAAGAAAATCTGGTTAAGTATTACCTTCTCATAATATTTACTGCATTTCTCAGTTTCTCTGTAGTCTGGGGCAAAGGCTTTTCCCTGGAATTAATAACCGGCACTGCTTTAATCGTTGCCTTACTTCTGCTTATTATGTACAAAGATTTCATCCGGTACAGGCCCGAGATAAAAAAAGATTACAAAATGCTTCTTCTTATTGGCACTCTATTATCCGGCAATCTTGTAATCGGGCGAATTTTCTATTATATACTTGAAGGCTTCACATTCTGGGTGGGCACAGTCGATCCTTCTCTGGTTGTTTATGCTGTTCCTCTTGCAACAGGCTCGATGCTGGTCGCCCTGTTAATAGATATACATACAGCTATTATATTTACAGTCTTAACAAGTCTTATAGCAGGGCTGTGGCTTAACAGCCCGCTCTATTCAATCTTCGTTTTTGTGTCCGGTCTTACAGGCGCCTTCGGCGTTATCAGATGCAGAAAACGCTCCGCAATCTGGCGGGCCGGTTTTTCCGTAAGCCTGGTCTGTGTATTTACAGCCCTGATCATAACCATTTTCAAGGGGGAAATCCTGACGATAGCTCCGCTTGTAACAGCAAGTTCCGCTTTTTTTAACGGCATTATAGTTGTCACGCTGGTTTCCGCCCTTCTTCCTCTCTTTGAATACTTATTTAAATTAACAACAGATATCAGCCTTCTTGAACTCCTTGACCTTAATCAGCCTCTGATGCGTGAGCTTCTGGTTGAAGCTCCCGGCACATACCATCACAGCATCATCGTCGGGAACCTTGCCGAGGCCGCCGCTGAAGCAGTGGGAGTAAACCCGCTGCTGGCAAGGGTAAGCGCTTATTACCATGATATCGGAAAGATAAAGATGCCGGATTACTTCATAGAAAATCAGATTGCCTCTATCAGCAAGCACGATAACCTCGCCCCGCGGATGAGCAGCCTGATTTTACTGTCGCATGTAAAAGAAGGTGTTGAACTCGCAAAAAAACATAATCTTCCGCCGATGATTATTGATATTATCCAGCAGCATCACGGGACATCCATTCAGACTTTTTTTTACCAGAAGGCAAAAGAACAGCAGGACAACATAACTCTCCTCAGGGAAGAAGATTTCAGATATCCGGGTCCCAAGCCGCAGACCCGCGTGGCAGCGCTGGTACTCATGGCTGACGCGGTAGAAGCCGCGTCAAGAGTGCTCACGGACACGTCGCCGGCGCGTGTTTCGCTGCTTGTTGAAAGGATCATCAACCACTGTATTATCGACGGCCAATTTGACAATTGTGAACTGACCCTTAAAGATCTGCGGGAAATCAAGACCCATTTTGTTTATCTCCTGACCAGCATGTACCACAAACGGATTAATTATCCAGGCTTTGATATAGAACATGAAAATATTGATAAGAAACCGGCAAAGGCATCGATCCCTTAATAAAACAAAAATAATAAATGCTGCCGGCAATATCCTTTCCCTTTCAGATCATTCCGGACATCCGGGCACTGAATTGAGCATTCTCTTCGTGGGAGACAGAGAGATGCTGAGGCTGAATACAGATCACAGAGGGATCAGGAAAAGCACAGACGTTCTTTCTTTTGAAACCCGGATCCCTGTAACGAAAGGCAATGTCAATAATATCCTCGGCGATATCGTTATTAATGTTCCTCGGGCGGAATCACAGGCCGTCGCCTTCGGGACGGGATTTTATGATGAGATCTATCGCCTGCTGGTCCACGGCACCCTGCATCTTCTGGGGTATGACCACGAGAAGTCGGAATACGGGGCCCGTAAGATGAGAAAAAAAGAACAGGAGATAATGGATGCCGTTAAGAAAATGGATCATAAGCGCTAATCACGCTATCGAAGGGATATTACATGCCGCAAAGACCCAGCGGCATATGCGCTATCACCTTTACGCGGCAATGCTTTTGTTGCTTGTCAGCTTTATACTCGGGGTCAGCGGCACTGAATTTGTTGTCTTAATAACGCTGGCTGTATTAGTGATATCCGTTGAGATGCTTAATACAGCGGTTGAGATAATTTCAGACATCCTCTTCAAGGAATATGACCAGCGGGCGAAAATCATTAAAGACACTGCCGCGGGGGCTGTTCTCATAACAGCTTTGGGGGCCGCGCTGATCGGATATATTGTCCTGATTGAGCCGGTTAAAAAATACTTTGACAGCGGCCTCTCTGTTGCAAAACATACAGGATCGGATATAGCAGTCGTCGCATTGCTGGCAGTGCTCATTCTGGTTGTAATAACAAAGGCCTTCTTTGGAAAGGGAGAACCTCTGAGGGGGGGCATGCCAAGCGGGCATGCTGCAGTGGCTTTTTCCATATGGATGTCTGTTACCATGACGACTGAGAGCTTTATCCCGTCTTTGCTGGTCTTTATCATGGCGGTCCTTATTGCCCAAAGCAGGGTCTCTATCGGTATTCACAGGCCTATTGAGGTCATTCTCGGGGCAGGGCTGGGTATTTCTGTAACCTTTCTTCTGTTTAAGATATTTGCATAATAAAAAGATAACTCCTTATCACAACGTGTACGTTTATTATGAAAGATAATTTCAATAAATTTGATCCGGCAGTTGATAAGAAATTCCTTGTGGCCCTTTCCGGCATTATGTGGAGCGTTGTAGGCATAATGCTCTGCAAGCTCGCTGTTGGATGGCTGTCACAGACAACCGCTTATAAAAGGACCTGGCTTGGCGCTGCAGGGATAATGCTTTCTCTCATGATTCATCACTTTGGGTTTCTAAAGCTCGTGGACCGGAATATCGCGCGTATCCTTGCCAAGAAAGGCAAAGTATGTATATTTGGTTTTCAGCCGTGGAAGAGCTATTTAATAATAGCCTTCATGATCGGCATGGGGACCGCCCTAAGGCATTCATCACTGCCCAGACAGTATCTTGCAATAATATATATCAGTATGGGCGGGGCGATGCTGCTGTCGAGCATACGTTATTATCGGACTTTCATAAAGCTTGTTGGAAATAAGACATGACCCTCTTTCTCCATTAAACTATTAATGATTTATAATAAAATTCCGAATAGTATTGTTAGAATCCGGGTTAAGGGAATTTACTTCTGAACAAGACAGGACAAAGAACCATTCATGGGAAGCACTATTAAAGAAAGTGAAATGATAAAAGCGTTCTTATGCTGCACGCCGGATCTTGTTTATTTCAAGGACGTGAACGGAAAATATGTCGCAGTGAGTAATTCGTTTGCAATACAGTCAAACAGTACTGTTGATGATATGATAGGCAAGACAGATTACGACTTCCTTCCCGGAGAACAGGCTGACGAGTTGTTTCTGGAGGACAAAAAGATAATGGAAACAGGAGAAGCCGTTATAGATAAATTAGAGAAAAGGGCATGCCCCAAGGGACAGCGAATGTGGCTTTCTGTTACCAAGGTCCCGTGGAAGAGCAGTAATGGAGAAATCGCGGGCATTATCGGCGTATGCAGAGAAGTCACTGAAAGGGCTGAAAGAGAAAAACATATTCTTGATATGCTGAGTATCGCGACACATGATATGCGGAGTCCCTTGATCTCAATTGGCAGTATAGTAAAACTCCTGATGCGGGGGACATTCGGCTCGATTGACGAGAGCGTTAAGGTCACTCTCCTGGATATTTCCGGCAGAATAAGCTGCCTGGAAAAGTTAATGGGCGAGTATCTTTGTAAATCTTCTGTAATGAACGTTAAAACGCCTGATAAGGAGTATCTGGACCTGCGGCAGGACATCATTGATCCCATCCTTGACGAATTTTTATCGGAAATAGAAGAAAACAAGATCAGGATAGACAATCGTTTGGGGGCAATCCCAGGCAACAAGATCATAATAAAGGCAAACGCGCGATGGATCAGAATCGTGTACAGAAATCTTATCCGTAATGCAATTAAGTATGCCGCTTCAGGGCAGATCGCATTCGGCTTTGAAGACAAGGGAGACCATTACAGGTTGAACGTTTACAACAGCGGACCGCCTGTACCGGAAGAAAGAAGGTCCAGAATTTTTGAGAAATTTGAGAGCACTGACAGCACAGGCCTCGGACTCGCTATCTGCCGGAACCTCATTCAAAAGCACGGTGGGAACATGTGGTACGAGAACACCTGGGACAACCATCCTAATTTTATCTTCACGATCCCGAAATAAAACTGCTTTATATTTTCTCCATCTCATTAACTCTGATCCACCCGATCTTCCCATCCGGCCGCCTGACCTTGACCCACTCTTTTTTCAATTCAAGCACATATATCTTCATTCCCTCATAAAGCGTGAAATGCGTCGTGGCACTATCCACGGGTTCGAACTTCGCATCTGCATTCTCCGATATTATTACAGCCTCACTGTCCAGTGCGGATACTTTGCCGTACAGTGAAAAAGCAAAAGTTATAAATATAATTATTGACACGGCCAGGACTATATACGCATAGCGTCTTATTTTTATTACGAGGATGCCCGCAATCAGAAACAGGACAATGGATATAAATATACAGGAAAGGATTATCGTCACCTCATTGATGGTAAATATATTGAATTTATCAAGCGCACTTTGCAGCCATGAAGACCCTTCATGCATGTTGTACGCTATTTTCGAGGAAGCAAATTTGTAGTTTGACTTTAAATCACCGTCCCTTGGAATAAGTCTCCCGGCCCTCTCGTAATTTAATATCGCTTTACCCAGTTCGTCTTTTTTGAAATAGCTGTTTCCGAGGTTGAAGTAAAGATTTCCGCTTTCGAGTCCCTGCTCAAGCAGTTGAGAGTATTCTTTTATCGCCTTGTCATACTGACCTTCTTCGTAAAATGTGTTCCCTCTGTTAAAGATATAATTTGGGCTTCTTTCCTGCTGGGCCCAGGCTGATTGCATAAACATGAGCATACTAAAGATTATGATGATGTGTGGAAAAATCAGATGCCTGCCCTTCATAATTTATGCCTTTCAAGATAATCAATGATCTCTTTTAATTCCTTAAGGATCTCCTGCATTTTGTCTCCGCCGGTTTCAGAAGGCGCGTATCTTGCCATATCGCATTCTTTGAAAATATTTATCAATCTCGATAACATGTCCTGAGCCAGCCCCTTGTCCTTCAGTACTTCACCTGCTGAATCAGCGGTCATCCCTCCTGATGGGACGTGAAAGCGGTTGCCGACATAATCCCTGATGGTCTTGAAGACCGCGTCATAAAACTCATCTGCCCTGTTTTTTGCAAGGAAATCCTCTGCCTCATAAATACCTTTCCTGGCCTTCCGGGGAGCTGTGAGACGCCGGGCGTATCCTATGTCCGTACTAAGTCTCTCTTTGCGCTTATATGCTATCCATGCACCGATAAGCGTCAGGACAGGTACTATCTGGAGGAATATGACCAGTGGATTTTTATAAATGTACCTGCCTTTTCCAGTCAATGGCCCGGGGGATTCTTTTATATAGATGATGTCCCTGCCGAATTTCTCTCTGACAACCGACCTTGCAGCGTTCTCCGGGGCGTCAAGTATGGTTACCTCTTCTTTCCTGTCAGATTTAAGAACTCTCAGCGGGCCACCCCCTCTTACTATTGTCTGATATTCCCCCCTGTCCGTATTAAAAAAGCTGAAGGAAATCGCGGGGACCACCTTTATGTTATCCGTCATCGGTATCAGCACCTGTTCAAATATCTTCCTGTTCCCCTCCTGTTTTGCCTGCGGGTCATAAGTTTTAAATCCGTCATGTTGCTTAAGTGAGGGGCTGGTCACTGAATCAAAGTTGCCGCTCCCGGAAATGATCATCTTTAAGGTAACGGGATCTCCGGCCTTTACCTCAGCAGGGGACACCTCAAGGTTGAAACTAAAATTACCAAGGGCCCCTTTAAAGTCACCGGGCCTTCCTGTCTCCGGCAGAGGCAGTACCTTAAGAGACAGAGCTTCAGACTTCAACTCCACAGGGTATGTCTCATAACCGCCAAAAAAATCATCAAACGGGTCCCGGCCGAAAAAATCATCTAAACGAGAATGGCGGCTTCTCCTCTTCTGGGTGACGAGGTTGGCCTTTATCCGGGCAGGCCCCAGTTTATAAGTCCCGTCCATGGTTGCGAATATACTGGTTTTGAACTCTACAACGTCATACACCAGGCCGCTCACCGTTTCCCGGTGTTGGTTCGGTTTGTCAAACTGGCCGCCGGAGAATCCTTCACGGTTATATTCAGGGTACTGGATATCGCGCACACCTATGCTGTTCACGTAAAGTTTTATGGTCAGCGGTATTATTTCATTTATGTACGCGCTCTTTTTCCCTGCATGCATTTTTACAAATACTCTGTCGCCCAGATTGGCTGCAGGCTTCTGCTGCTGCTCTGTGCGGCCACTTGCATTTGCAGCGCTGTCGAGAACTTCCACATTAAGGGCGTTTGATTTATATGTATCTCCTTCATGTTGAATTGAGAAAGGGCCTATCTGGAATTTTCCTGACTTTAACGGTACAAGCCGGTATATGTGAGTAACGGAAGACGACATCCTGCCGTTGACTATCGACATCATGGTAGAAGGGCCGGCATAGCGCGTCTGAAAACCGTCTATTGCGGGAATGTCCGGGGCCGGTATATCAGTGGAACCCTGAAACTGGAGTTGAAGCTGGGCGCTCTGCCCGAGGTATATTACATCTCTGTCCATGGAGGCCTGGAAACCAATCTCTTTGGCATAAGCGGCAGATGATATCAGAACGAACGTGAATATCAGATAACAGATAACTGCCGTTATATATTTCTTCCTGAAATTCATGATATTACCAATCCTTTAAGACTTCCCCGGAATGACCCATGATTTCATGCTTATAATCTATGGTCCCCTCCTGCCCGTATGCATCAAGGAGCATCCTGGCTTCCTCAGGAGTCATTCCCTTTGAATCATCTTTCCCGGCGCCGGAAGGCTGTGTCCCTTTATTTTCATCTTTTGATGCTGACTTACCCGTGCCTTCCTTATTCCCTGCGTCCTTGCCTTCAGTGCCCTGCTTCTTCTGCTGGTCAGCCTGCTGCTTTTCTTCTTCTTTTTGCCGGTCTGATTTGTCCTGTGACTGCTTGCTGTTCTGTTTGTCTTTTTTGTCCTGGTCCTTATCTTTGTTCTGGTTCTGCTGCTGGTTCTTTGCCCGGTCCAGAAGGAGCTTTAACTTCTTTTCAACCAGCTCGTGATTGTATTTTGCATCTTTGTCCTCCTCTTTCAACTCTATGGCCCGTTTGTAATTATCAAGGGCCTCACGGTACATACTTATCGCAGAGTTTAAATCTGAACCCGCCGCTTGGGTGCCGAGCTTATATTTGCTGTTTGCGAGGTTATATATCGCCTTTGCCTCAAGGTCCTTGTTTTCAGTGCTCAGCGCCTTTGTAAAGGCATCGATAGCCTCCTTGTATTGCCCCTTCTTATATAAGGCATCTCCAAGGTTGAAATGAGCGATATCCGAATCA
>JACQXG010000049.1 GCA_016208905.1 Nitrospirota bacterium
CAATCTGCTGATGAACGAATCTATCTTCCCCATAAACACATCCTGCGAAACGAGAAATGCATCGTTATGCCCGCCCTGGAGTTCAACAAACTCTTTAGGACCGGGGGCATTGTCAAACAGCTTTTTGCCGAGCCTGAAAGGAACAATATCATCATTGATACTGTGAAAATGCAGTGCCGGAGCTTTTACATTCCTGATCTTTGAGGTTGAATCAAATCTGGTTTTATAAACAAATGACGGGACAAAGGGGAAATAGTTTTTTGCCATGTCTCTTATGGATGTAAAGCCGCCCTCAATAATTACTCCTCCCAGTTTATGCCTGCCTGCCAGGTCGATAATGACCGCGCCGCCCAGAGATTCCCCGTAACCGATAATTTCCTGCGGAGGTATCTTCTTCCCGTTGACCAGATAATTATAGACAGCCTCCGCGTCAAGATACAGGCCCGCTTCAGACGGACTGCCTTTGCTCATGCCATACCCTCGGTAATCAAAGATAAGGACATTTACACCAAGGTCATTGAACATTTTAATTTTTTCCAGGCGGTGGCTGATGTTCCCGCCGTTGCCGTGACTGAACAGGAATGTTGCCCCCGGTGATCTGGACGGGACATACCAGCAGGAAACCCGGACCCCGTCTTTTGTCGATACATATACCTCTTCGTATTCCAGGCCTATGTCATGCGGAGTAGCTTCAATTTTTCCAAGGGGAAAATACAGGCTTTTCTTTTCGATGAACCGGATGAAACAAAAGAGGAGAACTACTACGGCGATGGTTAGAAAAATACTTTTCATGAGGGTGCTAGTCCTCTTATAACTCTTCACTCTTAACTCATAACTCTTTTAGGGTATTACCTTATTCAGCGGGTATTCTATGATCCCTTCCGCTCCGACGGATTTCAGTTTCGGGATAATGTCCCGGACCGTCCTCTCATCGATTACTACTTCAAGGGCAAACCACCCCGTATCTGAAAGCCCTGAGATTGTCGGAGAGTGCAGGGAAGAAAGCAGGCTCATTACCCTCTTGAGCGCGGCTTGAGGCACGTTCATCTTAAGCCCGACTTTTTCCTCGGCAGCAAGAGCTCCCTTCAAAAGGAGCACAATGTTTTCCATCTTCTGCCTCTTCCATTTGTCCTTCCAAGAATTTTTATTAGCAATAAATCTCGTGCTTGATTCGAGTATGGTTTCAATTATCCTCAGATTGTTTGCCTTTAAAGACGAGCCTGTCTCCGTCAGTTCAACAATCGCATCGGCAAGATAAGGAGGCTTTACCTCTGTGGCCCCCCATGAAAAATCTACATCAGCCTTTACGCCTTTTGATTTGAGATATTTCTTTGTATACCCTACAAGCTCCGTAGCTATTCGCTTACCCTGCAAGTCTTGTACTTTCTTTATACCGGATTCATTTGGCACTGCGATGACCCACTTAACAGGCCTCAGACCGCCTTTTGCATAATTTAATTCAGCTACTTCCTTTATGTCCGCCCCCTGTTCAAGAATCCAGTCTTTCCCTGTAAGACCGGCATCTAAAACGCCGTCATCAACGTATTTCGCCATTTCCTGCGCCCGGATTAACATTGCTTCTATTTCTATGTCATCAAAGTCAGGATAATAAGAACGGGCGCCTACGGAGACGTTATAACCTGCTTTTCTGAACAGCTTCAGCGTTGATTCCTGCAGGCTTCCTTTTGGAAGTCCAAGCCGTAAAATATTTTTCATTGTCCAATAACCTCTATGAATGATTTTGTTTTTCTATAATACAGGCGGAGATAAAATTATTCAAACTTTGTTACCGGGGGTTTTCTGCCGTTATCCGGGCATTACGACAGTACAATAAAATATCAATCAGGACCATCAGCCCGTTTGTGACGTACAAAACAATGACAAGGTCAAAGCTGTACATAATCTTGTGCATAATTCCTGCCAGATATCCGAGCAGGACTATATATAAAAACACAACGCTCTTGCCGTTGTTCGTCCCGGACTTGTATGACTTGTATATTGAAAACGGCCAGGCAAAGCCGAAACAGAACAGCATGGCGATTTCAAAAATGCTCATTTCTCACTCGTACTGTATTGCCATGCGCTTCAAGTCCTTCAACATCAGCCATGGTTTCAACTGTCCCGGCAAGTTTGGCGAAACCTTCTTTCGAGGCATTTATCAGACTTGTGCGTTTTATGAAATCATACACGCCGAGCGGCGATGAAAAGCGCGCCGTGCCGCCGGTTGGAAGCGTGTGGTTTGGGCCTGCCGCGTAATCTCCGAGTGGTTCAGGCGTCCATTGGCCCAGAAAGACTGCCCCGGCATTTCTGATATTCGGCAGAAGACCTGACGGCTTACGGGTCATTATCTCAAGATGCTCAGGCGCAATCCGGTTTGCGAGTTCAACTGCGCTGACCAGGTCCTTTGTGATAATTATCGCGCCGTATTTCCGGAGAGATTTTCTTGCGATGTCCTGCCGTTTGAGTTTTTTTAATTGTTTTGGAAGTTCGCACAGTACTTTCTCTGCAAGGGCCACTGAATCAGTAATCAATACCGATGACGCAATTTCATCATGCTCTGCCTGGCTGAGAAGGTCTGAGACGATAAAAACAGGATTGGCCGTCTTGTCGGCTATAATCAATATCTCGCTCGGCCCTGCGATCATGTCAATCCCCACATCTCCGAATACTATCTTCTTTGCGGCTGCCACGAAGATATTGCCGGGACCGACAATTTTATCAACTTTCTTTATTGTCTCAGTCCCGTAAGCCAGCGCTGCAACGGCCTGCGCTCCGCCTATTCTGTAGACTTCCTTCACACCCAGCAATTTAACAGCAGATGCGACATACGGATTAATCTTCCCTCCCGGAGTCGGCACGCACATTGCTATCTCTTTAACGCCTGCCACCTGGGCCGGAATTACATTCATTAAGACAGTGGACGGATATGCGGCCTTGCCGCCGGGGACATACACCCCTACCCTTTCAAGCGGCCTGATTATCTGGCCGACTGTTATGCCTCCTTCAGAGAATTGCCAGGAGTTTTCTTTCTGACGCTCATGAAATGTCTTTATCCTGCCTGCCGCATTCTTAAGTGACTTTAAAAATTTATTTCCCGCATGTTTTGCAGAGGCTTCAAGCTCTTTTTTGCTGACGGCAAAAGTTTTCAGTTTCAGGGAATCAAACTTTTCCGTGTATATCCTTACCGCCCTGTCACCCTGTTTTTGAACATCAATAATAATTTTTCTTACAGTCTTTTGTATATCGTCTTCACGGACGGAATTCGAAGCCCTTTTTTTAAGACGGGATATAAATGCGCCGGTCTGATTTTCCTTTATAATCTTCATTTAATTCTCCCTGTATAATATGCTGTAATTTTCGTTAAAGGCCGACAGGCTCCTAATCCATCAGTTTGAATAATTGCTTCATCTTCTTTTTAAAGAACAGTGTTTCCGGATCCTTCGGAAAGGCGATTAAATTTTGTCGTTCTGTCAGAACGTCTTTTGTAATAGAATATCTCCGTATAACTCCAATGATGTCATTAAAATCCTCTTCTGTTCCCCTGAGAAGTTTGCTGAATACAAAGTCGACAGGATCGGGTATCTTTATGACGAGATACTCGCCCTGGTAAACGGTACCTGCTCTTTCCCGGTAGTTTGCGGGCAAAGGCACGATGCCCCATCCGCTGATGTTGTCCCCTATATTGAAACTGATATTCTCCTTGTTCAGATAGTCAGCAAGTTCGAAATAAGCTTTCTCAGAGCATTTGATCTCGGCGTCTATATCAATAGTATTTCTGGGCATGCCGTAGTAACTCATCGCAAGCCCGCCAATAAGCAACAGCTCTATGGTCTCTTTTTTCGATTTTGCAAAACTTTCAATTTTTTCGAGATACGGCTTAACATAATCGGGCATGAAGGATTCCTTTTAGAAAATTACGCCTTTTCTGTCTGTAAATATTATCAGTTACCCTGTAAGTAATTATTTCGTTGTTGTCCCGTAATTCTTCAAGCGTTTTATTCACGGGGAACAGCCATCTGAAAGCGGCGTACCAGCTCAGCGCATCTGACAGGCTGTCTTTAATAACAGGATTGTCCCTGTATGACGCGATGTCTTGTACCAGTTGGGGATTTAAAATAAACTCTATCCAGAGAAATTTGGCAAGACGGCCATTCTGCAGAATATCTTCCAATGATGTTATTTTTTTTTCTGAGACAGAGTCTATAAATACAAGATTAAAAGATTTCATGGATTTTATTTTAGCATAAAGCGTAATCAGGGATGTTATGTTATTCTCTTTGAGAGAAATGGATAATAATCTATAGTGAATTCCATTCGAATGGTTGCAGACAGGGAAGGCTGTGGAATAATTTCTCTTGACAGCCTTGAAATCCGCCTGATATATTAGACCCACTTATCCAGGGCAACAATCCACTTGTAAATCGGGGCAGGGTATGCTTGGGGAACTAAAGACAGATTACTTCTTGAAGACCCGACTCGAAACGTGATGAAACTACTTATTGTTCTTCCAATTCTTATTATGTGTCTGCTTATCACCGTTCCCATTATAAATTGCAGCAGCATAAGTCAGGTATCTCAATATAATATTTGCAACACTAAATATGTCGGCTCCGTCAGTAATGAAAAAGGTACCATCCATATGATTTCATCTGCTCAGGACTGGTATGTAGTTGTCCCGGATTATGATGATACGCAAAGATTTCTGCCGGAAAACTTGCCGGAGATATTTAAGAAACATGGGCTGAAAGTTATTTTTAGCGGGAAGATATGTGAAATACCCGATAATGTCCGGTTAGTTGGAACTCCTTTTAAACTGACTAGCATAGAGGCGTGGAAATAAATAACTTAATGAACTGCCCCGATGCAGAACAGCTTCTACTTTATTAAACTCTTAAGCTCTCTCGCTCGTTCTGTAATTATATCCGTCCGGGTTCTAAAGTTACGGAAGGATTTAAAGATTTCAGGCATTAATTCTGCGAACTCTATCATAATTCGATGATTTCCAGTCTTTGCCCTAACAATACAAGTGATATTCGTTCGTTGTAAACTCTATTTAAATATCCCTTTCAATAAATCCTTCACAGGCTCCAGCTCTTTCTTCTTCTCTTCATCCTTTTTATCAAACAGCTTGTCCAGGTATTTGTCCGCTGCTTTTTTTACGGCGCGCTTGCCTGCCTTTTTGACGTCAACAGTGTAAGAGGGATCTTTAAATGTGCCTGAAATTTTAAGGGGGACTATTCCCCGGCCATCCTCGCTTTTAATATATTCCCCGATATTAGAACTCATGATCTTATCGGTAAGTCGCGGAGAGAGTTTTAAATCAAAGGCAAGATCCAGTGTTTCATCAAGCCCGATATCGCCTTTTGGGTCCATTGAAAGATCATCGGCGGACAAGATACTGTCCAGCCTCGCAATGCTGTTCCTTATCCTGACTGCCCCTTTTGCCTGCCTCAGGTTTATTGTCTCAAGTTCTTTAATATTAAGAAACCGGGACAGGCCTTTTGTAATATTAGCGCCCGTTATCCTTCCGTCCTTCATATTAAAGTCAGCGTCGGCAGCAAGGTTCCGCTTGATATTCTCCGGCAGTGTGCCTGCGCCGTCCATTTTAAGATTAAAGGTAATAATGCCGAACACCGTGTCCTTTGCCTTCGGGAAAAAGGTATTTACGATCTCATCCGCATGCAGAGAGTCGATATGGCCCGAAAGGTTATATGTATACCCCGGCCTTGAAAGATCAACAAGGCTGTTTAAATTAAGCGTGCCTTTTCCGGCTTTGGCGGCCAGCTTCGGAATCTCCAGTTTATTGTCTTTGAACCTGAACTGCATAAAAAAATCGCTCATCGTCATATTCTTGTACACTGCGGAATCTATCCTGATTTCACCGTTTGCCGTAATCTTGAGATCAAGAGGCCCGGGCTCTTTTGCGGTCTTTCCGGGAGCAGACTGTATGCTTCCGGCAGAAGCTTTATCCTCAGGTTTGCCGGCCGGAATAAGCTGGTCAATGAAGAGCTGTTTTGAATACACATTGAGATTGATGTCCTGGTCCTTAAAACAATTTCTGACCGAGCCTTTTATTTCCAGGATGTTTTTATTCACTGTACTCCTGACATCAATATTCATGGTCTTTTCGCTGAATTTTATATTACCGTCAAGCAATGCATGGATTTCGTTATACTTGATGCCGAGTTCTTCCATCGTGACAGTGCCGTTTGCTTTTAGAGTGTCCGGTTTCTTGATTTCGCCATTGAGCTTTATGTCTGCGGCAAGGTTGCCGGACAGTGAAATGTTTTTTATGTCCGCAAACTCCGACGCCGTTTTCTGAATATCGGCAGCTTGTGTCTTTTGCAAGATCAGGGCAATATCGATCTCAGGCGATATTTTCAGATTATTGAGTTTTCCTGTTAAGGAAAGCCGTATGTCCTGGAAATCAAGGTCCGCCCTGTCTATGCGGATGTCCTTTGATTTAAGGTTTGCATTTATAGCGTACTTAAGACCCGCAGTAATATTTTTGATTATCTTCTCTTGCGGCTTGTGCAGTATTATCTCATCGGCCTTTATTTTTATTTCCCCCTCGGTAATAATCTCCGAGCCGTCATAGCTTTTAATACCGATGTTGATGTCAGCGGAACTTTTTATATCAGGGATTTCCTTCATCATGTCAGTCACTGAGAATCCCGCGTCGTTAATTGCGATATTGTTTACCAGCAATGAAACAGGAAGCCCCCCGGCCTCATCTGATTTTTCTTTGATCTCTTCAGTTTCCTTTTTCTGCCCGATGTCCTCAAAATTAAACTTGCCGTCAGGGCCGCGCTCGATCTTTACAGCCGGGGAAACTAATCTCAATTCGTCTATAACAACCCGCTTTGACAGAAGAGGGAGTAATTTAAATTTCAGGACAAACTCTTTGCATCTGACAAAGTCAGCCTTCTGGTCAGCCTCTTTAACGGCAAAATCGTTAATACCTATGCCTCTTATGAGACTGATACTTATATCACCGATTTCAACTTTCCTGTTCAGGGACTTCTCCAGGACCGGCACAACATACTCTTTTACCCTTTCAGGAGTAATGAAGATCTTAATAAATATTATGAATGCAATGATAACAGACGCGATTACAGAGGTTGTAATAAGCAGGACCTTCTTCATATCCCCTCCTTACCATAAAGATATTATTTCAGAAATCAATGTGTGCAGGAAATCGGCCTATGGTATTTCTTATTCCACGCTGAATTCATGAATTCCCTGAGACCCCAGATACAGGTCAATGTCCATTTCCGCGGGATCTTTTGTAAATATGCCGACAGGGACCGGCGCCAGGCGGACTGAACTATCCTTATCATTCCCGAAGTATCCGGCTGCAATACCCAGGAATTTTGTTCCTTCAGCCCTGTCGAGGGTTTCAGTTTTATCTTCATTCGGCCGGATGATGAATCTTTTTGACTCTATCACACTGGGACCAAAGCGGTGGCAGCCTTTCAGCCCGGACAAATTCTCTTCTTTATCGCTCAACTGGTTAAAAGCGTCCTGCCCGCTTAATTGATAAATACACAGCAGAAGGGCCTGGGCCTGTCCCTCATAAAGATTTAAATCCGGAACGCTTCTGATATGAAGTGTGATCGCGTCCCCCTCATACAGATATTTAGCAGGTGATGCGCATGAGATGACAAGCAGGGTCATAGAAATAACAGCTGTTTTCACGACACTTTTATTCATTAAATACTCCTTAATATTTTAATTGACTCAGTATAACATAAGTTCCTTGACTTGTTAATTGCCTGCGCTATAATTAAAGCATGGTCCCGCACAATTAAATTTACGGTGACTCGGCGGAATACAGATGACAGGTGAAATAATCTGGGAGGAAAATCTCAGCAATGCCATAAGGCTGGCAAGAGATGGAGACAAACTTGTGCTCGCCGCTTTTTTCAGTCCGTCCTGCGAGGCATGTATCAGGATGAAAAAGTGTACGTTGATTACGGAAAGCGTTAAGGAATATATAAAGAAATTTTTTGTCCCGCTAAAATATGAATCCGGCAGGGATTCGGACCAGTTTCTGAGGTTTGGGGTATCGGCAAAACCTGCGTTCCTTGTGCTTGATTCAGAGGGCAACGAGGTATTCAGGAAGATAGGTTATTTTGATCCTGACTTGTTTATCGGAAAGCTCGAAAAGGCAAGGAAAAAGGCCGCTCATCTGGCAGCTAAAAATTGAATCGTAAAGGAAATCCGCCCTGTCCATGACAGACAGGGCGGATTAAGAGGTCTTTTAAACACACAGTAAAAATTTACAGTATAAAAATCAGAACTTCACCTTTGGCGCCTCTTTTTCACCCTCCGGAATTTCATAATATTCCGCATTAGTCACGCCTGCAAAGGCGGCAAAGAACCTGCCAAAGAAGGTCCTTATATATGTGTTTAACAGCTGCACCGCTTCGTTGTACCGCTTCCTCTCGACCGCAATCCTGTTCTCTGTTCCCTCAAGACTGTCCTGGAGTTTCAGGAACGATTCGTTCGCCTTCAGATCGGGATACGTTTCCCTTAACACAAGCAGTCTCGACAGTACCCCTTCAAGCTGGTTGGAAGCCTGCACTTTATCTTTCACTGTATTTGCCTGAAAATATTTGGTCCTGGCGTTTGCAATATTCTCAAAGAGCTCCTTTTCATGACCGGCATAACCTTTCACGGTTTCAACGAGATTCGGTATCAGATCGTATCTTCTCTTTAACTGGTTCTCCACCTGGGCCCACGAGGCCTTTACATTTTCATCCATGGCAACGACATTGTCATAGCCTTTACGCAGCCAGCTGAAAGTCATCAGACCGATCACCAGAATGACGCCTACTACTATGAGAGTGATTTTTAAACCTTTTGACATATTGAGTTCCTCCTTTAGCTCCGTTTTAATAATTTATCAATAAAAGCTGAACGCTGATCGCTTTTTCCCTACCATCCTCCGGACGAGCCGCCTCCGCCGAAGCCGCCTCCTCCCCCGCCTCCAAAGCTGCCACCCCCGCCAAAGCCGCCTCCTCCACTCCAGCCGCTTCTCCTGCCTCCGCCCATCATGTTCATTGCCAGAAGCAAGAGTAACAGTCGGGGATGTTTGATGAACATGTAAACCAGTCCGATGAGAAATAATATTGTAAAAATACTGCCCATCAGGGTCGGCTTTTTGCCTGTCGTTCTTCCGTCAGCGTAAGTAGATCGACTTCGCAGTTTAGGCATCCCGGATATCTCAACACCGGCATCATCGGCAATCTTGTTTATTGCAACTAATACAGCCGCGGCAATGCCGTTGGAATAATCACCTTTTCTGAAGTATGGCACAAGATACTGTCTTCCGATACTGCCGGTGAGACTGTCGGGAAGAACACCCTCAAGACCGTAGCCTGTCTCGAACCTGTATTTCCTGTCCTGGAGCGAGACAAGAAGCAGCGCCCCGTTGTCCTTGCCTTTTTGGCCGAGCTTCCATTTTTTATGCGCTATGTCGATGGATAAGTCTTCTATAGATTGGCCTTCAAGACTCGTGATGGTGAGTATAACCATCTGGGCCGTTGTTTTTTGTTCAAGCTCCAGCAGGTATCTGTTGAGGCCATCCTCTATATTGTCATCTATAATACCGGCAAGGTCCACTACATGATTGTAGGGTTTGTCAGGAATCGCGATTTCAGCATATGAAGCAACCGCAAATAAACAAAGCCACGCGACAAATAAAAAAACTATATACTTATTCTTTAATCTCATCTACCATCTTTCCTAATTTTTCCGTGGCTGCATAATAATCTTCGAATATTGTATTAAGCTCCTCAACAGTATGCCTGGTCTTGTGGCGTTTTTCTCTAAGCACCTTGGCAAAAACACCTGTATTGACATTCACTGCTGCGGACAGCGCCGTTATCACGTCCTCCTGTTTTACCGGGGCCTCCTTGCCGAAGAGGACAATAAGCGCGCGGAAAAGAGGGATATACCCTGTAATTGATTTTGCAAATCTCTCGGCCAGCATTTTCCTGTCCCCCATTGAGGAAAGGTAGCCCTGTCTCAGCCATATGAGTTTGGTCTTGATCTCCCTTTCACACTGATGCCTCAGGTCCATCCTGTTAATTTCAACATCTTTGAAAATATCTTCTCCGAACACAGTGGAATGTACAAGTTTGAAATTCAGAAATTCCATGGGGAAGACGTCACGGGATGAATTAATGTAATCAGGCGTCATGATCAGCGGCGCGGCCACCCTGCTCTTTCCGTACTTTTTGCCAAGCGGAGCTATTATTTTGAGGAACTTCAAATCCATCTCTTTGATCACGAATATGGAATTTACGTCAGACACCTTCTCGTCGTAATCATCTGTAATTGCAGTGCCGGTGACGTAAATTGAATGTATCCTGTCCCGGTATTTATCAAGTATCTCATCCAGAAACGGTTTTATCCTTTTTGCAGCCGCGGGCTGCAGGGAGTGCAGGCTAAGATCAGGCATGTTCGTTAAATCCTCCTGATTATATAGGTTAGTGAAAGAAAGATATCGTTATTTATACAGGCGATAATTGAACATATAGTATCAGAAAGATGGTTGTAAGGCAATAACGCAACTGGCCCGTGTTATTATATCAATAGAGTAAGGGATCCCTTTAAAAAACAGTAAGGGCCAACTTAGAAACTTCCATAAACAGGTGAGGAGGATGACTGTGAAATATATTAAAATATTATTGCTTCTGTGTATTGTCCCGATCGTCCTGAGCGGGTGTTCAGCCGCTAAAACAAAAACTGCGGATATTCCGGGAAAAGATAATGGACAGAAATTGGTCCATGACACTGTAACCATAAAAGCTTCCGGTTCATATGAGGAATGTATCGAACTGCGCCCTGGTCAGGTTTTTGATTATGAGTTTGATGCGTCTGATTTTGTAAACTTTAATATCCACTATCATGCCGAAAGCGGGATACAATATCCTGTGAATAGTCAGGGCGTCAGGTTTGGAAAAGGCGCTATTGATCCAGGCGCGCACAAATTTTATACCGAAGAGCAGGAGAACTATTGTCTGATGTGGGACAATCTCAATGACGGGACGGTCAAGGTTTCGTATAAGTATGTTCTCAGGAAAAAATAAAAAGGCCCTTTTAATATTTGAGATATAATTAAATCCATGACGCTGCCGGAGTTCCCCGATTTTACAGAGATAGATTTGTCTTTCAAGGATATTATCAGGGACCATTTATCCTTATGTCCCATCGAGGCCTCCGAATATACCTTTACCAATATGTTTGCCTTCAGTGACGCATATAATTTTAAGCTGTCGCTGTTTAAGAACAACCTGATGATTTTAAAGGATAAGGGACCGGTTTCCCTGTTCTGTCCCGTAGGTAATGACGTGATTTCTAATGCGCTGGACGAAGGCTTTAAATACCTGAAGAAATATCCGGGGGAGCCTCATTTCGAGAGGATACCGGAGAGTTTTGTCAGGGCGCATCTGATGGATAACGAAAAGTATATTGTGGAGGAGGAGCGGGACCATTTTGATTATGTTTATGACGTCAAAGAACTTATTGAGCTGAAAGGCAGGAAATTTCATGACAAGAAAAATAAGGCGAATAAATTCAGGAGTTCTTATCAATATGAATATTCCGCTCTTTCACCAGGCATGATCGGGGAATGTCTGGAATTCGAGAAATACTGGTGCGAAGAGAGAGAATGTGAGAAGTACTACGGGCTGCATAAGGAGCGGTGCGCGATACTGGAGATGCTGAATAATTTCGAATTACTAAACATAAAGGGCGGGACAATAAAGGTTGATAAGAAAATAGTTGCGCTTACGCTGGGAGAAAAAATATTGTCTGATACGTTTGTAATTCATGTTGAAAAGGCGAGTTCCCGTATTCCCGGGCTTTACCAGGTCATTAACCAGGAGTTCCTGATGCATGAGGCGGGTTCTTGCAAGTTTGTAAACCGGGAGCAGGACCTGGGGATCGAGGGTCTGAGAAGTTCCAAGATGTCCTATAATCCCGTGAAGTTTGTAAAAAAATATAAAGTGAGGAAGAGAAGATAGAGGTGATGAATGGAGACTGAGGTATATTTCAGGGCATTAAAAAAAGGGCAGGGCCATGCGGGCTGTTTTGAGGACCTGATACGTGGAATCGAAATAGACGTAGCTCAATTCAGCAAAGGTTCTTTTGTGGGCATAAAGATGACAGTGGGAGATGAGAAAAGCACGGGGCATATAAAACCTGAGGTGGTGCGTGTCCTGGTAGAGAAACTTAAGGAGCAGGGGGCCAGGCCATTTGTTTTCGACACGAATGTCATTTACAGCGGTCAGAGACAGAATGCGGTGGACCATCTTAACCTTGCATACCGGAAGGGCTTTACGCCCGACAATCTCGGGTGCCCTTATATTATTGCAGACAGTGTATTCGGAACGGATTCAAAGTCCGTCAAAGTTGATTTTATTAATGTTAAAGAAATAAAGGTCCCCTCCCTTGTCACCGTGATGGAAGATTTAATAGTCCTGTCCCACATAACAGGTCACATTATGTCCGGCTTTGCAGGCTCCATAAAGAACGTGGCCATGGGTATGGCATCGCGCGCAGGCAAACAGATCCAGCATTCATCGCTTAAACCCTATATCAATACTGCCAGGTGTTCGCTCTGCGGGACATGCATAGAGCACTGTCCTGTCTCTGCTATCTCGGAAAACAGCGGAAAGGTCTTCATCAATTCAAGGCTCTGCATCGGCTGCTGTGAATGCATCTCTGCTTGCAAACTTGACGCTGTTAATATTAACTGGCATGAAGATGCCAATATTTTTGCAGAGCGTATGGCCGAATACGCATGCGGCATCCTTTCGATGATCAAAAGGAAATTATTTATCAATTTTGCCTTTGATGTGACAACAGAATGTGACTGTATCGCGGGAGACGATCCCCGGATAGTCAGTGATACCGGCATCTTTGCCTCAAGAGATGTCCTGGCCGTGGACAAGGCATGTTTTGACATACTGACCCGAAGCAGGGACATATTCTCAAGGGGCGGGAAGTTAACGGCGCATTTGCATGAATTTGAATACGCGCAAAAAATCGGGTTGGGGAGTGCTCATTATAATCTGGTTGAGGTTGCCTGAGCGGCTTGAGCGCGGCTGATTAAATATTCTTTACCGTTTGTCCTATCATATGTTATATTGAGTTGGAAATTAATCTGGTATATAGTGTATGTCTGGAGGAATGAATAATGGCAAATAACGTTGATAAGGAGTTGTCGCAGAAGTATTGTCCCCGTTTCGGCAAGATTGCAGTTGAAAAAGGCTATGTCACTTCAGAACAGGTCAAACAGGCCGTTTCCGAGCAGATAGATGATGACATGGCCAACAGACCGCATAGATTAATCGGAAGAATTTTCCTTGACAATGGAATTATGACCCCTCAGCAGATAGAGCTTGTCCTGAATGAGCTCTTCAAAACTGAGAAATAAAGGAAAAGACCTGCCGTGTCATCTCTCAACTTCCCAACTTCTTGACTTCTGTCTCCGTTTATTAGTAATTTTCCGCCAGCAGCTCGTAATGGGCCTGCGGGTGTTTGCATGCCGGACATTCCTGAGGGGCCTCAGGCCCTTCATGTATATAGCCGCAGTTTCTGCAGTGCCATTTTTTACCGGAACTTTTCTTGAACACAGCCCCGTCCCTGATATTGGCTGATAATTTCCTGTACCGTGACTCATGAAATCTTTCGACTTTGGCAATCTCTCTGAAGGATTTCGCGATATCGGGGAAACCCTCATCACGTGCGACTTTCTCAAAATCAGCGTAGAGGGTGGTCCATTCGAGATTTTCACCTGCAGCGGCATGGTCCAGGTTTTCACCCGTGCTTTTGATTATACCGGCAGGATAGGCTGCAGTGATTTCCAGGTCGCCGCCTTCAAGATAGTTAAAGAAGACCTTGGCGTGTTCTTTTTCGTTTTCCGCTGTCTCAAGGAAAAATGCGGCGATCTGTTCGTAGCCCTCTTTTTTTGCGGCGCCGGCAAAGTATGTGTATCTGTTTCTCGCCTGAGATTCACCCGCAAAGGCCTTTAAGAGATTTTGTTCGGTCCTGGTACCTTTAATAGATTTAGCCATATTTGATCCTCCTATCCTGATGTTTTTTCCATAGGTTCACCGCAGCATACCAGCTCTCCGCCTCCTGCTTTAGTTACCGTTACTTCATTCCCGCAGATATTGCACCTGTAATGTTCGCCAACGTTTTTAACTCCCACTTCACACCTCCTTTCTTTAACCATTTTACCAGTTGACAATAATTAATCAAGTGTTAAAATAATATACTAATTAAAAAATTAAAAACATACGGGAAGGAGGATATCTTATGGGGTGCGGAACATGCGGCACTAAGAAGACCAAAAAGGCTTCGGACACTAAGTGTGCTCCGAAAAAAACCAAGAAGAGCACAAAGGCAAAAAAGTAATTGATTATAAAAAGGGCCGGTCTTTAGGCCGGCCCTTTTTTGTGTCCCGTTAATATTCCCAGGTAAAACCTGCAAGGAGCTTAAACCATGGCTGGTAAAAAAGTGTTCTTCACGCAAAGGGCCCCGGAGCCTAAAGGCCCGTATTCCCAGGCCGTCATTCACGATGGTTTGCTTTATATATCAGGCCAGGTGCCGGTCGATCCGGCAACCGGGGAACTGATACGGGGCACGATTGAAGAGGAGACAGAGGCAGTCCTGAATAATATAAAGATCATCACTGAAGAGGCCGGGGCGGACATGGACTGTGTATTGAAAGTTACATGTTATCTTGCCGACATTCATGATTTCCCGAGATTTAATGTTGTCTATGAAAAATATTTCGCGCAGTACCCCCCTGCAAGGACCACATCACAGGCTGGAAAGCTCCCCCTGGATGTTCAGGTTGAGATGGATGCCATAGTTGCGTTGCCTGCCAGAAGACCGAGATTCTCACGGCCTCAGGGCAGCAGGCGTCCACTTAATGATAAAAAATAATGGCAGGCCTCAAGACAATAGCAATTACAATGGGCGACCCCGGGGGTGTCGGGCCTGAGATAATTGTAAAGGCAATGTTCTGCGCTGAGATCCGGGAATACTGCAATCCGGTAATTATCGGCAGTGCGGATGTTTTGGAAGATGCTGTCAGGCTTACAGGTCTTCCCCTGCAAATCAGATCGATTTCCGGTATTTCCGACTCAAGACCGGAAATCGGAATCATAGAAGCGCTCGACATCAAGTCCCGTTCATCCTTCAAGAAAAATGTCCCGTCTAAAAACGCGGGCAGGGCCTTTGTCAAATATATAAAAAAGTCCGTCGAGCTTGCAATGAAAAAGGAGGTCGATGCGATTGTCACAGCCCCAATATCCAAGGAATCGCTCAAGATGGCGGGGCATCCCTGGCCGGGGCATACCGAGCTTCTGGCAGAGCTAACAGACACGAACAGGTTTGCAATGATGTTTGTAAGCGATAAATTGAAAGTGATACTCTGTACAATCCATATACCTCTGAAAGACGTTCCAAAGAGAATCAATACTAAACTGGTATTTGAAACGATAGTGCTTGCAGAGACCGGGGCAAAGATGCTTGGCATGGACAAACCGCATGTTGCCGTGGCAGGACTTAACCCGCATGCAGGAGAATCCGGTATTATGGGTAAAGAGGAGATGAAGTCGATACTCCCTGCAGTCAAAAAAGCCCAGTCTGCGGGGCTTTCCGTTTCAGGACCGTATCCACCGGATGTCATTTTTCACAAGGCATATAACGGCGAATTTGATATTATTGTCTCCATGTACCACGATCAGGGGCTGGTCCCTTTTAAAATGCTCGCCTTTGATACAGGGGTGAATGTCACAGTCGGGCTTCCAATCATAAGGACCTCTCCTGACCACGGGACCGCGTTTGACATCGCGTGGAAGAACATGGCGAATCCATCGAGCATGCTTGAAGCAATAAAGCTTGCATCGAAATTAAAATTGTAGGGGCGGGTTTCAAACCCGCCCTTATATCCTGTGGAGATAATATTATGGACATTATTCTTGCTTCGCGAAACAAAAAAAAGATTGGGGAATTAAAAAACATAATAGAGGCCTGTGGTTTTACGGGAAAGGATGCTGCTGTAAATATCCACACGCCTGATGAATTCCGGCATTGTGAAGAAGTTGAAGAGGACGGGGCCACTTTTGAAGCCAATGCCGTAAAAAAGGCCGCGTATATATATGAATGTTCCGGGATAACGGCAGTTGCTGATGACTCAGGGTTGGAGGTAGACGCGCTTGACGGAGCTCCAGGTGTATTTTCCGCAAGGTATGCAGGGGAAGTCACCGACGACTGGGCCAATCTTGAAAAGCTGTTAAGAGAGATGAAAGACGTTCCTGATGAAAAAAGGGGGGCACGGTTTGTATGTTGTATAGCTCTGGCTACCCGAAGCGGTATAAAAACATTTATGGGACATGTTGAAGGCAGGATAGGGACAGAGCCCATAGGGGTAAAGGGATTTGGATATGACCCGGTCTTTTACCCGGAGGGGCATAACAGGACATTCGGCGAAATGAGCGATGAGGAGAAAAGCTCCATGAGCCACAGGGGAAGGGCGCTGAGGGAGCTTCAGACCTATTTAAAGGAGCAGGGGCTTATATTGTAAATAATATTATGGATGAGGCATCAATTCTATGCTCCGGATTTGTTATTATAGATAAGTTTCCTGTCTTTTAAAAAAACATGCTATGGGGGTTGTAAATGGACATTGATATAAGCATAAACGGAAATTCATGTTCAATTAGTGTGCAGAATCCATTCAAGTTTAATGTCACAGATGTGATGGAAGATATAATAAATTTCGGAAACAATAACGGAATCGATCTTTCTCCATACGAACTGGACATATTAATCCTGAGAATGGTCCGCGGCGTTGCCGGATGTGAAGCCGGGTGTCCTTCTGATGCGATGCGTGTTGTCAGAAAAGGATTTGGTAAATTTAAACTCTCATATGTGGAAGGAGGAATACTTACTGCTGTACAAAGACTTGAAAACGGTAATCCTCTTGAGGTAAAGATATTCCCTGATTTTGCTTAGTCTTTCAGATGAGTATGCCAGTCCTATTTTTTAAGGGCATACTTCTCAAACAATCTTAATCCTTCCATGTGTTTTTCTGTAAAGTCATACGATATGATCTTCCAGTACTTAACAAGTTCCTTCTCGCTGATCCATTTTCTTTGAGGCGCTTCCCCTGCTATTAAGGACAACTTATTATTTGCATATTCTTTTGCATTGATCAGATCAGAAGACAGTTTGCTGACAAGGCCACTTTTCTCGGAAAGCGCCTTCTTTCTTACGACCCAGAGGGCATATACAAAAGGAAGTCCTGTCTGCTTGTCCCATATTTCGCCAAGATCATAAATATAGAGTTCAGGGTTATGAGTTATGAGTTTAGATTTTTCTAACTCCTGACTCTTAACTCTTAATTCAAGCTTCTTCGCTTCTACCATTGCAGTATCACCGATATGGAGGACTGCAGATACGGATGCAAGTATGTTTTTAACGCTGCGAAGGCCTGTCTGTTTAAACCTGCAATTTAACGAATAGAACTCTTTGAGGACCACTTTTAAAAGGGCTGCCGAGGTTTCAGAATCTGAAGATACGGCTATTGTTTGTCCTCCAAGGGCCTCTATCGGGACAGAAGAAAACAACAGTATGCTTCTTATGGGGCCGCTGGAACTTACAGACAGCCACGGCAGGATACGGTACTTGTTTTTATTCCTTAAAAATTCTATCGAAGAAGAGGGACTGATATCCAGCTCTCCGGACCGCAGCATCCTGTTAAGCTTTGAAGGGACGCCTTTGATGAAGGTGTACTCTGAATGATCACAATGATTATCAAGATAGTGGAATATGGGGAACAGATTTGCATAAGGGATTCTCCCTATTTTGAGTTTCCTGTTTTTCAAATTACCCCTTTATCACTCCCAAAGGTCTGAGCCTTGCGACTTTTTTTGAAAGTCCCGCATTATGGACTACATTAACTACTGCTGATACATCTTTATAGGCCTCCGGCATCTCCTCTGCCAGGGTGCTTCTTCCGGTGGCCCTCACGATTATACCCAGGTCTTCCATTTCTCTCCAGATCGCGCGTCCCTTGGCCGCTCTCATGGCCTGGTTTCTTGACATCGCCCTGCCCGCGCCGTGGCAGGTGGAGCCGAAGGACTCCCGCATCCCTTGATCAGTTCCGAGAAGTACATATGAAGCCCTTCCCATATCACCCGGTATTATAACAGGTTGACCTAGATGTTTATATACCCCCGGCAGCTCGGCATGTCCCGGGGCAAAGGCCCGTGTCGCTCCTTTGCGGTGGACAATGAGTTTCCTCTTTATGCCGTCGACAATATGTTCCTCAACCTTGGCAATATTATGCGCGACATCGTATATGAGGCCCATCCCTACATCCCTTGGCCCGGCGCCGAGGACGTTCATAAAAGACTCCTTTACCCAGTGCATAATGAACTGTCTGTTGGCCCACGCGTAATTTGCGGCGGCCCTCATGGCAGCCAGATAATTCCTTGCCTCGGGGCTGTCAAAGGGCGCGCAAGCGAGTTCCCTGTCAGGCAGCTCAATACCGTATTTATGCGCGGCCTTCTGCATTACTTCAAGATAGTCTGTACAAACCTGATGTCCGAATCCACGTGAACCTGTGTGGATCATTACATTGATCTGGTCAATGAAAAGGCCGAGACTGCCGGCGGCTTCTTCATCGTATATTTCATCAATGTACTGTATCTCCGCAAAATGGTTCCCCGAACCCAATGTGCCGAGCTGCGCGCTTCCCCGCTCATATGCCTTGTCGCTGATAAGATCAGGGTCTGCGCCCTCGATACATCCATCTGATTCGGTATGCTCCAGGTCTGCTTTGTCTCCAAACCCCTGCTCAACCACCCAGCGCGCCCCTTTAAGAAGGACCTTTCTGTGCTCTATTGAATTAAGGCGCAGCTTGCCCTTTGATCCTACGC
>JACQXG010000050.1 GCA_016208905.1 Nitrospirota bacterium
GCAAGCCCCTGTGCGCCTTTCCATTCACGGGCAAACAGTGTTTTATCCTTCCGTGTCTCCGGATTCACCGGCGGCTTTCCTGCAAACTTCGGGGGTATCTCGATCATCGCCTTGTTAATGAGCACCGCGACAGGGTTCAGATCACTTGCATAGGCCTCAAGCCCCAGCCGCTGTGCTTCAAGCGGCAACGCTCCACCACCAGCGAACGGATCGTGGAAAGCCGGCAGCTTGTAACGGTCAAACAGTTCTTTAGCGCGTGGATGGCCGATATTCTCAGCACATTCACGCCTCCAGCTCTGCCATATTTCCTCTCTCGCCCGTTGAAGCACTTCCTCGTTGGTTGTATTCTCCCACAGGACAAGGTCTTCAATAATCTTGAAAAGCCTCTGCCGCTCCTTCTCCTGTTTCTTCTCGGTAGGAAACAGATCAGGATACGACGAAGGATCATCGACCATCTGGCTGAAGATCACCGCCCGCGCCGCCGCAAGCGGCCGCCGCGCCCACCACAGATGCAACGTGCTCGGATGCCCATGCCGTATAGACTTCTCCCGAGCGCTGGCCTTGTTTATAGCTTCGAGTGGTAGGGCTACTTCAATGAGTTTTTTACGGATTGGCTTTGTCACGGGCAGGCACTCAGCAACTTTGGATTTGACGTAAGGATATCTATGCCGCCATTTGTAAAGTCTCCGTCATTCGTGACGAACTTCCATCCGTTCTGACGGCAGGTCTCGACAAAAAGACCGTGGCATAAACAGGCGATTGACGAAAAGCCTTGAACTTAGGGTATGCGGTCTTATGCAGCGCGCTCCATTCGATACGGCAATAACGATTGAGATATTCACTGAGGACAAGAGCGTCCAGGGCAAGGCCCGCGCCCGCACTGAGCATCTGCTTGAAGGCAGCAGAGTACTTTGTCACATAACGGGGCAGTATGTCGGAAGGAGCAGGGAAGAGATAAAGCCATACATTGGCATCAAGGAGCAGTTTTTCGCTATTCGAAAAGTGGTAGGTCGCAAGATCGTGCGCCTTATTCTTCATCGCCCACTTCCTCCTTCCATGCCTCATCAAACTTTTCCCGATTCCGGAAATAGACTTTTGCATTGTCAACAACACGCTTGAGTAGTTCAAGGTCTTCCGGGTCAATATCCTTTACCAAAATCCGTTCGCGAATTTGGTCCTCTGTAAACTCACTGTAAAGTTGACCCACTGCTGCATTGAGAAACGCAGAGATCATGGTCTTCACTTGAAAGAATGACAAAGCTACCTTTTGACCGTCACGCAGAAGCGGTGCGATCTTATCATATACTTTCTGTCCATCATCGGCGGAAACACAGAGAGGGCCTCCGACAATATCATAAACCCGTACAATAATTTCGTTGTTCACAAGCAGTCCTCCTATCGTGTTAAAAAATATTTTCAGGTGAAATCTCGGAGCTCAAACAATAAGTGCTGGTGTCACTTGTATTGACTTCCAGATTAACTACTGTGCCCGGAAAGTCGGCAGTCAGCTTCGAGAATTTTTGGGCCCCATTATTATACTCAAAAAAGCCAAAACGCGAGGCGATTTGAATTTTACCTTTATTTAATTCAATAAAATCTATCAAAAACTTCAGTCCGACCCCGCCAGGCTGCGGGCCGGTCTTGGTAGTGTTTCGTGCCTCGATGGCCCATTTAATTGCATCAACAGATGATATCCTTTGACGTAAATACCGGCGGACAGTATTTCTAATGCCGATACCTGCATCGGCTACTGTCAGGTCAAGACGCTGCAGTTGAGGATAAAATTGTCCGCAAACAAAAATACCAAGTAGTGACTCAGAGTGGATAACGGAGTTCTGGAATATTTCAAATACACTCTGTCTGAATCGTTTATCCATAGCCTGGGTCATTCGTGGAATGCCTTTACCATTCATATACCGACTGAGATAGGCCGCAAACAGGCCGTCGTCCGAAAGCTGTATGCGTTTGAGCGGTAAGGCTGTTTGATTAACGTCAGAAACACGTTCGTACCCATAGGTAACGAGAAAGCGATTCTTACAGAGAATATTTTGAATTGGCGATGGAACATTCACGATTTCGATCTTGTTGAATCTGTCAGCCGCAACTCTGGTCAAAACGGCTGAAAGTGGGGCAGCCATGTTGGCCTCGAAGAATCCGCACCGGGAGAAATCCACCTCAAGGCGGCTATTAAATAACTCGTTGGTTTCAGCAGCGAGTTCGGCAAGATGGTCAAACCCATCTTTATTACTTCTAATTGTAGGCAGATAATGAATCACGGCCTTTCTCCTGTTTTGGGTAGCAACATTGCTGGTCCACAACTTATCGCCTCTATCGGCAGCGCAACTTCGATGAGCTTTTTCTTTACTCTTTTATTCTCCATTTAATGTCCAATTACCTTTGGTTTTAAATTATGCATTACCCCAAACTCACCAAAACAATACCCAAATAATTCTATTAAATTACAATAAGTTCTATTTATTGCACCAAAATGTTTGGGGAGGATTAAACTTTAAATCCCCAAAACTAAAATCAGTATCGATATAATATCAGCAGGTTAAGAGCGCTGCCTTTCATCCTTTATGCTTATCTGATTGCTTATGGTTGCAATGATTTACTTCGCCTCTGCTAATCCTTTTCACTTTCCCGCATATCCTGCATACTTCTTTCTTCTCTTTCGTCTTCTTATACCCGTCCCAGTGCTTGCACTGCCGGCCAAGAAATTCCCAGGCGAGACCGAGTTGTTGATAGATGTTGAAATACATCTGAAAGTCCTTTCCGGCGGCCTTTTCATCTGAAAGAAACTTCGTGCTGATAAAATCCATGCTTCTGAAAAGCTTTTTTAGTTCTTTCTTGATATGCTCTTTGTCTGTCATATCGGATCTATCCCCAGGGGTTTAACTTTGAGCTATAATTTAACACAAACGGGCAGATTAAGAAATGCGAATAAAACCTTTTGTACTCTTGAGTTTTAGGGAGTAAAAGAGGAGAGTACTCGGTACTAATTAACTGAGGGCTTTTCCAATAGCATCTTCTAAAGTTATCGCTGTTCTTAGGCTTTTTTGTATTTCCTATTGCAATAAGTGTGCATTGCAGTAGCTTCATCTTGAGTTATATCCCTCGAATCTTTGAAAAGGATATTACCTATCTCAAGCGGAGAACCTACATTCTCAAGTTCACTGGTCATTTCGTTCATATTGGTCATCTCACTGTTTTCCATTTCAACTGTTGTATCAATACCCTTGAGATATCCCCGCGTTGCTTTCATGCAGCACCTCCATCGATATTAAAATCCTCAGCCTTTGCCAGAAGCTCGTTCAGATCATAATTAACGCTGGTAACACCGAAGTCAGGTTCACGTTTGAAAGGACACCTGATATATCTAGGATTGCCAGTGTCTCCGTCCACTTCTACTATTGCAAGAATAAAGTCATCCGGCTTATTCAGAGCAGTCAGTATCTCATTCTTGGTAATAGTGACCGTCTTCGCTCCGGAGACCCTGCCCTTAACCTCGATAAAACGGAGACATCCTTTTTCAGGGATTCTCGATTCAATATCGTAACCACATTTCTCGGCGCTCACATCACGCGGTTCATATCCAAGCTTCTGCTCAAGCTCCATTATCGCCTCCATCGCTATCTTCTCGACCCTCGCAGTCTCATGCGCGAATGTGTCTGCTTCTGCCGCCGGTTCACCTCTCAACCGATTGAGCAGCCCGGCTGGGACAATAAGCGCACCGCCTATTGCCACAGGCGGCAACGGAGAAAGTCTGCGCTCCTGCTCAAGCTCTTCCAGCCGTTTCTGCAGGCGAACTTCAAGCTCGTCCGCCCTCTGACGGGCCTTGGCTGAGTTAATCCTGGCATTGACCTTTCCGGCGAATTCCTGGGTCTTCAGCTCATTGGCCCGGTGGTCCCAGTAATTGATTTCCTTTGTAAGTCTGTCTTTCACTGCAGCAATGGTTTTCATCACAAGCTCTTCTTTGTTACTTTTTACTGCTTCAAAATGACGTGGCACAAGCTCAGAAATGGCAAATGAGAGCGCACTGGACTCAAGGTCGGCTGTCAACCAGTCCTGCTCAAGTAAAGTTCCTATCTGCTTATGTTCTTCGGCGGTGAGAGGCCGGTAATCGAGATACGGTGCATAGCCTGCCATACGGGTCTGCCCGTGCTTGTCAATCTCGACAAAGTGCATCTCCCGTGACATGACACGGCGATTTCCGAAGCGGTCGGTTCGGGCATCCTGTATTCCGTGTTCAAGATAAAAAAGGGCCCTTATGTCGTCACCCTGAGCGACCGGATCGACAAGCACTGATCCCCGCTTCAGGAGGTCACGATACCGCTCCAGAATGAGATCGATAGTAGAGTCCAACAGAGGATGTCCGGGACATACGAAAGCGGCCAACGGCTTTCCTGGAATACCTATAAGGTCCTTTTCAAAGGTGATCCGTTCATACCGCGCCAAGACCGGCTCTCTTCTGCCGATCAGCCTGTCCCTGCTTCGAATAACAGAAGGTACGTGGGTTATTTCGTATCTTCTGTTTTCACGCTCCCGGATGCTCCCGCCCAGGAGTTTGAAGGCTTCTATGAAAAACGCTTCTATAAAGTGCGGCTGTAAGCGTCTGGCGTCTGCCCTTTCCATATCTTCCCTGATCTGGCGGACACGGCTTGCGTCCATAGAGTCACGGGCAAGTGCGCGTTCTTCAACGAGCCGGCGCAACCGCTCATGGTCAAGGGCACTGTCCACAACCTGCGTGATCTTCGCGCGGACATCAGGCCTGTCACCATATCGGATAGCTTCAATCAAGAGTTCCCTGAGAGAGCGGTTTTCAAAGGTGACCTTGCCTAAGATGTCAAATACCTGTCCGCCTAAAGCCCTGCGCTCCACCTCGATCTTTTCGAAGAGGCGGGTGAAAACATCTCCCTCTCTGGTCTCAGCAGCAACAAGGTTCCAGAGGTGACACACTTCAGTCTGCCCGATCCTGTGGATACGTCCGAACCTCTGTTCAAGCCGGTTCGGATTCCATGGGAGGTCATAATTCACCATTAGGTGGGCCCGTTGCAGGTTGATTCCCTCACCAGCTGCATCTGTGGCAACAAGGATCTGCACTTCTTTGTCCTGCGTGAATGACTCCTGAGACTTCTTGCGTTCCTCCCGGCCCATGTTGCCCTGAATATTTACAACTGCATCAAAGCGTCCGAGCAGTGCGCGGATACGCTCTGTCAAATAGTTCAGCGTGTCGCGGTGCTCGGTAAAGATGATAAGCTTACGCCGATGGCCGTTTGGACCGGACATCTCTGCATTATTCTGAAGGAGCCTTGAGAGTTCTTCCCATTTTTTGTCCGTGCCTGATCTCTTGACATTGAGCGCAAGAACTTCCAGATTTTTGAGGGTGGCGATCTCAGCTTCAAGCTCTGTGATAGTCCGGGCAGCGGTTGCCTGATCAACAACCTCTTCTTCAGTGTTCTCAATTTCGATATCCGGGGCATCCTCGATATCCTCAAGGTCATCTGTTGAAAGCGTGGGAGCCTCTGCTATGCGAGCTTCTGCACCACGCTTGAGAAGCTTTTCTTCCCTGAGACGTGCTTCGAGCCGTTCACGGCGTCTTCTTATAGACTGGTAGATCGCTTCGGGTGAAGAGGCAAGTCGGCGCTGTAGGATTGTCAGAGCAAAGCCTACTGTCCCTTTGCGCCCTTCACTTTCGAGTTTATCTGCCCTGTCAAACTCATTCCTGACATAGTCAGTGACCTGCTTGTACAGGTGAGCTTCTTCATCTGAGAGCTGGTAATTCACAGTATATGCAAGACGCTCAGGGAAAAGCGGAGTACCGTCAAACTTGAGCAGCTTCTCTTTTACAAGTCGCCGCATGATGTCTGAGGTATCGGTCACGTGAACACCGTCGCGGAATTTACCTTCAAAGCGGTCGCCGTCGAGCAAGGCCATGAATAGCTGAAAATCCTCTTCTTTGCCGTTGTGCGGGGTCGCAGTCATCAGGAGGAAATTGCGCGTGGTCCGCGAAAGAAGCTGACCTAATCTGTAGCGCTTTGTGTATTTGATTTCCCCGCTGAAGTAGGTTGCCGACATCTTATGGGCTTCGTCACATATAATAAGGTCCCAGTCTGTCTGTTCAAGCTTGGCCTGAATGTCCTCATCCCTGCTCAGTTTGTCGAGACGGCAGATTGCGAGAGGGTTTTCAAGAAACCAGTTCCCGGTGCGCGCCGACTCTATCTTGTCATTTGTCATGATCTCAAAGGGAAGATCAAAACGACGGTCAAGCTCATCCTGCCACTGCTCAGCAAGGTTACCAGGGCAGACGATAAGGCACTTGTGCAGATCGCCCCTGATCAGAAGTTCTTTGATGAGCAGGCCGGCCATAATAGTCTTCCCGGCGCCAGGGTCATCAGCGAGAAGAAAGCGCAGAGGCTGTCTCGTGAGCAGTTCGCCATAAACAGCCGTAATCTGATGGGGAAGAGGATCTATTAATGATGTGTGAACGGCAAGTAAAGGATCAAATAGATAGGCAAGGCGAATCCTGTGGGCCTCTGAAACCAGCCTCAACAGGTTTCCATCGCCGTCAAAGCTCCACGGCCTTCCTGCAGAAACAACCTCAATAGCAGCTTCACGATCTCGATAGAGCAATTCGTGCCCAAGACGACCGGAAGCGTCTTTATATGTAAGTTCTATTACCGCAGAGCCATGCCATTGGACATCAACAACTGTTACAAGAGACTCCGGGAGGATTCCTTTAATAGCAGCTCCACGTGTTAAATCTTCAAGCCTTGCCATTTGTGTCCCTACATCCCCTCATTTTTATGCTGCCATCAGATAACTGATAAAAATTATCAGTTATCTACTTCAGAAAAGTAAATAGAAAAAATGCCGCTGACAAGTATTATGGAAATAATCTTTGATAAGTGTTTAAACAAAACCATTCATGTCCCCCGGTAAAATTCTCATAGCTGCTTTTAATACATAACACATTGAGCAAACAGAGAATGTTTAATTATATAAACTTCCTGAAAAAAGTCAATTAATCAATACCGGCCCATAATAAAATACTCCGCCAGCGCAACGAGCATTATGAGAATGCATACCCTGACGGTCTTATCGTATATCCCCGACATAGCCGCTCCGAAATATTCCCTTGTCAGCACAAGGCAGAGGTGGACCGGCGATAATAGTACACCGACATAGCCGGAGGCAAAGGCAAAGGACACGGCGCCGATGTGATTTACATTTTCAAGTCCGAGAAGAATGGGGAACGTGCCTCCGACAAACCCGACGGTGAGCCCGGTAAGCAGGCCGTAAATGAACGGGAGGAAAAACAGAACCGGCAGGACAGGAATATTATTTGCCGTGAAGAAATTACCTATATTAGTTACTGCTCCTGAGCTGGTAAGAATGGCCTTAAAGGTCATTACGCCGAGAATTATTAATAATATCTCCCACGAGAGGCCCTCTTTTAAACTCTGATAAATCTTATTAAACGAATAACGCTGGACAATAAATAAACCGATAATTACGACCCCCATACTGAGTGAAAGGTTAAGATGAAATGCTATAACCATAACCAGGATCAGCGCCAAAGGCAGAAAGCTCAAAAGTCCGGCTGTGGATATTTTCTTGAAACCCTCCTTGTGCACCCCGACACCTTTTAAACCCCAGAGCGTACCGCCTATTACGAGACAAAGCGCATACGGCAGATTCGCAAGAAATATTTCCCGCAGGGAATGTGAGGTAATCGCTGACGCAAGTACGACCCCTGGATAAAGCGGCAGTGTAAACTCCCACGGGTGGCGGAACATGTAATTGATAAAGGCCTTCTTTTCCGGGGACACTTTCATCCCTTTTGACGCTTCTTCTACCATCGGCGCGGAAAACATCGCCCCGCCCATTGACGGCAGGAGCCCGATAAGCGCGGGCATTGCCGCCATTAAAATCCTCCTGTCAATGACCATCCCCCTCAAGGAGTCCATCATCTCCTGCATGAGCCCGCTCTTTCTCATGACACTTTCAAATATCCTGATTAGCGTCAATGCAACAATAAGATTGATTGTTGTCTTGTCGGTTGCCGCCGTATAACATGCTCTGAGGAAATCAAGGGGCGTCAGCAGATACAGCAAGGCAAGGATTACGGATGAAAGCGCCATTACAACTCCAAGATTCCATTTCCGCTTGAGCAACAAAACAATAACAGCCAGGATTGAAATTATTTTAATCATGTCGACCATGAGGATATTATATACCAGACGCGATGAATGAAATAAAACCTTAAAATAATCTGCTTCATGCTCAATATTTGCTTGCATTAATTTCAGCAGATAATATAATATGATCTAATGCCGGAGGTATTAGAAGGGACAGTACAGTCTCAGATAGAATTAAAGGACGCTGACGTATCTCTGAATGACTCTGAAATCGTTTTAGAGTCATGCAACGGCATTCACTTCAAATTGCCTGTTTTTGAAGGCCCTCTTGACCTCCTTCTTCATTTAATCAAAGAGAGCAAAATAGATATCTACGATATCCCCATAGTCAATATTACCCAGCAATATCTCGGATACATCGAACTCATGAAAGAACTCGACCTTGAAATTGCCGGTGAGTTCCTTGTAATGGCTGCAACTCTTATACATATAAAATCAAGGATGCTTCTGCCGCCTGACGAGGAAGCAAAGGAGGAGCCCTCAGAAGACCCGAGGTCCGAACTTGTCCGGAGGCTTCTTGAATATCAGACGTACAAAGAATCTTCTCTGCAGTTAAGAAAAAGAGAGGAAATCTGGAAGGACATTTTCAGAAGAAATGTCCCTGATAAAAACGATTTTGAGTTTGAGCCGGAGCCATTACTCTTTGACGCAAATGTCTTTGATCTGATATCCGCTTTTAAGAAGCTCCTGGAAAAAGCTCCTGAGCAGGCCGTTGAAATTACAAGAGAAAGCCTGACGATAGCAGATAGAATAAATTATATTATTGAGCGTGTTGATAAAGAAAGAGGGGTACGGTTTGAAGATCTCTTTAAAGAAGGTTTTACAAAAATCACCTTAATTGTGACGTTTCTTGCCCTGCTTGAGATTATCAGACTTGGTCTTGCAAAAATATATCAGGAAAAAGCTTTTGGATTAATCTGGATACTGAATCCGGAGAAAGAGGCTGCCATATCCTCCGCCGAAGCTGCGCAGGAAGAAGTTACGCAGGAAGCAGCAACCGAACCCTCTGAGGCTTTAGCTTAAACTTCTGCATCCCCCTCTTTTATTTCTTTTATAGCTTCTTCAACGGCTTCTCTCACATGGTCATTCTCATCGTTATGAGCATACCCAAGAAAAGGCAGCGCATCTTCATGTCCTATAATACCGAGCAGATATGCGGCATCACCGCGAATAGTGGCATTTGAATCTTTCAACAGCTTTGCAATCCCGGGAATGGCCAGCAGAACATTTTCAATATCCTCTGTCTTAAGCGTTTCAACAAGGGCCACTGTACCGATCCTGACCCCCATCCTTTCATCACCGAGCATTTCACCAATAAAGGGATAGTAACTTTTATCATGTTTAAACATGTCGATGATATTTTCAAGGAAGCCGTTTTCCATATGGTCGGCTATCATTTTTATCATTGCTGCATTCTCTTGCTGATTTTCCATTTAGCTGGTCTATTTGATGACTGATTAGAGGATAATTTATTCTACAATAATCCCGCCCCTGCCTTTGACGACTTCCCCGATAATCCAGTAAGGATGCTTTGCCCTTTTCATTTTCCGGTCGAAATTTTTTATGACCTCAGGCGGGAGCGCTATAAGCAAACCACCTGAAGTCTGGGGATCAGACAAGACCAACTTGTCACCATCACTTATATTGTCAGAAAAAGTCGTGCTCCTGCTGCAATATTCCAGGTTATTTCTGGCCCCCTTCGGCACTGCGCCTGCTGCGGCGAGACCTTTCACTTTATTCATCACAGGGACTTTTTCTCCATGAATTGCCAGGCTGATTTTAGAGCCCCTGGCCATATTCAACGCATGACCGAGCAAACCAAATCCCGTAACATCTGTCGCGGCCCTTGCTCCTGCAGAAACAGCGGCCTTTGATGCGGTTTTATTCAGCGAAAGCATTGAATCAATCGCTTCATTTAAATATGTTTGCTTGACCTTGCCTTTTTTTACCGCTGAAGTAATGATGCCTGTGCCGAGTTTTTTGGTCAGTACCAAAATATCTCCTGCCTTTGCCCCCCCGGCTTTTAAGAGGCTATTCTTATCGACTACTCCCGATACTGCAAAGCCCAACTTAAACTCATTATCTTCAATGCTGTGCCCTCCTATCAGGCACGCTCCTGCCTCGTGGAGCTTGTCGATAGCTCCGCTGAGCAGTTTCTTTATTACAGGCGGACCGAAATCGCAGGTCGCAAATCCGAGAATAGCAAGAGCTGTCAGTGGAGTACCCCCCATTGCAAAGACATCGCTTACTGAATTGGCTGCACAGATGGCCCCGAATGTATAAGGGTTGTCGACAATAGGCGTAATTATGTCTACTGTTTCAACCATAAGAGTGTCTTTATAACGGAACACTCCGGCGTCATCACCAGGGCCTACGACGACTCCCCCGTTTTTACACTTGTATACATCTGACAGTATCGCCGATAGGTCCGCCGGACCTAACTTGGCAGCTCAGCCGCCTGCTTTTACCTTTTGCGTAAGTCTTATTTTTCCCATGATTGAATATAATACTTAAAAAGATTTTATCGTGTCAAAATAAAAAAGCTCTGAAACCGGACTTTGACTTTTGAGCCGGAATTTCTGTATGTTACAATGTTATGATTGATTTGCATACACATACGCTTTTCAGCGATGGAGAACTGCTTCCAGCCGAGCTTGTCCAAAGGGCATATGCTGCCGGTTATAAGGCCATAGCTCTGACGGATCATATGGATATGTCAAATATGGATTTCATCATACCGAGGATTGTTGATGCAGCCTGTGAGCTGAGTCAATATTCTCAATTAAAAATTATTCCCGGAGCTGAAATAACACATGTCCCCCCGGCGCTTATTGAAAAACTTGTAGCGCAGGCAAGGAATCTTGGGGCCAAAATAGTAGTCGTCCACGGTGAAACAATCGCAGAGCCTGTAATACCGGGGACTAACAGGTCAGCTATCGAAGCCGGTGCGGATATCCTGTCCCATCCGGGACTTATCAGCATTGAAGATGCGGCTCTCGCAAAAGAAAATGGTGTCGCACTTGAGATTACATCAAGGAGGGGACACAGCCTGTCAAACGGTCACGTTGCAAGGATTGCCCTTATAACAGGCGCAGCAATGGTAATAAATACCGATTCGCATGCCCCGGATGATTTGATCAGCCGCGAACGCGCAGAACTTATTTTGCGTGCCGCCGGTATTCCAGATGAAAATATTGATGCGATTTTTGTAAATTCTCAAAAACTTGTAGATAAGGCCGGGAGGAATTAGATGCCTAAAATAATAAAGAGAAAACCTGCCAGAAAAAAACCAGTTCAGGAAAACGAGGTTAAGAGCGCTGCCTTAGAGGCGCTGGATAAAATAAAGGAGAGACAGAAACAAGTAATTATAACTGCCTCTGTAGTTATAGCAATTGTTATTTTATATGCATCATTTGCGATTTATTCATCTTCCATGAAGAACAAGGCATATTCACTTGAGAAGGAAGCCAACAAATATTATTATGGTGAAATGCCGGATAAATCCATGTCTGATGAGGATAAATGGAAAAAAGCCCTTGAACTTTATAAGAAATCCATTAATTTAAAACCGACTCCCTCAGCGCTTTATTATGCCGGGAACTGTTATTACAATCTCAAAGATTATAACAATGCAATAGAAGAATACAGCAGGTTTTCTGATAAATTCAGCAGCAATAAAGCAATACTTCCGCTTGTGTATCAAAAGCTTTCCTCTGCCTATTTCATGACAAATCAAAATGATAAAGCTCTCAATACCCTTGGCAAGCTTGCCGGAGTTGATGACGGTATTTTCAAAGATACTGCCTTGATTCTTGAAGCCAGATATTATGAAGACACAGGAGAAAAAGAAAAGGCGCTGGCAAAGTACAGAGAAATCGTATCCGGTTTTCCAGTCTCAGTATGGAGCTCTGAAGCCAACTCAAAAGTTACGGCTGAAGAAGCCAAAAATCAGGCAGGTTCTGCTGAAAATACATCTGCGGCACCTGTGGCTGGCGGGACAACAAATAAACAGTCAGAAGCTGCCTCTGTAAAATAGATAACAACAGCTCTAGTAATACTGATAAACCGGGACTACTGAACATTATTATATTCCTTTACATTGAGTTTTAATTGTTCAAGTGCAGTTAGATCGTAGCCTGAATAGAGAAGAGAAAAAACAGAATTGTTTGTCAGAAGAGGATCTATGTTATCAGATATAATCCCTTTATCAGTCAGTTCGGTCCAGCATGAGGTCTCTGGGAGAGGTGAGAATTCTGTCAGGTTAATTCTTACACCAAGCTTTTTTATAAATTCCACTCCTTCTTCCACTTCCTTTAGCCCCTGTCCGGGCAGGCCGTACATAAGATAAACTCCGACTTGTTCTTTTGTAAAACCATGTCTCTTTAAATGTTGTACCGCCAATCTGAAAATATCTGTAGAAACTTTTCCCCCTGTTTGAACCTGTCTCTCGCTATTGACAGTCTCAAGGCTGAGTCTCAATGTTGAAAAACCTGATTGTTTCATTAGGTAGGCAAGCTCATCATCAATAAACCTGGCATGAACACCGTTTGGACAATGGAACCTCACCTTGAGACCGGATTTTATAATTTCTCTCAGAACGACCTTCATGTGAATATCAGCATTAATGAGAAGGGCGTCATCGTAAAAGGCGAAGTCCCTGACGCCCATATTGTATAGTTCTTTAATGTCATTAACAATATCATATGTCTCACGCTGAACAAACCCGTTAAAAAGAGAAAATGACGCACAATAAGTGCATCTATACGGGCAGCCTGAGCTGGTGATAACAGGCGCAAACGGATAGTCTTCATAAAAGCCGAGTTTATAATATGGCATGGACGACTTTATTTGTTTTAAATCGCACCCGCAATTCTCTATCATGGTTTCTATTTTTTCACCTTGAGATCCTCCGACGTTGCCCTTAAATATATGATCTGCTCCGGAATTCTCCGAAGCATGCCTGTGATAAAGGGTCGCATATATTCCGCCAAGTATTACAGGGGTATCTGGTGACAGCGACTTAATAATCTCTATGGCCTTTTGAACACCGGGATACCAATAAGACATTATCGACGTTACAAATACTATGTCAAAGGGGAGCAGGCTTTGTAATTTATCTTTGAATACGTCAATAGATATTCCATATCGTGCAAAGTTTCTGGGTATGGACTTCAGCGCTTCCGGTTTATCAACAATCTGACGTGGATATTTACCTGCACCGTACTTTCTTTTTGTTTTGAAAACATCCGTGCAGTCAATATAACTCAGGTCAACATCAAACTGGCTCAGGTATTCGGCAACCTTTAGCAGTCCTAATGGCCTTGACCACAGATTTACAGCAGCAAAATCATAAATCCATGGATTTATAAAAAGAAATTTTGGCTTCATGTTGAATTATTCATTGACCGGCAGCTAAGACGCCAGCCCTGTCTTTCTTGCCGCTCCGGCTACTGACTGTGCTACTGCAGATACAACTTTTTTATCAAAGATGCTCGGAATGATGTAATCTTCATGCAGTTCATCATCTCCGATTGTGTAAGCAATCGCTTCTGCCGCGGCAAATTTTATCTGCTCATTTACGCCACGCGCCTTAACATCCAGCAGGCCCCTGAAAATCCCCGGAAAGCTGAGCATGTTATTAATTTGATTAGGATAGTCCGATCTGCCTGTAGCAAGCACTTTCGCCAGGGGAAGGGCTTCCTCAGGAGAAATCTCGGGCTCGGGATTCGCAAGGACAAAAACTACAGGATTTTTTGACATCCCCCTGAGATCGTCCGTTGATATGATATTAGGGCCTGAAAGGCCGATGAAAACATTCGCCCCTTTCAAGGCATGAGAAATGCTCCCCTTTATTTTTCCCAGATTAGTCTTTTTTGCAAGGAGATTTTTGTATTTGTCCATATGTTCTTTTCTGCCGGCATAAATGGCGCCCGTTCTATCACAAACAATAATATCTTTAACGCCATAAGCCGCAAGCATTAAGGCCGTTGCAGCGCCTGCAGCCCCGGCTCCGGAGATAACTGCCTTCAGCTTTTTAATGTCTCTTCTGAACAGACGCGAGACATTTATGAGCGCTGCGAGGACAACAACGGCTGTCCCGTGCTGGTCATCGTGGATAACCGGAACATCAAGAGACTGTCTTAATCTCTGCTCTATTTCAAAACACCTCGGCGCTGAAATATCTTCCAGGTTTATTCCCCCAAAAGCAGGAGCAATGTTCCTGACCGTCTGAATGATCTCATTTGTGTTTGTTGTATTCAGCGCAATAGGAAAGGCATTGATCCCTGCAAATTCTTTAAAGATCATGGCCTTGCCTTCCATGACAGGCATTGCCGCGTTTGGCCCTATGTTGCCAAGACCAAGCACGGCAGTTCCATCGGTAACAATTGCAACCGAATTCCCCTTTATTGTATAACGATAAGCATGTTCCCGATGTCCCTGAATGTCCCTGCATATCCTTGCAACACCCGGAGTGTATACTTTTGAAAGCTCGCTGCTGTCTCTGATCGGCAGTCTGCTTGTGATCTCTATTTTGCCCCCCTCATGAGCGGTGAAAGTACGGTCCATAACGCGGCGGACTTTTATTCCCGGGATGTTGTGGACAGACCTTACGATTTCCTTTTCGTGTTTTTCATCGCGCGCATTGACAGTGACGTCCCTGATTATTTTCCCGGGTTCAACTCTTACTAAATCGATAGATCCAAGATCGCCGCCTGATTTACTGATAGCATATGCTATCTGTGCAAACATTCCGATGCGATTCTCTATTTCTATCCTGATTGTTATGCTGTAACTCGGACTTGGAACGTGGCTCATAGCTTATATTTCCTTTAACCATTATATCACTCTCTTATCTTAAACAATGGAGCCTCTTGCATAAGTATGAAAAAAACCTGTCTATTTATTTCGACCAGCGGGAGAAATCTTTTGATATCAATGGGTTAACCTTGGAAATGCATTTTATAATAATGCAGATGTTGGAAAATTAATTAATTTTCGATACCTTAAACGCAATATTCATTAATCGGAGCATGCATACTTTAATTCAAAGCATCATGCATGATTTCTATTATTGTCATCGAGTTAATTAATTTATTTTTCAATGTCTGCATTCTTTGGGTTAAAGGAACTCTCTCTTTGTTCGAGGTGACAAAGAGAAGACTTTTGCAAGAGGCTCAATGGTCATATTTAATATCTTTGATGGGCAGGAATCTATTTTTTATCTTTCAGGGAAAATACTTTCAAACCGGGTATTTCATTATTGGTTAATTCATTATATTGAGACAAAAATTGTGGGAAGGAGTTTGATTCACCCCAGAAAAAATAATAATCAATGTTATATTTATTAAGTTCATTTTGCAAATCAATATCGCTGATGCCTATGGGGGGTTGTCCGAAATACCTGCTGTCCAACCAGTATGTCAGACGAAAGGTTTTATGCCATGCGTCATGAACAGGAACATATTCCCTATTGGATGCTATGTTTCCTTTGATATTATGTTTCGTTAAATCAGTACTTACATAATACATATCACTATCCATCCCCCCCCTGCCAGCCTGTATGACATATTTTGATGGGGTAAAGATGAAAGAAATAACAAAGAATGTTATTAAAATAACCTTCGTTATAGTATGATTGAAAAAATCTTTCTGGAGCAATACATTAAGAACATATCCCCCCATAACCAACAACAGCACATTAGAAAGCCATAAGTATCTCTCCTCCAGGTGGAACATAACATATCCGCCCGAAAACAATATAAAGGTAAACAGAGGAAAGAGCAGAGCGCCCTTATGAAGCCAGGTGTTTAACGGCTGCGCAACCAGCAACAATATATACGAAATAACTATTGCAGTTGAGAGCGTTGAAAATCCCTCTAGTATCCTTAATCCTTCGGAAACATTTTTTAGCACGAGCCTTATAAAATGTTTAAAGTAATACCACGATTTCATCGCACTCCAGGGCTTTCCCCTGAGATAACTCGGGTCTTCCCAGATGACAAAGGCAGTTTCATTCGGCGGTGCAAAAAACCCTTCCGAAAATACCGGCACGCCGAATTCAAGCCCACCACCTATATCGTCAGGGCCTGGGGCGTTAAAATTGGTGTCTCTCATTGTTGAGAAGGTAACGTGGCCGTATTTATCACTAATGGCCATGATCCATGCCCCACTTATCAGGAAAAACAGAAGGAATCCAGCAATGGCATTCCTCAATACCTTTTTTCTGTCACTTTTCACTGTGCTTTTAAAGTAATGCAGTATGTTCATGATAAAAAAGTGTACGATGAAGAACGGAAACGCGTAGGCCTTGGTGAAATACGCAAGAGATCCTAATATCCCACAAATCAAGCCGGAATGGATTTGTTGCTGATAATCGCTTTTAAAGACAATTCCGAGATAGAAAATTAAAATACATACAAGGAGAAAATCCATTGGCTGGATCAATGAAAATTTCAGAACGATTGGCAGCAGGCAGATCATAAGAACGCCCATTATGTTATCTGCTACTTCAAGTCTGCCAGCCAGCTTCCATGCGCCTATAAAAGTCAAAATCCCGATCATTAGATTAAGTGAGTTTATGGTAAATACATCACTAGCGCCTAAATAGAGGAACGGCATTAATGACCAAGCAAGAAGCGGTCCCCAGTAGCCATTTATCGCATTTTGAAAATCCCCAGTCAAATATTTTTGAGCAATACTGAAATAGAGCATGGAATCTGCTGTTAATCTTACGTATTGGTGTTTAGTAAGGCAGAGGGTAGCATAACCCGCGATAACTATGAGAAGTATCAATAAGCTTTTTTTCATAATATGCTGAAATTAAAAGTAATAATAAATATTTTGGCACAGAGCTGCATTTATTTTATACCAGTCAGTTCATAATGAATATAAATCAGTTTGGATTTCTTTTTTATGGGATGATTTTTCATTAGATTTCTGACATTCAAATGGGTGATTTTCAATTCCCAGACCATCTGATCTATATCTGAAAGGATGCTCAATATTCTAACTGGACACCCTGGATGTCAAAGTTTTGCTTTTCATCATTCCAAACTTCTACAACTTGTACTGAAGAGATATATTATGGCATGGTAAAAAACCAGACTGCAGAACTATGGGAAGTAGCCCAGTTAGTTGACGAGCCTGATAAAATGTTATCCATAACAGTAGCTTTTGTAACCGCCGGAGCATATCTATCATTAACTTTAGTTGACAGATCCGGCATGAGTTCAATCGTGGTCGATGCTCTGAACTGCCCCTTGCCTGCATCTGAATTCCCGTCAAATGCAATATCAATTGACTCCATTAATTTTAGTTCATCATTTGTAAAGTTAGTACTCTTTGCGCAGTTAACAGTTTTACATATTACCATAACATTGTTATTTGCTGTAGAGTCGTATCCAATATACACCCAGAACCGATATTCCCCTATCGACAAGGGATTTTCATGAGGGGTCCCTAAATTTTCAAGACCCGCCATTTCAGAGGCTGCGGAGGCAATTTGAGTTTGTTCCTCTGGTGCATTACCGATAAAACCGTCATTGTTAGAATCCCCTGGCAATCGGCCCATAATTTCTCTGTACCTCAATATATAAGCTTTCCAGTTGTATGCCATGCTAACAGCCTTTTTTTCCATCGTGCTATATTTCATGCAATTCTTTTCCCTGGTGATTTTATATAAGTTTACATATTGATACCGATGAATTAATTCAGGAACACTATAGTCAGAGACGGATAATCCTTTGTCTTTCAATAGATCTTCCAAGGCAGATACAGACTCATTGCTTATAAGAAACAAGCTATGACAAATCCGCGAATCCTTGGATAAATACGACTTAAGATCGGAGTTAATAAAATCACCAAAAAAAAATTTTCGTTTGAGTAGTTCCTTGCTTCTCATCCAAAAATCGTTTTTCAATGAAGATCTAAAGATGATTAAGGTTTTGGGCATATTATATAAATCCATATAATTCTCTGGTGGTAAGGCCCTTCCAAATATGTCTGCTGGCACGCTCAGTCCATAAACTCCTGGATGCAGGTTCATTCCATATAATTCCGATAATCGATGGTAATTTAAAGAGTCCGCGATATATACCATATCATTATATTTGCTATTGTCATCAAAAAAAAACTTTTTATTGGCAAGATGATGTGGTTTTGACTGAACTGTATTTGCTATCAAGACGATAAACACAGTTATGGCTAATAAAGAATACATTGCAGGTTTATAATGTATGAAAACTTTCTCTATCGGGCTGAAAATATAAGTTAATCCAGATGATGCTAAACCTAAAAATAAAGGGAATATGAATATCAAGTGTCTGTGCTCAAGACTGACTACTCTGGAAAATAGCATAACAGGAATAAGCCAGATACACGCTGCCAGAGCAATATTGAAACGATGAACACTTAGTTTTTTATGAAAAAATACTGAAATAAAAAAACCTGCTACCAAAAGATATAGAATTATATCAGGTATATCTTTATTCCAAATATTCCATATTAGTTCATGTCTATCCCAAAAATTATTTATATACTCACCAAAGGTTGCTGGGCTCATGGCAGAATAATAATAAAAAACCTTAAAACCATATCCAAAGAAAACAATGGGGCTATATAATAATGAAGTCAAAATAACTGTTATCACTATTGAAATAAAGATGTTTTTTATAAAGTAACTACGGTTATCATGTATATCTTTAACAATTGTACTCAATGTGAGCCAAGTGATAACTATTCCATATGGGTATAGCATAATAGGGATTGTGTAAAAACCTAAGGCAGATAATATGGCGAATAAGTGCCAGCCTGCTATCTTATTGTTTTCCTTAAGATAAGCCCCAAGTGCTAGGATAAGAAAGAAAAATAAACACATAAAAGAATATCCACGTGATTCCGTTGAATAACGAATCAGATATGATGAAGCTGCAACCATACCCGAAGCTAAGAGTGCCGAGTGCTTATTGTAAAAAATACGTACCACTATGTACGTTGCCGGCACTAAGAGTATGCCGGCAATCAATGCCGGCAAGCGATAAGTCCACATAGATTGTTCACTGCCAAGAAGCTTGAATGTTAGATACGATAGAACAGTATTAAACATATGGTCGCTTGCAAGCTGATATCCGGTAAACAGATTTATTAATCCCTGTAAACCAAGTGAATGATATATACGAGACTCAAAAATATTCGTTTCATCAGGGCCTATAGGCTTAAACAGATAAAAAATCCTAACTGAAATCGCCAGCAATATTAACAAGATAAAAGTATAAGTATGTATTTTATCTTCTTTTCTGGCCGCCTCCCTTAAATTTCTAATAACATTAAATGTAAAATCCAAAATATTTTTTGGATTCATCAGGAAATCAGCTATTTTAAATTCTGGCATATATTGAAGGAATTTATTTTTAAATATGTAAACTAATCCTCCGACCAAACATGTAAATATACCCGCAAACCTTAGTAACATCACTTGCTTCATCGAAAACGTTTTAACGTCCCCATCGATAGCAAAAAAATCGAATAAAGCCTTTACTTCCTTAAATGGTAATAATGAAATTACAATTAATATTATCCCAACCATAGAGATAACAACTAAATATGCTATCAAATATACTTTTCTATTTTTTTCCATTAAATATCTATAGTTCTATCATGATCATTTTTCTGACGCTGAAATAGTTTTCTGCAGATAGATTCTTGTTGTTACATTTTCCATACTTTTTGTCTTCATATCGAGTATAGTCTACCTTTCACAACAGCATATTAACAAAAACAAACAAGTATATATTAATTCATAACTTTCATATAAACTTTTCGTAATAAGTCCAAGATCATAAATTCCAGAGGAAAGCTAAAAAAATTCCTTTTCCACCTGAACATTGAAGAAAGTTTATATATAGCTATAATTGGACGGAAAACCGGCTTGCTGCTTCCGATGCTACCTATTATCTCGGTTTGGCTGTAAAAGTTAAAAAATGTTACATAACTGATGCACTTATACCACCACGGATTTTTGATGTACGGAAGCTCGCAGTGTTCACGCGTAAATTTTCCCCATTCTTCCAAAGTTGCAGGTCCACGATATCCCTTCGCCACCGTCATTTTATACAGATTCGAGCCCGGATAAGGAGAGAATATCTTAAGTCTTTGCACAGCACGCGGCATTATTTTTGAAACAGTTCTTACTGCATTGATTGTAGCCATGACATCTTCCATGGTTTCCTGCGGAAACCCGATTATCCAACTGAAGGTCCCTGTCATGCTACGTTCATTCAGCACCTTGGCAGCATTATAGATATCTTCAACTTTAATTCTTTTTTCTATGTCATCAAGGACTCTCTGTGAACCGGATTCAGCGCCGATAAACACCATTGTACAATTCTTAAAACGATCCATGTTTTCAGAGGTTACAACATTGGCACGAATGTCTCCATACCAATGAATCTTTTTTTCTTCAAGAATATTACAAACTTCAGATAGCCATTTAACATTAACAGCAAGGTTATCGTCCATAAAAGAAATATATGAAATGTCGAATTCCAGAATTTTTTCTAGTTCCTCACGTATTTTTTCTACATTCCATGAACGCCACCGGCTTTTTGTAACACTGTTATAGCAGTACTGACACTTGAATGAACACCCCCTGGAAGTAACAAAAGATATATAGCGCCGACCATCGCGAACTGAAATATATAACTTGGGATCGATTAACGACCAATCAAGAGATATTGTGTTCATATCCATGAATTCTCTCGGTATAAGATCTCCAGTACTGTCATCGCGACGGAGAACCCCTTTGATTGACTTTTTGTCCGGATTTTGTATTAGTTCAAGAAGTGAGACTTCTCCTTCTCCATAAACTATATAGTCGATAAAATCATGTTTCAGCACTGAATCAGGGGCAACAGTGACATGAATTCCTCCCCATACGATTCTTATTTCCGGCGTCAACTGCTTAATTTTTTTGCTTAAATCCATTGCGAAAATAATTTGAGGACCGGTCATTGTGGAGAGACCAACATAAGTAACTGGGTTAGACTCTATAAATTGAAGGATTTCTTTGTTAGACGAAATCCGTTGATCGAAGAGTTTAACCTTTACTCCATTTGCCTTAAGATAGCTCCCAATAAAAAGGATTGAATATGGAACATCAGGATGGGAGAACTCAATTTCTGCTGTTTTTGGGTAGATTAGAACACAAAGTGGTTTCAAATTAAATTTTCCTTTAATGCCTTAGAAAGTAAGTAAAAACATAATAATTTCTGAAATAAAAAAGCTAATTTATTCTTATTATAATTTACTAAAGTTCAGGGTCAAGTTGTTTATTCTAAAATAAATCAATAAGAAAGATCTACCCAATTTAACATAAATATCTCTCCTGTAAAGAGCATTTTGATCATAAACTTTCTTAATGGAACAAATTGTGAGAAGAAATTTATCTGCATGATCTGTATGATAGAATGCGTGGGATGCTGTGCCGCGATGTTGTGATGTGCATCTGCATTTTTTGGATTAATAGGAATTGTTAACCATTTTATCGCTATATCGGGCATAGAGAGATATTAACAACTGTTTACATTATCTTAACAACTTACCGTTTAAATTTTGTTAATAAAAACCTAAAGATATCCACATAATATATGTGTTCCACGTGGAACCCGCTTATTTTTTACAAAATTGACTAATTACTAAGGGGTATGATAAATTTCTTTTAAATTGCCTTGCCTGTTTAATTGTTGAAAAAATGTTAATTTTAGGAATAGACACATCTTGTGATGATACTGCCGCTGCAATCGTTGAGGATGGCAGGAAAATAATCTCAAACGTAGTCTCAAGCCAGGACGATATCCACAAAAAATACGGGGGGATAGTTCCCGAGCTCGCATCCAGAAGACATATTGAGTTGATATGGCCAGTGGTAACGGAGTCAATGAAAAGGGCCAATATATCATTTAATGATATTACCGCAATTGCCGTTACCAATGGACCGGGACTTATCGGATCACTGCTTATAGGTGTTTGTTTTGGCAAGTCACTATCGTTTGTAAATAAGATTACCCTGGTTGCGGTAAATCACCTGGAGGGGCACATACATGCAATATTTCTGGAGGCAAGTCCGGATTTTCCGTTTATTGCGCTTGTTGTATCAGGCGGACACACTAGTATATATAGGGTTGATGATTTCGGCGTGTATAAGGAAATCGGACGTACCAGGGACGATGCTGCTGGTGAGGCATACGACAAGGTTGCAAAGCTACTGGGATTTGGCTATCCCGGCGGACCTATTATAGATACTATTTCATTAAAAGGTGATCCTCAGGCCATTACTTTTCCAAGGGCTAACCTGGCGGGCAGTTGCGATTTTAGCTTTAGCGGGCTAAAGACTTCCGTTATGAATTATGTAAAAAAACATCCGGAGTCAAGAAAAGAGGACATATCTGCAAGTTTTCAATCTGCAATCATAGAAGTGCTTATCGATCGAATATCAGATGCCGTAAAAGTCGAAGACGTGAAAAGGGTTGTTCTGTCAGGTGGTGTATCTGCCAATCGTACCCTCAGGGAAAGAATGAACCACAGGGCAGCAATTGATGGATTTGAGCTTTTTCTGCCTTCAATGCACTTGTGTACTGATAATGCAGCTATGATAGCTGCTGCCGGGTATCACCATTTCATCAAAGGCAATCTCGCTAAATATGATTTAAATCCGAAGGCTTATCTTCCGCTTGTATCAGCCGCCGGCTGACCATGATGCTCTATCACGTACAATGATCTTTAAGGTGGGCCCCCAAGGCCTTAATTCCGGTAAAGGAGTCTCTGCATAGAGGACATGTAAAACAACCGTGTTTGATCTTATTAATCTGTCTGTTCCACAAATTCTGGATCTTTGACTTGCTCTTTATATCACATGATACATTTATTTTATTCATTGAGTTTTTCATATTGTTTCAAGTAGCTACGTTCTTTGAGTCTTTTAACTGCTTGCAATAAAGTCATACATGTATGACAGAATAGTAAAAAAAGTTTTCTATTATCTCTTGCGTTGCTCTAATAATTATACCACTATTCTTTGGTTTCTTTAGTCTCTTTCTCCTGTTTAATATTTGCCAGTAGAAAAAGTACGATACCTATTGTTAAAGCAGAATCCGCAACATTAAATGCCGGCCAATGCCATCTTCCCACAAATACATCAATAAAATCAGTGACTTTACCTATGAGTATCCTGTCGATCAGATTTCCAACAGCCCCTCCAAGTATTAAAGAAAGGGCAATAAGTTCAAGTCCTTTTGTAAGCCTGGACAGGTATATTACAATGGCAATAATAGCAATAACGTATATGCCGATAAAATATTTATTACCCATATTGGATAAAATGCTAAAAGCAGCCCCCCTGTTTTGAACATGCACAATATTCAGAAAGGGCAATACATTAATACTCTCATAAAGCATTATTTTTGCAACAATTATCTTTTTGGTAAGATAGTCAAGAAAGATAATAATAGAAGAGATAACTGCAATGAAGACCCCTTTATTCATGCCGTCAGTACGTTGTAACATCTATGGCATAGTTCGGGGTGACTGTCATGATTGCCAACGCTTACACTCCAGTTCCAGCATCTTTGGCATTTTTTACCCTCCGCCCTTTCAACAAGAATGGCTGTGTTGTCAATTTCTGTGTTTATATAGGCGGTTTCAGGCGCATCTGATATATTACGTACCTCAGCATCCGAAACAATAAACAGGGTAGGCAGAAAGAACCTGTAAGCATCAAAGATCTCTTTTGCTGCTGCATCAACAAACAGAGTAACTCTTGCCTCAAGCGCATTGCCGATAAATTTCTCCTGGCGTTTTATCTCTAATGCCTTGTTAACTTCATTACGGATTTTCCACAGCATCTCCCATTTCTTCTCGAGTTCATTATCAACGAATTCAGGATTTACTTTAGGGAAATCAGAGAGGAATACGCTTTCCTCTTTGTCACCGGGGATATGCCGCCATATCTCTTCTGCAGTGAAGGATAGTATAGGCGCTATCATTTTTGTCAATGATATCAATATGTTACACAATACAATCTGGGCAGCTCTTCTTTCTTTCGAATCTTTCTTATATGTATAAAGCCTGTCTTTCAATATATCGAGATAAAAGGAGCTCATGTCCATAATACAGAATTGATAGATGGAGTGATAGACTTCATAAAATGCGAAAGTTTCATATGAATTAGTGACTTTCTTTACAAGACCCTGAAGCAGGCTGAGCGCAAGCCTGTCAATTTCAGGAAGATCCTCTTTATTAATATCGTCAAGTTTTGTCATGGACGCATCAAGATCAGATATATTTCCCAGTAAAAATCTGCACGTATTCCTGATTTTTCTGTATGCGTCGACCAGCCGGGAAATGATTTCATTTGAAATCCTCATATCTTCCCTGTAATCCGCGGAAGAACTCCAAAGTCTCAATATCTCCGAGCCCTGTTTGTTTGTGATCTCCCGTGGGGCAATTACATTGCCTAATGATTTAGACATCTTCTTGCCCTGGCCATCAACAACAAAGCCATGAGTGAGCACAGTCTTGTACGGCGCCCTGTTCCTTGTTCCTACCGACGCCAGGAGCGAACTCTGGAACCACCCTCTATGCTGATCACTTCCTTCCAGATAAAGATCTGCGGGACTAAAGAGCCTTGGATCGGCCTCTACTACGGCAGCATGACTTACCCCAGAGTCGAACCATACATCGAGTATGTCCATTTCCTTTGAGAATCCACTCGATTTGCACCTCGGACACTTATAGCCTGGCGGCACTAACTCGTTTGCTTCTTTCTCAAACCAGATGTCTGCCCCGGCCTTCTCGACTTCTTTTTCAATTATATCCATTACTGCCCTATCGTTTATCACCTCTTTGCATTTATTGCATTGCAGTAATGTGATCGGTACTCCCCATGACCTCTGTCTCGAAATACACCAGTCAGGCCTGTTTTCCACCATCCCCAGGATCCTCTCCATGCCCCACTTGGGAATCCAGACCGTCCTTTTTATATTTTCAAGGGCAGCCCCTCTTAAATCATTCTTTTCCATAGAAATGAACCACTGCTCGGTAGCTCTGAATATTACAGGTTTTTTACATCTCCAGCAGTGGGGATAGGAATGTGATATCGGTTGCGCATCACCAAGCAATGCGCCTATCTCTTTAAGCTTATTAATTATTTCTTGATTTGCCTTAAATACATACTGACCCGCAAAACCAGTAACATCATCCGTAAAACGCCCCTTTGTGTCAACTGGCGCATATACGTCTAATCCATATCTTAATCCTATCTCGTAATCCTCCTCGCCATGACCCGGGGCTGTGTGGACTACCCCGGTACCCTGTTCAAGAGTAACATGCTCTCCCACAATGGTTTTCACTTCCCTGTCTATCCAGGGGTGCTTGCAGACGACCCCTTCGAGTTCGCTGCCTGTCCATTCGCCTTCGCTGACAGAGTAATCACCGTCTTTGTATCCGATTTTTCCCATGCAATCCTTTATCAAATCCTGCGCAATAATAAGCCCCCCGGCAGGAGTTTTAACGTGACGATAAATGAATTGGGGATGAAGTGCCAGCGCCATGTTTGCAGGCAAAGTCCATGGTGTAGTAGTCCATATAACAAAGTATGTTCCCAGTGCTGAGTCGGGTGTAAATTTACCCTTTGGATCAATTACCTTAAACTTGACATAAATAGACGGGGATTCCTTATCAGCATATTCAACCTCAGCCTCTGCAAGTGCGGTCACACATGTCGGACACCAGTGAACAGGCTTCTTTCCTTTATATACATTTCCCTTCTGCATGAAAGAGTGGAACTCCCTGACGATAGAAGCCTCATACGAATAATCCATAGTTATATATGGTTTTTCCCAATCGCCGAACACGCCGAGTCTCTTAAATTCTTCTCTCTGGATGTCAACAAATTTCCCGGCATACTCCCTGCAAAGCTTCCTCTTTTCGAGTATGGATGTGCTCTCTTTTTTAGTACCCAGATTTTTATCTACCTGGTGTTCAATCGGCAGGCCGTGACAATCCCATCCAGGGACATAGGGCGCATAATAGCCCTTCATGGTTTTAAATTTAACAATCATGTCCTTTATTACTTTATTAAGTGTGTGGCCTAAATGGATATGTCCATTGGCATAAGGAGGCCCGTCATGCAGGATATAGCTTTTTGTTTTATCCTTATTCTGCATCTTCCGGTAAATCTGGTTTTTGTCCCAGAACTCAAGAAGTTCTACCTCTTTTTGCGCAAGGTTGGCCTTCATGGGGAAGGCTGTGTTTGGAAGATTTAAAGTGTCTTTATAATCAATAGCCATTTTATATCCAGAGCAGGGGGGAACTTGTGCGTTCACTCCCATTCATATTTTAAATTGAATCTGAGTGCAGACACATCGATCTGCACCTGCAAGCACAAAATTTAACATCATGAAGACGCATGTGTCAAGATAAGAGCGGCGCTACAACCACCTGGCAGGCACTATCCCGCCTATTTTGCCATCGACTTTTTCCCTTGTTTCTTCATCCACCTCAAGGACGGGCGGGTACCAGGGTTTCATCCGGCAGTCAAAAACCACAGGCCCATGAATACGCGTATGGAAGCGTCGGCTTTCATGCCTCTTGCCGTAAATATCACCAGCAGGCTCAAACCGGGTGAAAAAGGTCCACAGGAATTCCTTCATGCTTACAGTTGCGGCCCTGCTGTTGTCAACGAGCAAAACAACCTGCCAGTCTTCAAGTCCACCTTCATTTGCAACTTTACTACCTATTTCCGGATCTGATTCATAGGCCCTGCATTGAAGCACAAGTGTGCCGGGCAGAAAGACTTCTGGTTTGTCACAGCCCTCAGGCAGAGTTCCTTTGAACTCACGTGGCAGCTTCCTTACAGGGTCTTTGCCCA
>JACQXG010000066.1 GCA_016208905.1 Nitrospirota bacterium
TGAGGCATAATCAATCAGCCGGATATTGCGCTCCTGTTTTTCGCTTTCCACATAAACCGATTTCTGGGCGCGCAGCCATTTGAGGACCTCGCAATTGCCCTCTATGTTGTTGCGCACGCTCTCTATCCGGCCTATTATGGCATCAGCATTATCAATGGTTATTATGCCGGGGTTCAGGTCAATGAGCTTGCGGCGCAGGGTTTCATACAGGAAAAGGCCGCTCTCGCCCTGGCGCTGCGTCAGCGCCTCGTCCTGGGACAAATAAACCCAGCCGATATCCACGGCGTATTTAACCAGGGGATTCTGCACGGTGGCTCTCTCGTTGTCAAGATTTGGCATAATATCCATCCACGCGGAGCAATAATCGGTAATGCGTCCAGCTTAATTCGGAACGCAGCGCGTTCCAAATCGGAAATGTCCGGAAAAATAACCGCATGTTGCGCAGGTTGCGCTCATCAAACCCTTGGCCGAATTCAGCGGTCAGGTGTTGCGCAAGGCGGACAAGGAGTTGCGCGCCGTATCGCGCCCGGTCCGCGCCGCCCTGCTCAAACTCCACAATATGCCTCCCCATTCCCCAGCATGTGCGCACCTGAACAACATCCACCGCGCGCAAAGCCTGCCGGCGCGATTGTCTGATAATATTTTGCAGACGGCCGACCAATTCCGAGAACCGCGCAGACCCGACTGTTGCGCCCGCGACTTTAACCGGCAGTTTATGTTTCATAACTCCCCCAGGTCTTCCGCATAGCCGATATCCACGGCATACTTAACCTTGGATTTGGACGACTTATCACTACAGGGCTTCTTCTCGACGAGCAATGGGCCATAAGGCAGTAGGGCTGTAGTGATAAATATACATCACAGCGAAGCCCCTTGCTCCATGAGTTGCTATATCTGCCGACGAGAAATGCTCTTTCGTTGTCAAGATTTGGCATAGTTAGAAGCTTTTCTCATGAGTAGATGACTTTCACGGAATAAACTTTTGCACTCCCTTAATATTTGTTTGACTATGGTAGTCAAAGACTATTCCCACGCTATACCGAGCCCGTGTCAGGCCCACATAGTATTTCGCACGACTGGTCGGTGCGAGTTCTAAAGCATTATTCTGAATCCAGTCGGAAAATGGTTTTGTTGGATAGATTAAAACATGATCAAAAGTAAGGCCTTTTGAATCGCCAAGATTTCTTACAGAATGATTTGGATTTACCTCTCTACCAACACTATAGCGCAATTGCATTGGGTGATATTTTTGGAGATACAGCGGCACATCGTTTGGCTTAACCAGGAAGACCCCATCATGCGTGGTACTATTCATATTTCCCGTGGTCGTTTTGCATAAATCGGGGAATAGCTTATCAGAAAATTCGCAGATTCCAGCCACACACCGGTAATTTACAACTAGAGAAGACTCATCCTTGGCGATATTGAGAGAGTTGTCATCGAAAAACTCAAGAATTTTTGATTTAGCATATTGCTTATTCCTTGCCGAATTATTTGTCGAAAAAGTGCCCTGCCGTGGATCACAGACGAGTAATATGTTGATGCAACTAGCAAAAAGCAATTTCAAAAACTCCAAATCATAGCCGGCCAAATCCTGGGCCTCGTCGATGTAAATATGTGAATAAATCCTAGACAATCTATTTATAACCGCTCCAGCACTTGTTTTATTGCACTTTATGACGAACTTTGAGAGTTTGTCGGAATATATTCGTCCACTTTCCGTAAAATAGTGCCGCCTAATATCTAGCTCTTTGACGCCTTGCGCCGATCGCCCTCCTTCCAATTTAAGCCCCTGAATGTCTCCTTCGTATAAATGTTTTCTAAATGGGCGAGCCCCGTGTTGAATCAGGAAAGAGAACCAAGTTTGAATCGCCACATTGCCGGGAACACATTTGTTGGCTTCAATTATTTTCTTATAGATCTCGGCCTCATTCGCCTCCGTAAAGGTAGTAATAAGAACATCGCCTTTCTGGATTTTGAGAGCCTCATTAACCAAATGAGTGGTTTTCCCAGAACCAGCGGCTGCTATGATGAGCTTATTTTTTACCATCAGAGTTTGCATTTATTGCATCCAAAATATAAGCGGGATATTTTATCTCCTGCGAAGCATCAAAAACCTTCAACGCGCACACTGTCTTATTGTTCCGCATATATACATGGAGTTCATTCAAATTCCCATATTTGGTTCCCAAAATATCATTCATTGCCTGCAAACCATTAGCCCCGACCATTTTGGGCTCAAGTGTATTGTAATTGAAAGAGGGGAGTGTGCCAGCTTCAACCTTGCCGTCGAAACAAATCTTTATATAGTCCTTTGTGAGCGCAGCCTCTGAAAGGTATTCTTTATATTTTTCCTTCACAACATCCACATCCCCGTCATTATCTATAACTACAACTGCTGGTTTCTTAAGCTTTTGTGCGATTTCTAAAAATCTAAGAAATGCTGTCCCTACGGAAAGCACATCAACCCCATCTTCAATTGGCAAATGCCCGGAATTCTTATCCCTGTACGCTTTTTGCACAACGAGCTCGTCTGAATCGCCTTCAACCAAAATCGCCTTTTTGCACAGCAGCAGGCGCAAGGTGTCATAGCCCGCCAACTTTTCAAAAAAATTTTTTGTGTCAGGCCCCAGATCGTTAAATCTAATTGTTTGCAGGTTGTGCAGAAGAATAATGTTCTCTAATCCCAACTTGTTTGCCACAAAACTACTATGCGTTGAAATAATCACTTGTTTTTGACGATTCCCATCTTTTATTTCCCGTATCAACTGGTTGAGTTTAGAGTGCGAAAGATGGTTTTCAGGCTCCTCAAGCAAAAGGATATTCGCCTCCTTAGATTTTTTATGGCCCAAGGACAGTTTTGTCTTAACAATCGTCTGTTCCCCTTTTCCTATATGCTGAAATGGGATATCGTCCAGATATGTCATCAAGGTGTTTTCCCAGGCATTCTTTGAGGACAAATCCACTGATATTTTCACTTCTTTATTGGAAATACTTGCAGAGTCCTTGATTTTCGCGTTAATTCCCTGAATTGAAAGCTCCTGCATAAAACCTTCTTTCAATTTTCTGTGCGCCTGCGAAATTGCGACTACATCTTCGGTATCTAGGAAATCTTTGACAATCTGGGAAATATAGACATCTGAGCCGTTACGATACCGATGAGTAGAGGAATCAATCAATGCCGATTTTAATGGAATTGTTTTTGGCGTCAGTCCGTCATCAGAGAAAGACTTCCAAGAAACGTCATAATATTCTATGGGGAGGGTGTTAACATCTCCATTCTTAACCAAGGCTTCATACGCAGTCTGATACTTTTTGTCAAAAGCAATTATTAATGTTATCCCGAGCGCCTTTGTCTTTTCACTATTCCAATTCCCCTCCAGCGATGGAATGTCGTCACCGGCAATAAAAACTTCGATTGAAATACTCGGGGGAATAGGCGCAGAAGCCCCTACGCCTGCCGCCTTCAAATCTGAGAGATATTTGTCTACGACTTTCTTGTTAAAGAGATAGTGGGTAAGCTCATTCTTTAAGTATCTGCCATTAAACATCCCCGTTAAAGCAAGATGAATCGCCTCAAGGATTGTTGACTTACCGGACTCATTGTCCCCGACCAAAATATTAAGACCTTTGCTTAGCTCTAAACTAAAAAGCCCCTCGAAACATTTAAAGTTTTCGATATTCACTTTCGTTATATAGCTCTTCAGATTTTGCACGGTCATATGTAATACCCCCGAGTCCACTTTTCTATTCCAGCATACGAATCTTGCCTGTCATTAGATTCGAAAGCGCTGAAGTAAATATATTTTTAAAAAGCCTTGCTTTAGCAGTATGGCAGGACAAAGTCTGGTCTATTGCAAGCAGCTTGTCAGCAATTTTCTGCTGCTCCTCATATCCCGGGAGAGGGATGTCCTGAGAGAACACATTAGTGTCAGTAACCGCAGGATAATTGGCGCCTCTTTCAAGTTGTCCAACTCTGGAGATGAAACTAGGCGAGGATACGAGATAATAGAGGAATTCAGGATATGCCTTGGGCTCTATTGCACGGATTACACAAAATGCTGTTGAGACCAACTGGTTATCCAATTCCTTCGGAATGAGGGCCACTCGACGAAGCGTAGGCCTTACTGTGGCGAATATCACGTCCCGGTGTTTAACCAGTTTCCGCGCCCGTCCGGGAGCATCTTTCCCTTTATATTTAGTGCTGGAAATTATCCGGCATTCTTCCCTGGACACAGAAGATACATCAACATACTCTATTGTCAGGTCAGGGGTTTTAGCTGGATTTAATGTTTCGGTTTCCGCACAGACTGCCGATAATTGAGAAGGGTGCCAGCTTCTCGGTATTTCGCCAATTTCTGTGTTTTTCATTGGTTCCCCGCTGAGGCCTTCGCGGAAGAGCTTGGCTATTGTAGCGGCTTTAAGCTCGCGCAGGTCGGCCACTATCTTTTCCTGGTTCTCCACCGCTTTCTGAATCTTTGAAAGCACCCCGGCAATTTTTTCCTGTTCCGGTAGAGCGGGGAA
>JACQXG010000064.1 GCA_016208905.1 Nitrospirota bacterium
GGTGGTGAAGGCCCGTATGATGCCTTCCTGTGTCAATCCCGTTTTTACGGAGGGATTTTCAGTGATGTATACCCCGTCATCGTAATTAATGAACTCATGATTGCTTACCTGCCGGTAAACGGTAAGGGTAACAATGATCAGAAAAAGACAGGTCAGTATTTTGTTATGCATAAGCTGTTCTCAAAGTTTAGTGTAATTCAATCAGCGAAATATTTCTCTAATTAGTTCCTGCCGGAAGAGCAGGATAGCAACGTTATAATCGCTTCAAGTTATTTGTCATTTCGACCAACGGGAGAAATCTTTATGTATGCTGATGGCTGTAGATTTCTCGTTTCACTCGAAATGTCAGTCACCCATTATATAATCATCTTCCGCAGCAGGAACTGTTTGATTAATATTCCAACATCCGCATTATTAGGGTAAACGGCAATGGCGAGGTCTTCGCTGCTGACATGAATAATCAAAGGGTGCAGATTTATTGCTTGTAAAATAATTCTATTGTGAAAGCAGGTGGGCAGTCGCCGTTATTCTTTATATTCAGTTGCACTATTAAATACTTCTTCGTAAGTTTCAGGGCTTACTTTCTTTAAACAGCCGGGACATATTCCGTGGGTAAACAATGCATTGGAATGTTCTCTGATATAAGTTTCCCGTATCTTCTTGCACCAGGCGCAAATGGGGAGCAGGCCCTTCAAAGTCTTGATTTTGGCAAGCGCTTCCTGAAGTTCATGGATGACCTCTTCCCTTGCATGCTCAGCGGACTTGCGCGCCGCGATGTCCTGCTGAAGCTGTCCATTGACCCTTGACAGTTCAGCTGTACGGTTATTTACCAGTTCTTCCAGCTGTTCCCGGTGTCTCTTTAATATTTCCTCAGCCCGCTTCTGCTCCGTGATGTCATGCCATATTGTTTGAAAAACTTTATGCCCGGACAAATCCAGTACTCGTGTAATAACTCTGACATCTCTGATTTCCCCGTTTTTTGTTTTATGTTTTACCTCGAATTCAGCGCTGCCTTTATCGAGTACTTTGCCGATGCTTTCCTCTATGTCTTCCGGAGTCTGGAACGGATCGATATCAGAGATATGGAGATGGGTAAATTCTTCTCTTGAGTAGCCAAGATCACGGTGGGCCGTTTCATTAAAGTCCATTATAATACCTCTGCCGTCTATGAGCAGAATACCATAAGGAGACTGCTCAAATATGGCCCGATACCGGAGTTCTGTTTCACAGTATTTTTTCATATCTGTTTTCCTCCGGGAGTAATTAAATCTTTCCGGCTTATTTAAAAAGTGACCCGGGCTTTTCAATTGTCTCTATTAGCCTCTGTAAACGCCGCCTCTCTGGTTTTTCCGGACAAAAATATTGCCGACATCAGCGCTCCGCAGATTGACCCGATCACAAGTCCTAAAAGAAATAGGATCATAAATATCTCCTCATTTTATTATTCATAGAGCAAAACATTATTAAAATTATAGTTACTGAACTGCAATGAATATGCCAGGATCATCCGTGAGGGTATAATTATTAATAATCGGGAAGTTGTAATTTACAAAAAGCTTACGAATAATTAAATTTATTTGAGACAGCTGGTGAAATTACAAAAAATGTCTGGTAAATTCACCAATATGTGTATTGTATTGCAAAAGTCAATGAAGTATCTCCGGGTATTTTCTTATTATTTGTTAAAAGAATTCCTCTTGTTTATTCTTAACGATTACTCTTGAAGGCCGCTTCCTGCTCCTGCACTTTCATTTTGATGACATTTTTTATCCTGCTTACAGTGAGGTCTGCCGGTGGAATGCCCTGCGGCAGGGCAGCGGCTTCTTCGAGATAGGCAGCATTGATGGCGGTCATGACATCGCTCGCAAAATGTCTGATGAATGCGTCTGTGTTCCGGCCAGGGATGTATAATTGCCCATAGAAAGTCCGGGCACTACTTTCCACAAAGTCCACAACAGCCATCTCACTACTGATGGAGCTCATTACTGCGGCGATCTGAAGCTCTGTTCTTTCCCCCTTTTCGTTCAGGACTATAAATGACCTTGCCTCAAGCAGTCTCGGCTCTTTTGATATTTCTGTAAGATATTCATTCTTCAAAAACCGGCCCGGGGCATACCACGGATAATTATTATCAAGTTCATCCAGTAACCGGCCGAATTCCGGGGCATCGAATTTTCCTCCGAGGGAAAGCGCATGCGCCGGGTCATACACCCTTGCAGCCCTATCGCATGCCTGCCAGTAAGTTATCTGCTCCTGCCTTGCGTTGTCATCCTTTGCAGGAGCAAGATATGGCAGGATGCTCTCCCTATTACGGGATATATTGTCCGCATTTTCTTCCATGAGGTAAAACTTGCCGATTGATAAGGGCGCGGAAAACTCAAGATATAAATTATCGTCCGTGTTGATGGTCCCGTCTTTCCCGAAGGCCTTCATCCCGTCCGGCCCCAATATAAAATAACTGAGGAACTCCCGTGCCGGATACATCATCATGCGTTTGAGGTCTTCAGAAACCCCCCGTGCGGAAATACGCCGCCCAAGCTCTGCTTCATCAAGCATTATGGGAGAGTTGCTTCCGACAAGTGTGGCGTCATTGTGGTTCAGCCACATCATGGTGTACCTGAAGTTTTCGTTGAAGGTCTTTACAACCGATCTGAGATTATCAACAGTCAATTCATAAATGGGCAGCCATTGGCCCATCACCCCGCCATCGTTGAGATGCTCTGAGGCCAGTTTGAAATATTCCGTGGTATAGAGATAGCCTGCGCCCCTGAACCAGGGATGGATCGGGTCAGCGGTGATGACGTCGAATTTCTCCTTTGTGGTGAGCAGGAAGTTTCTGCCGTCGTTGAATATGATCCTGAGCATAGGGTTGTCAAGCACGTGATGATTGTATTCTCCAAAGGTCCGCGCAATGCCGATGACCTTGGGTTCGATCTCAACAAGGGTGACCTGCTCCACTGAGGGGTGCACCGAAGTTGCGCCGAGGGTCATACCGCTTCCAAGGGCGACCACCAGAACTTTTTTTGGTCCCTTATTCAAAAGCATGGGAAGGTGGCCGAGCGTGTACTGAGTCTGCTGGTCCGCAAGATGTGTTGAGGCCTCGGACCTTCCATTTGTCAGAAACGTCTGGACCCCGCCTTTTATTTTAATTGAGCTCACACTTGATTCTATTCCCTCAGCATAATAAAGGACATCTGTATGATCGAGGGCCTCTCTGACCTTCTCCGGCGTGCTGAAGACCTCAGGCTGATTGGTCCTGAAGATAGCGAAGTACTTCATGTCCCACATCCTTAAGGCGGTCGTATTAAACGACATAAAGCAAAGCAGCCCCGCTGTCAACACGACTGTCACCCAAGAGAGCGACCTCTGTTTGCTGAGGCTTGTCATTATGAGCAATCCGAAGCCCATGTTTATGACCGTCAGCATCTGGAGAGAGCGCTCAATGCCGAAAAGATAAATAAGGACAAATCCGCTCAGGGCCGAGCCCAGGATCGCCCCGGTCGTATTGTAAGCAAGCACCTCGCCGACTGCGCTGCCTGTCAGTTTCCTGTATTCTGAATGGACCTTTCCTGCAAAGGGAAAAGCCAGCCCCATAAAAAAGGCAGGAACAACCATATAAAGAAATGCAAGGATGAGATTTGTCCATTGCCTCACCCCGAAAAGCCCTATGTTCATTTTGCCCAAGTAATCCCAGAGCGTTATGGAGACGGAAGGAAGGTCACGGATATAGAACGTGACCAGGAGCGCTGTAAGGCCGATAATGATCTGCACCGCGCCGAAACCGAAAATGGAACGCTCAATCCCTTTTTCCTTTGCCCCGGAGATGATAGTGAAAATGCCGTGTGCCTTGCTTCCCAACGCAATACCGGTGAGAAAGGCGGCCAGCATGGTAGTGAACCCATAAACACTCGCCCCGACAACAACTGTGAGTATCCTCGTCCACAAAACCTCATACCCAAGCGCGCAAAAACCGCTCACGCCTATTCCCCACAGGACCAGTTTAAAGGGCAGGGTGTTCCCGGTCTTAAGCGGGGCTGCCGTTTCCTTCACAGGACTTCCGGGAATAGCTCACGCCTATTCCCCACAGGACCAGTTTAAAGGGCAGGGTGTTCCCGGTCTTAAGCGGGGCTGCCGTTTCCTTCACAGGACTTCCGGGAATATTTTCTGCTGAGCTAAAAAGCAGGGCGGCCCTCTTTTGAAGCGCAATGCTCGTAATGCCGATCAAGATATTCATTACAATTGCAGTCTTCAACGTTGCACTCAGGGAAAAGAAGCGGAGGAGATAAAAACCCGCGGCTGCGGTCCCTGCCACCGCCCCAAGGGTATTAAAGCCATACAGGAAAGACAGATGTGTTCCGAGCTTCATAGACTTTGCGGAAACAAACCTTGTCAGCACGGGAAGCGTACCACCCATGAGGGTCGCGGGGACAATCAATGAAATAAATGCGAACAAAACACGGATAAACGAAAGATAGAGCGTCGAACTTTCCTTCCCCTGTACCAGGAAGATGTACACGGACGGATAAATATTCATCAGGACAATGAAGATTACAGCGAACAGGGCGATGCCCAGTTCAAGGTATCCATAGAGTCTTAACGGATTTTTTATCGCATCAACACGCCTGCCTATTAATAAACTGCCCAACGCAAGCCCTCCCATGAAAACGGACAATACGGTAGTGACCGCCAGATGGGTCCCGCCGAACACAAGGCTCAATGAACGGACCCATACGACTTCATAGATCAGGGCCGCGGCCCCTGACAAGAAGAACATCAGGTAGATAAGTCCCAGAATAAGCTGCTTCATATTCATGACCTCATAACGAAGTATTAATTTAAAATTATAGCATCGGGCTGCAATGAATATGCCTGGATTATACATGAAGGGATAATGATTAATAATTGGGAAGTTGTAATTTAATAAAGCTTACATAATAATTGGGAAGTTGTAATTTAATTTGTCGTATCCTTATTAATCCCGATGAGTAAGGAAGCTGATAAGATTGGTTAAATTACCAGATGCCTGAATTAAATCGGGAATCAGATCAGTATTTAACCTTATTTTATGACTTGTTCCGTTATCGTCTTTATGAGGCATGATGTTTGCATAAGACTTATGTGTTTCTAATGAGAGACTAACCACTCAGACATGAACAATAATAAATCAATTATTGCATCGCTGATTACAGTCATGATATTAAGCCTGACAGCAATAAAAGGCGATGCCCTCGATTACCCTCATTTTGGCGGAAATTACATTGGATGTGAAGCCTGCCATTTTATATACGCGACCCAGCCCGGTTTGTTGCCGGATTGGGTTGCACATAATCCTCAGGACATAGATGATGTCTGGTATAATCCTATTTGCTGGAGCTGCCACAATGATATAGAGGCGCCTTTCGTGAGGACTCACTCCAGTCTTCAGATCGATAACGGTTACGGAGACTGGTCAATAGAGTGTAAAACCTGCCATAACCCTCATTATCAAAAACAGGCCGATACATACAGAAGCGCCGGTTATCTTTACTCGGACTCTTCGACAAATGTTACCGCGACAACACTGACTAAAACCGGGGCCGGCTGGACGACAAATCAATATCAGGGGCTGGTGGTAATTCCAAATACAGCACAGATCAAATATAAATATAAGATTGTAAGCAACAGTTCTGATACACTGACTATCGGGAGTCCGGTGGATTTGTCGAAGGTGACTGCTGGTAATACCTTCGCGATAGTCTATGGAAAACTTATTGACAGCACAATTACCACACCTAACAGCGGAAACAGGACGGTCAAATTTTTTAAAAATACCGGAACAAACTCCTTTGCGGATGGTGACGGGACATTTGACGGGGTCTGTGAAGTCTGCCACACGCAAACTGTTTATCACAGAAACGATGCTTCAGGCAATCATGCGCATAATTCAGGTGCAAAATGCACGGTATGCCATAAGCATTCAGATGGATTTAAGGGAGCGGGCTGTGATGTGTGCCATGGTTATCCCCCGAAAATTAATTCGGCAACCGGAGGGCCCGACGGATTAGTCAATAATCCCGGGGTCACCGGTTCAGTGACGGCAGGCGCTCATGACAAGCATGTGAACATAAAATTATATCCTTGTGAGTATTGTCATTATAACAGCGCCGGCTCCGGTCCCAAGCATAATGACGGCGCTCCTGAGGATATAACGATAGGTTTTTCGCTTTTCGGCAGCGCCTACACGGGCGGCATATACGATGGACAGACAACGGCCCATTATGACAGCAGTGAAGCAAATACAACTGTTCTGGAACCGGGATCAGGATCAAACACCTGTTCTAATATCTATTGCCACGGGGAACTGCTTAATGGAACAAGGTGGGGCAATGGTGTAAATACGACGCCCGCATGGGATGCTGCAAGCGTAAGCTGCGGGGACTGTCATCTGGCAACAAACGCAGACCCTCCTACACTTGGGAGTCATGAGAAACATACAGGAGACTCGGCCACTGACCTTAATCTTTCATGTACGCTCTGTCATTCCGGGTATACGAACAAGCATGCTGACAGCCAGGTAAACGTGGCATTTGATAATGACAGCAGGGTAAACGGCGGCAGTTATAACGGCACGACTGCGATGTTTGACGCGTACGGACAATGCTCCAATATATACTGTCACAGCAATGTGCAGAACAGCACTGGTACGAGCGGACCGACATCTTATAAAAATCCTCAATGGGGCAGCAGTACGCTTGCCTGCGATTCCTGCCACGGAAATCCGCCGGCTACCGGCACCCATCTTACGCACATCAATTCTATGCACCATGCAGTGTCATGGCTTCCGATTACGTGTGACACATGTCATGCGGGAAACATCCATGCAAATGGAAGCATCGAGGTCTCCAGCAATAGTATGTGGGTCATTAATTTTTCCTATAACAGTGCAGGGGCGCCGGGCAATGGTTATGGTTTCTGTGCCGGGGCCTGCCACGCCGGGGCCATCTGGAATGGAGCGGCACTTTATTGTTACGATTGCCATACCGGCGAGATCGACAAACTGATCAACTACCCTGCGCCTTCAGTGCAGACTGCCCCGGTAATAATAGCTGAGCCGGATGTGGCAAGTACCATTGACGTGCTGGTCCAGCTTGAATGGTACCCTGCCCCGTCAGTATCCGGCCCTCCTTCCTATACAGAGTATTATGTTGAGGCAGATGATGACCCGGCTTACAAGAGCCCCAACTATAGATCGGGCTGGATAACATCGACGAGTTGGAACGTGACTGTTCAGACCGCAGCCACATGGCACTGGAGAGTAAGGGCCAGGGACGCGGTGCGCACTGATATACAGCTGACTTCGGCATGGGTGACTGATATATTTATTGTGACTTCGCCCGGTTCACCCCCTGCTGTTTCACTGGTCCCTGAACCGGATTTTGACAGTGGGGGCGCGCTCCAGAACATAATGCTTCAGTGGGTCGCTGTTATTGACCCGGAGGGTGATCCTGTAGAGTATTATGTTGAAGTGGCTTTCCAGAACAATTTCAGTGTCCCGGCATTAGTATCAGGCTGGATTTCGGGAACAGATTTTACGTTTTCGTCAAGCTGTTCGTGGATGTACTGGAGGGTAAGGGCAAGGGATGCTGTAAGCGGGGCCTTATCTCCATGGTCCTCTATTGATGACTTCGGGGATATTTCCCTGGATTGCTACTTCTGACCCTTTATTTATGTGGTGGATGGGGCTGAACAGTTTTGAATTTCAAAGCAATGTCTTATTAACCGGGGGATTACTGTCCTGAACAAAAAGATAGAAGGGAATTAATATCAGGAAGAAGGGATGCGATACGTGTAACGATTAATTTGAGATTATTAATTAATGGATAACATACTGCTGTTGCAATGGATACAATACTGCTTGTATTCACTCAAATAAGATTCGAGTTCAGCAAGGGTATTTATCCCCAGTCTTTCTAATTGAGCAATAATTTCATTTTTTGTTAGTGTTGCCATTTTTTACACTCCTGTTAATAAATACAGCAAATATCTTGCCAATCTGAATTCATTGATTTAATTCAAAACACAGTGTCTGTTTTTATTTTTATCAGCCTGTTCCCCGTAAATTACCGATTCGATCGGTCAAATAACCATTATAGCTCTCAGCTATAAGCACTCAGCGGTCAGTTATTGGGCACTGCACCTGTTTCTCGGATGGGCCTGACGAATGATACGAACGTTGGTTTTTTTAACAGCCGCTTAGTCCTGAATGTGGCATTTATTACAAAGCTGTCTTTGGTATTTACCAAACTGCGCAACCATATTCCTGCCGTAATAGCTGTTCAGGACATCGCTGCCGGACACGCCAGCGTCACCGGATTTGGGGTGTGAGTCAGCAATGAATGTTGCCTTAAAATCCCATCTGCCGATAAAGGGAAAAGCAGAGGCGTGCGCCCTGTGACAGGTCAGGCACATGACATTCCCTCTTCCAATATCGGGGCCTGAAGCGCTTGACGGGTCAAGAAGAGACTTATCGGTAATACCAAGCTCAAAGGGGACTAATGATATATAAGCAGTTCTCTGCGCTCCGGTAATGTCGGCAGTTTTTTTGTAGGAATTGTAGTTTGAAATAATTTTACTGCTCAGTTTTGCATTGTTGCCGGACGGGTGTTTATTGTCGCCGTTCAGAAAGTCAGAGTGACAATTCCCGCACCATTCAGACATGCCGGAACCATAAGCCGTGTGATTAGAGTCGGTTTCTGTCCAGTCTCTTGAACTGGCAACAGCTATGGGAGCCGGATAATTAAAAGCAGGGCTGTTTCTCAGCTTCTCACCGTAATAACCAATTCCACCCAGCAGTCTGTAATTACCTGCTACTGTCCCCTGGGGGGCGACTTCACCGTAGGAACCTGAAACTGAAATTGCTCTGCTCTCTCCGGGATTCTCAGTTGTCTTTCCATGCGGGTTGTGGCAGCTGATACATCCCATTGCAGAAGAAGAATATACACCACCAGGAGCTGAGAGAGCCAACCGGTCTTCAGTTAAACCATAATCAGCAGCAATAACATTGTGGCCGTGTTTATCACCTTCACTCCGATAAGACTCACCGTTGACACTCGATGAGAAGGTTTTTTTCAGCCAGTAGAAGTCCCCCCCGGATGTGAACATTGAACCATCGCTGCTTAACACGTTGTAATACTTGCCGCTTTCAGCATGGCATCGCAGGCAGACTGAACCTGGATCCGGACCTCTTAACATATATTGAGGAGCGGACGTTATCCCCTGGGCCTGGCCTTTTGAAGAATTATGCAGGTCATGACAGCCTTCGCAGTAGCCTACGCCTCCTTCATGGAATGCATAAACATCACCGGCCGGTGCGAATAAAAGCAGGGGGCCGGCCATAATTACCGTCAGTATCAGAATTAATATAATTTTGAGTTTCTTATTCATGCTGTTAATATGTTAAGACGGTTTTGAGGGATGCTCATGTGATTATTCTCACCACATTCATATTATGCACAATCCATATATCGGAATTTGATGTGAAGATCTGAAATGCCGGAATTATGCTACGTGAAGAGTAAATTTAATACTGGACTGTGGATGGATATAAGATCAGATAACGCCGGATTTTTCATTTAATTCTTCAAGTATCTCTTTCATATCATCCGGTATGGGCGCTGAAAATTCCATTATCTCATTGCCGGCAGGGTGTTTCAGTTTCAGGCTGTAAGCATGGAGCATTTGACGGTTGATGTTTATAGTTTTGTGTCCGACATTTAACGAAGTCTTCCTGCCGTATGTTTTATCTCCCAGTACCGGGTTGCCTATTGATGCGAAATGTACCCTTATCTGGTGTGTCCGTCCGGTTATAATTCTTGTTTTTGCAAGAGTTGCGGACTGAAATCTTTCCATGACTTCAAACTGAGTAATTGCCTCTTTCCCGTATCTTGTTATTGTCGACATTTTTTTCCTGTCTGAAACAGACCTGCCGATAGAAGTTTTTATTTCCCCGCGCTCCTCTTTCAGACTGCCGGATACGAGAGCCAGGTAATGTTTTTCAATTTCCCGGTTTTTAAATTGATTAACGAGGTTGTAATGTGAAGCGTCATCCCTGGCAATGACTATTATCCCTGATGTATCTTTATCCAGCCGATGAACAACTCCGGGCCGCAGCGGCGCGCCTATGGAGGAAAGTTTTTTGTATTTTGATATTAAGGCATTCATGAGCGTTCCGCTTCTGTTTCCCACGGCCGGATACATGACTATGTGCGGTGGTTTATTTACGACAATTATATATTCGTCCTCCCATATAATATTCAGTGGGATGTCTTCCGGGAGGAGTATAGTTTCCGGCTGATCGGGGATGCTGACTTCTATCAGATCATCTGCTTTAATCCTGTACCCGGGTTTTTCCTTTCGCGAATTGACGGTTATCAATTCCTGCCTGATGAGTTTTTGTATAAAAGAGCGGGTCAGATAACTGTTCAAAGAGATGAACGTGTCAAGCCTTTGGGCGGCTGTCTCCGGCGTTATGATATAAATGTTTTTTTTCATAAAATATATATTACTTATATCTCTTGACATAAAACAACGTTGTATTATTTAATATTGGAGAAAACATTAGGCAATTACCACGCTTAACACATTTCATATCAAAGAGCTAAAATAAAAGAGGAGGGAATATGTATTTACGCAGAAGAAGTATAAGCTGTTTTGTAGCGCTGTTTTTTGCTGTATCACTCTTGGCAGTATGTTCAAATGCCTTTGCAAGTAGTGCAGGTCCCCTTGTAGAAACCAAGTGGCTCGCGGACAATCTTAATAATGTAAAGATAGTATTTGTAGATAACTGGCCCTCAGACAAGGAGGAATACACGAAGAAACATATTAAGGGTTCTGTTTATATGGGTATTGGCGCGCTGATGGGTACTCTCGGAAACGGCAGCGCTGCACCGGATAAGGCCCAGTTTGAAGGCATGATGAACAGGCTCGGTATAAATAATGCTGATCATGTGGTGTTATATGGAGCAAAGGGTGATAATGTTTTTACCCTCGGAGCATTCTGGCTGATCGAATATTTTGGACATAAGAATGTCAGCTATCTAAATGGCGGACTTGCAAAATGGAATAAAGAGAATCTTCCCACTGAGGGAGGCATGAATCCAGCTGCCCCCGGCAATTATAAGGCAGCAGCTGCTAATGAATCTATCAGAAGTGATGCTGCACATGTATTGAGCAGTTTGAAGAATTCGAATGCCGTTCTCGTGGATGCCCGCGGTACAGGCGAATATAAGGGAGAAGTCAATAATGATAAGAACACAAGGGTAGGGCATATTCCGGGCGCTCTGGACCTTGATTCCTTTAAGACTAATTTCAATGCAGACGGCACCGTTAAATCGGCTGCCGATTTAAAGGCGCTTTATGAGTCAAAGGGAGTTACAAAAACAAAGGAAGTTATAACTTATTGCCAGGCCGGTATTAAAGCATCGAACGCTTATTTTTTCGTTAAACATATTCTTGGTTATCCGAATGTTAAAGTATATGTAGGATCATGGGGTGAGTGGGGCAACAGAACAGAAAATCCACTTGAGAAATAGAAAAACCTTCAATCCGCAGACTACACAGATTTCCGCAGAATTTTATTAATCCTGAGAAGTCTGTGTAATCTGTGGACATTCTTTTCTGAAATGAAACTCGGTATTCTTGTTAACACTGACAGACACGCTAAAGATTTGATCGGGTTGACAAAAGCGGCCTTGTCAAAAGGTCATGAGGTCATAGTCTTTTTTATGGATGCCGGGGTAAAGCTTCTTTCAAATCCTAAGGTAACAACTCTTTGTAAAAATTCCGGCATCAGTATGAGTTTTTGCGATTATACGACTCAGAAAAACGGGATTTCCAAGACAGGCATATGTGATAAGATCGTGTGTGGAAGCCAGTATGACAATGCCACGATGAATCATGAGGCTGACAGGGTCATAGTTCTTTAATCCGAACGACCGGTCCAAACGAGAATTAGGAATGAAGATACTTCATATTATAAATGATAGTGTTACAAATCTGACCAGGCAAATCATTGATATCCAGTCAAAGGACAATGAAATCAAAGTCATCGAGCTTTCAAAAAAGAAAATTTCTTATAAGGCTGTTATCGATGATATCTTTTCCCACGATAAAGTAATCTCCTGGTAACTCTGCCTTATTTCCTAACTGACTACTATTGAAATCTGTAACAGCAATGTCCCATCTTCGTATTTTTGTTATTCCGGGCTTGCCCCGGAATCTTGTAGGGGCAACCCTATGTGGTTGCCCTTGAGTTGGGCAGGCACACAGGCCTGCCCCTACTATTCAAACTCTTAACTCATAACTCTATGTAGTATACTATCTGATGCCCGAATCACTATACAGAAACAAGTGGCATGTTTTTTCAATCAGCCTTTGCACTTTATCAGCTTTTCTTTTGTTGTTTATCTTCCGCCATACTGACGACAACAGGCTCACAAGCTGGAAGTGGGCATTCTCGCATGTGGAGTTAATCCAATTCATTCCTTTAATTATTATAGGGATATTTTTGATCTATGTACTTCTTAATTCCCCGATAACCCGTCAAAAGCCCTCAACATTTCTATTCTTTATCTCTTTTGCAATCAGCGCCATATTCTGGAAAGTTCCGGAGGTTATTGTCGATACTTCGCGGTATTTTACACAGGCCAAGCACCTGGAGATATACGGTATCGGACACTTTATTTCCCAGTGGGGTAAGTGTATAAATGCGTGGACTGACCTGCCCCTTGTTCCTTTATTGTACGGCCTGATTTTCAAATTGTTCGGCGAAGCGCGGGCCTTTATTCAGGTGTTCACATCCGTTATTTTTTCAATGACAGTTGTATTTACTTATCTGATCGGCAGGACCCTATGGGACGAAAAGACGGGATTTTTTGCAGGAGCGCTTCTCTGGGGGATCCCGTATATTTTTTCGCAGACCCCTCTTATGCTGGTTGATGTGCCGGCAATGTTTTTCGTGACGCTTTCAATTTATACGTTTATCAAGGCATTGCAAAAGGGCGGCGTATGGATTGTTGCTGCATCAATTGCCGTATTCTGTACGGTGTTTGCCAAGTACTCGACCTGGATTATGCTGTCTGTGCTTGGAGTTGTATTTATGGTATTTTTGAGACAGGGGCAAGGGGCAAGGGGCAAGGGGCAAGGGGTAACTCCAGAGGCGGCGCCAGGTTTCCGCAACTGTATTTATCGCGGCATGTCCGTTGTCCTGATTACCGGAGTATTGGTCAGCATAGTGGTTTATCTCAAATATGAGGTCATCATGGACCAAATGAAATTCTTGCGCGAATATCAGGCTCCGGGACTGAGACGCTGGGGCGAGAGTTTCGTGTCTACTTTTTTGTTCCAGATACATCCATTTATTACTATTGCAGCAGCATACTCCATCTATGAGGCCTTCAAAAAGAAAGATTTAAAGTTTCTGATAATATCATGGCTTGTGGTCCTGATAGTCCTGCTTCAGATCAGAAGGTCACGTTATGTTTTAGTAGTGTTCCCGATGCTTACGCTAATGGCTTCATATGGATTACAGAGGATAAATAAACCGGAAGTAAGACAATATGTTGTTTCGTGTATTGTAGCTGTCTCGCTTGCAGTGGCAATGTTTGCATATCTGCCGTTTTTACAGGCTATAAGCATGGTTAATCTCAAAAAGGCCGGAGAGTTTATAAATTCCATTGATACGGAAAAAGTTGAGGTCCTTACTGTACAATCGATAGAGTCGGCAGTAAATTCTGCAGTTGCAGTTCCCATAATTGATCTTTATACAGAAAAAGACATTCATTATAGTTACGATTCAAATTCCTCTTTGCCCCTGGAGAGGATTGAAACATCCCCCCTTCGGTTCACATGGGAATATAACAACCCGGTATATTATATGCATGATAACGAAGAGGCCGGGGGAAATTCAGCAATTGTTGTGGTCTTTAACCGGGATGTTAAGGTGTTGCCGGGGCATATTGAAGAGAAAATAAAAGGGTATAACAAAGTCAGGACCTTTGATACAGCAACCGGGTTATTTCGATACAGTCCTGTTGTAGCAGTATATCTTCCCGATAAATCCTGAAGATGTTGGATACGGGAAGCTGCATGCCCGGCACCCCGGATTTTAACTGCAGGAAGTGCACGATGATTTTTTGCACGATGTGCAGCCAGATCCTCCGGAGGATGTGACAGGCTTTTCAACCCCGCTCATACCGAAGAGAGAGAACTTCTTGTGAATATTTTTTGATTTACATTTAGGACATGAAATTTCAGGATTTGTACCCGAAACAAGTTCTTCAAAATCCTCTGCGCAGTCGTTGCAATTATATTCGTATATAGGCATAGCTTCAATTAAGATTTAATCGTAACTACTCAGGTTGTTTAGACTGTAGTCTGTTAGGACCGCTACTCTGAGTTTTGTGTGATCTTGCATGGTTATTCTCACCTATCTACCTAAACACCTACAAACTATCCACCTGAGTAGTCACATTTAATCTATTTCGGTACCTTCTCCCAATCCGCCAGGAACTTCTCAATGCCGATATCCGTAAGCGGATGTTTCGAAAGCTGCTCGATGACTTTAAACGGGATAGTGGCTACGTGAGCGCCCATTCTTGCGGCATCCAGTACATGAAGAGGGTTTCGGACACTTGCAACTATAATTTCTGTCTCAAACCCGTAGTTATCATAGATTTCAAGTATCTGACTTACGAGCTCCATGCCATAGCTGCTTATGTCATCAAGTCTTCCTACAAAAGGACTGACATATGTCGCGCCTGCCTTTGCAGCCAGTAAGGCCTGGTTGGCCGAAAAGATAAGGGTAACGTTTGTCTTTATCTTAAGGCCTGTAAGTTTCTTCGTTGCCTTTAACCCGTCCGTTGTCATCGGTATTTTTATTACGATATTTTTATGAATTTTGGCCAGGGTCTTGGCTTCTTTGACCATTCCGTCAGCGTCAAGACTGACTACCTCGGCGCTGACCGGACCGTCAACTATTCCGCAAATCTCCCTGAGCAGCTTTACAGGCTCCTTTTTTTCTTTTGCTATAAGGGAAGGATTGGTTGTAACGCCGTCAATAACACCAATATCCCATGCCTCTTTGATTTCCCCGGTATTCGCAGTGTCGATGAAGAACTTCATAAAGACCTCCTTTGTATATCAAGATAAATTAAATTCTCCGTGTTGTCATTCAGGCATAGAGAAAAATAATGAAGAGTAAAAAATACCCGGATTTCCCCCTATAGTCGAAATGACACAGGCAGGTAAACTCTAAAGACGGTTTATTATAGCAGGAATTGAAAGAATTTTTTTGACAGGGATAAAGTGATTTGCGTCTCTGACTGACGGCTGAGAGCTGATTGCAGACTGCAAAAAATTATCCATGCATGGCCTCATCGATAACTTCAACAATATGCCTTATCTCGAATTCTGATCCTGTCTCTCTCTTTAAAGCCTCTAACTGCGTAATGCAGCCGGGACAGGAAGTAATAACTGTATCTGCCTCTGAATGTAATATGTTCTCGATCTTCTTCCTGCCGATACTTTTGGAGACATCCTTGAAATGCATGCTGAAAAGACCCCCAAACCCGCAGCATTCATCGGCATGCCTCATTTCAACAAATTCAAGCCCTTTTATTCTTTTAAGAATATCTCTCGGCTTATCTCTTATGCCGAGGCCGTAACTGAGGTGGCAGGGATCATGATACGTAACGAGAGTTGGATCGACTTCAAGGTTTGCAGTTATATCGTACCTGATAAGAAATTCATTGATGTCCATAATATTATTGATAGTGCCGCCGGTCAGACGGGGATATTGGTCCCGTATAACCATAGTGCAGGTAGGGCACATGCTTATGATTGCTTCAGCCCGTACTTTATTGAAATGTTCAATATTTTTTTCAGCAAGCTTCAAGGCCTCCTCTTCGAGCCCCGATGATCTGAACGGGGCCCCGCAGCACACCTCTCCTTTAAATACAACCACTTCATATCCTTTTGACAGCAGGATGTTTGATAATGACTCCCCGATGTTTGGATAAAAATAGTTAACGCTGCAACCGGCAAAGATTGCCATCCTGCCGGTTTTATTTATTGTTTTATAGACCTGATGGCTTTTCTTAAAAGGGGTTGAAGCTATTTCAGGCACATATCCGATTAGCCCTGCCCTGTAAAGGTGCCCGTAAAATAATTTCTGACAGACACTTAATACAGCGAATATATTATCAAGCCCTGATGTTGATAGTTTTAAGGCGCCCCTGAGAAGGCGTCCCCTGTCAAAGGATTTTTTCAGTGCGGCCCTTCCATTATAAATAACTTCGGGGATGTTGATGCCGGCAGGACACAGATTTTTACATGCGCCGCAGAGCATGCAGCTGTATATCATGTCAGCGAGCGCACGGGATGGAGCAAGACGCTTCATATCAAGTTCTCCGAGCATTGCAACCCTGCCCCTTGCACCCATTGTTTCATTAAGAGTGGTCAAATAGGTCGGGCATAGAGTTTTACAGATTCCGCACCGGACACATTTTGAGGCATCAGTGATATTAATTGATTGACTCATTCCCGCTTCCGCTCCTGAAGCCCTGCAAATCGAGTGTAATATATTTGAAGCCGAGAGATTTCAGATAATCCACAATTTCCTTTCTAACAGGGCCATTCATTAATTTATGGAAATCATCAGGCTGTATTTCGATCCTTGCTGTTTCAGACTGATTTCTTACCCTGAGTTCTTTTACCCCGAATTTTCTGATGAATGTTTCGGCTTTATTAATTCTATTAAGCAACTCTGCTGTAATTTCCTGTCCATATGTAATACGTGAAGCAAGGCAGGGAGTCGCAGGCTTATCCCAGGTTGGAAGACTGAGAGACTTTGAAAGTTCCCTGATTTCGTCTTTACTCAGGCCGGCATCAAGCAGGGGACTTTGAACGCCTTCCTCCTGGGCGGCGCGTCTTCCAGGACGCCGGTCTTTAGCATCATCGGAGTTAGTGCCGTCAAGTATGTATGAAAAATCTTCTTTAATTGCTATTTCCTTTAGTTTGCTGAAGAGTTCTTTTTTACAGTAATAGCACCTGTCAGGCGGATTCTTAAAATAGTTTCTGTCGTTCAGTTCATTCGTTGAGATTATTCTGTGTCTTACATTTAAAGAACCTGCTATTTCTTTTGAAAAGGAGACTTCTTCCTCCGGCATGCTTTCGGACTGACCTGTAACGGCGAGGACTTCTTTGAGATCAGACATAGAGGCGGCTTTTAAAAGGAAAGAGCTGTCAACACCGCCTGAGAAGGCAATGATGACGCGGTCCATTTGTTTCAGCCTGTTTTGAAGCGTATTGAATTTTTCTTCTAAAGTCATTTTTCTTAAATATGGCTCAAGCTGTTCAAGCCGCTTAAATCGCTCAAGCCGATTGAATCGTTTGAGCTGCTTAAGCGGTTTGAGCGGTTTTTATAGCGTTGCTACTTCGTAGTATTCCTGGTGAAAATTTTTATCGGCCTTAACAATAATTTTGAATCCATGTTCTCTTTCAATTGCCTCGATCCCCTCCCGCTCATCGTCATAAATAAGGTCTGCAACATGGGGATTTGCCGATATCATTATCTTGCAGTTTTTCTGAGTCAGGCCGATTCT
>JACQXG010000020.1 GCA_016208905.1 Nitrospirota bacterium
ATTCCGAAAAGAGCCCCTTTAACATGCCGGAGCTTAACTGGTATCTGGGGTATCCCTTTGCCCTCGCTCTGATGGTAATAGTAGCGGTTGGGATGCTGTTTTATTTTAGAAAGAAGAAATGGCTGTGATTTATTTTATGCCACGGGGTGAACAACCGCGCTCAGTCATTTGAGAAGAATATGGGTAATGGCGATTTGAGATGTTAATGTAAGAAGCGGGTTGATCGGGAGATGCTTGAAATGGACATTAGTAAGGGCAAGAAGAATGCACGCTATCAAAAAGCAGGTTCGGCGGCACAGGTAAGTTTATTATCCTGCAGAAAGAATAAAGGGCTAAGAAACGAGATGATCAGATTAATCATATCTGTAAATTTACTTATACTGTTGCTTTGCGTAAGTACTGCTTTTGCCGGAGAAGTTACGTTTAAACGTGAATATAAATATCAGGCAAGTGAGGCAGACAGCAAGCTTTCCTGCCGTGCAATATCGCTGGAGCAGGTCAAAAGGCTTCTTCTGGAAGAGCTTGGTACATATCTTGAAAGCGTTACAGAGATGAAAAATCATGAACTCACAAAAGACCAGATTACTACATTGACCGCTGGTATTGTAAGAACTGAAGTTGTTGATGAAAAATGGGATGGGCAGACATATATCATTAAAGCAAGGATTGTCGCTGATCCTGATGAGGTGATCAAATCAGTTGACTCTCTTCGTAAAGATAAAAATAAGACTAAAGAACTTGAAGATACCATAAGAGCGGCTTCAGAATATTTAAAAGAAATCGAGAAACTAAGAAAGGAAATTGAGGCATTAAAAGGCAAAGGTGAAACACAAAAAATTGAACTCTACAATGAAAATATAAACAAATTAAGTGCAACTGATTTGTATCAGAAAGCTTATTCACTTTTTAAAGACAAGAAATATAATGAGGCATTAGATGCATTAAGTAAGGCAATAGAACTGAATCCTAAAAATGCAAAGGCATACAATAATCGAGGTAATGTTTATGGTGAGCTTGGCCAATATCAGCAAGCTATTACAGACTATAGCAAGGCAATAGAACTGAATCCTGAGTTAGCAGTGGCATTTTATAATAGAGGCACATCATACTGTGACCTCAGTAAATATCAGCAAGCTATAACAGACTATAACAAAGCAATAGAACTTAATCCTAAAAATGCAGATGCATACAATAATCGAGGCCTTACTTATGACAACCTTGGCCAATATCAGCAAGCTATCAAGGACTATAACAAAGCAATAGAACTTAATCCTGAGTTAGCAGTGGCATACAGTAATCGAGGCCTTACTTATGACAACCTTGGCCAATATCAGCAAGCTATCAAGAACTATAACAAAGCAATAGAACTTAATCCTGAGTATGCAGTGGCATTTTATAATAGAGGCCTTACTTATGCTAAACTTGGTCAATATCGGCAATGTATCTCAGACTCTAACAAGGCAATAGAATTAAATCCCAACTATGCAGATGCATACAATAACCGAGGTGCTGCTTATTATCACCTTGGCCAATATCAGCAAGCTATCACAGACTATAACAAGGCAGTAGAACTGAATCCTAACAATGCAGAGGCATACAATAACCGAGGGCTTGTTTATGACAACCTAGGCCAATATCAGCAGGCTATCACAGACTATAGCATGGCAATAGAATTAAATCCTAAATATTCAGAGGCTTTTTGTAATAGAGGTAGATCATACTTTATCCTTGGTAAAAATCAGCAAGCTATGGCGGACTATAACAAAGCAATAGATCTGAATCCTGAGTATGCACCAGCATTTCATAATAGAAGTATTGTTTATTGTGAGCTTGGCCAATATCAGCAATGTATCACAGACTCTAACAAAGCGATAGAACTGATAGCAGTCACAGACCATAACAGGGCAATAGAACTGAATCCTAAATATTCAGATACATATTATTATCGAGGTATTGCTTATGGTAAACTTGGCCAATATCAGCAAGCTATCGCAGACTTTGACAAGGCAATAGAATTAAATCCTAAAGATGCAGAGGCTTTTTATAATAGAGGTAGATCATACTTTATCCTTGATAAAAATCAGCAAGCTATTGCGGACTTTGACAAGGCATTAGAAATAAATCCTAAATTTGCAGAAGCATATAATATGAGAGGCCTTGTTTATGCAACACTTGATAATAAAATCAAAGGTTGTCCTGATCTTCAATATGCCTGTGAATTAGGAATATGTGAAGCTTACAATATTGCCAAATCAAAGGGTTTTTGTAAATAAAATGCATCAGAACATCGCATAGAAACAATACAAAATTAGCTTGTTATACTCACTTTCTATCAATAATTCTTGAAATATCATCCTTATAAAGTTGTTTGCAGGCATTTTCCGCAATTCTGACAGGAACTGATTCTCAATGGTAAAAAAATAATTCTTTAACAAGGCCCTCTATTGAAGCCGCTTAACTTTCATGATATACTTTTTCTGAGTTAAAAAAAGAATACACTGATTATATCCAATAACCCATCATAAGGAGGTTGAGATGAAATTTATTAAAATCGTATTGACAGCAGTATTGGGCATTGTATTTTTGACCGGTTGTGTAACGACGGGGAAATATGAGGCCCGTGTTGACGACATCAAGAAACTTGAAGCTAAAAAATCCGATCTTGAAAAGACACAATCTGATCTTGAAGAAATGCTGATGGTGACACAGGAAAACCTCAAGAAAGAGAATGCGTCCCGGTCAGCTCTGGAGGACGATGTGGCCCGGCTCAAAGCCGACCAGGAAGAGCTCAGCCGGAAAGCAGAACTATTGTCTGCGTCCAATAAAGAGCTGAATAACAACATCACCGAGCTTTCGCAGGAAAAATTAAATGCCATTCAGGAAAAAGAACGCGCCATCGCCAGCCTCTCAAAGGAAAAATTAAGCGTCATTCAGGAGAAAGACCGCGCCATTGCTGAACTGAAGAATACCTACAGAAACCTTGTCTCTGAGTTGAATGACGAAATCAAGAAGGGGGAGATCGCGGTCACGCAGCTGCGGGACAAACTTACCCTGAGCATGGTTGATAAGATCCTGTTTGATACGGGCAGCGCTGATATAAAGAAGACCGGGAAACAGGTACTCGTAAGGGTGGCTGAGATACTCAAGAAGGTCACTGACAAGCAGATACGGATAGAAGGGCATACGGACAACGTTCCGATCGGCGCCGGTCTTATCGCGAAATTCCCGAGCAACTGGGAGCTCTCAACAGCGCGGTCTACCACTGTTGTCAGATATCTCCAGGAGAACGGCGTTGATCCCAAATTTCTCATAGCAGCAGGTTACTCGGAATTCAGACCGGTTGACTCCAATGAGACAGTAGAGGGAAAGGCAAAGAACAGGAGAATTGAGATTGTCCTTATTCCGCTCGAAGCGGAGCTGGGGAAGAAGTAAGTCGGGCTAATTTATAAAATACGACTTATAAATATTCAATATGCCTGTTGCGATGAAATCGACCGCAATAGCTCCCAGCAGCAATCCCATAATACGGGTTATTACCAGAGATACTGTGATCCCGAGTATTTTATTGATCTTGTCCGCAAACCTTAAAATGAAGTAAGACAGAATAAAGGTCAACAGAATGGCAAGGAGCGTTATGACTTTTAACTCCCATGTCTTGCCTGTCCTGATAATCACTATTATCGTTGTTATGGCCCCCGGCCCTGTAAGCAGAGGGGTCGCAAGCGGGAATACGGAAACATCCTCTCTCCTTGAAGCGTCTTTTATCTCTTCCGGTGTTACGCTCTCGCGGGACACCCTTCCATGCAGCATATCGATGGCGATCAGAAAAAGAAGGATGCCTCCTGCAACCCGCAGGCTGTCCACTGTTATACTGAACAACATCAGGATGACCTCACCTGCAAAGGCAAAAACAATCGCCAGGATGCACGCGATAATGACCGAGCGTCTGGCAGTGTCCATTTTTTCCGCTTCAGTCATTCCCTCTGTTACTGATATAAATGTGAGAATGCCGCTGATCGGATTCACAATTATAAAAATTGAAGTGAATGCATAAATGAAAAAGGTTATCGGTTCCATTTTTATCTCTCTATGCTGATTATATCACGCAGGATGCATACTTATGATATAAATCATAGTAATCAGATGGCTGCTGATGATAATTAATTTATCAAGTAAGATGACGCGAGAATTCCCGGTCAGGACTACAGGAGGTGACAACTCATCACTTAATCATTAAGCTCGCGAAAATCAGTATGAAAGGAGGTGAATTAAAATGAAGGTCTTTAACACAGCTTTGTTTGTCGTAATAGCTTTAAGCCTGGTCTTTTCAGTTTCATTTGCATCCAGGCATCTTCCGGAAGAACGGGGAAAAACACTTTTCAATGACCCGAAAGCCTTCGGAGGCAGCACGTCATGCAATACGTGTCATCCAGGCGGTAAGGGTCTGGAAAAGTCTGGAATGACAGGAATGACGGAGTGGGAGACTCCCGCAGGAACTTACAAAAGTCTGGAAGAAGCAATAAACATTTGCATTACCGCGGCCAATAAAGGCAAAGCGATTGACCCGAAATCCCCGGAAATGAAGGACATGATTGCTTATATCAAGTCACTCGGCATGGGAATGAAACATGAAATGCCGATGAAGGAAAAAGGAAAGGGTTATTAGGATGCGAATTCTAAAGCTAGTGTCTTTAGCCTAGATTATTTGCATTCACGCCGGTGGAGGTCAAATTTAAAAAGTTATTATGAATTTTTAAAATTTGACCTCCCCCGGCTTTAACCTACTCTTATACTTCCGCCGTAATCTTCAGCAATCCCGGCCTCCGCAACTCCACCCGCAATTTTTTCATATTACACTCTAAACACTGTATAATGATAACAATAAATCATAAATCGCCTTGTAATATCAGTTGTGCATTGGATTAACAATGGAGAGTCATAATGAGAAAAAAGGCCGTTGTTATCGTAATTACTATTGTATTAATCAGTATCATCGGAATAATCTTTTACAGGCTGAGAGATAACAACGAGACCTCTATTGTCACCTCAGGGACAGTGGAGGGGACAGAGGTAAACCTTTCCTCAAAGGCGCCGGGCAGGATTCTGGAGATATGCTGCAATGAAGGCGACAGCGTAACGCAGGGCACTATTGTTATTAAACTGGAAAGTGATGAGCTTGCAGCGTCAATAAGACAGGCGGAAGCCGGAGTTGCCAGGGCCGGGGCTGAGATCAGGGTCGCGGAGTCGGCAATTGAAAATGCCGGGGCAAATATACAGAGTGTTGAAGCGGACATCAGGAATGCAGAAGCTGAAGTCGAGAGGACCAAAGTCGAAATGGAAGAATCTGAAAGAGAGATGAAAAGGGCCAAGTCTCTCTTTGCCGAGGAAATTGCTACTCAGGAGTCCTATGAAAAGGCCCTTGCCGGGTATAACAGTTCTCAGGCGCTGCATGAGTCGTCAAAGGCAAAATATGCATCAGCACAATCAAAGAGAAAATCCGCTGATGCGCAACTCAATACATCGCTCAGTCAATTGACCGCGGCGCAGAAAGGCCTCAAAGAGGCAGAGGCAAATTTGTCGTATCACCAGTCAAAATTTAACGATACATTGATAACATCCCCTATATCCGGTACGGTTGTGTTCAAATCATTTGAAGCGGGAGAAACCGTCAGCGCGGGCGTAACAGTCCTGACCATTGTGGACCTCAATAATCTTTATGTCCGGACAGACATAGATGAAACACAGATCAGCGAAGTAGCCCTGAACAAACAGGTCAATATTATGCTTGAACACTCTCAGGATAAAGTGATCAGGGGAAAGATTACAGAAATCGGAAGATATGCCGAGTTCGCCACCCAGCGGGATGTAGTCCGGGGAAGACAGGATATCAGGACCTTCAGGGTAAAAATAAAAGTAGATGATCACGGAGGTGCAGAACTGACAAAAAAATTCGGCCCTCTTACAGCCGTGGACAGTGTGAGCTTTAATGTATCAGAGGGTGACTTCTTCGGCTTCCTCGGCCCCAACGGGGCAGGGAAAACAACCCTGATAAGGATACTTACCACGCTCCTGAAACCCACGAGCGGAGGCGCCGTAGTCGCATGCTGTGACGTTGCAAGATATCCTGAAAGGGTAAGGCGTGAGATCGGTGTTGTTCCCCAGGCCATGACCAGCGACCTGGACCTCACAGCGTATGAGAACATGGACATCTACGGCAGGTTCTACGGGATGCCCTCAAGGGAAAGAAAAGAGAGGATCGGGTATCTGCTCGAATTGGTCGGCCTCACTCAAAGGGCGAACGACCTTGTCGCCGCGTACTCCGGCGGCATGAGGAGAAGGCTTGAGATCGCAAGGGGGCTTGTCCACAGGCCTAAATTACTTTTTCTGGATGAACCCACAATCGGGCTCGACCCCCAGAGCAGACAGAATATATGGGGCTTTCTGAAAAAGTTGATGGAAGGCGACAGGATGACCATATTCCTTACAACGCATTATATGGAAGAGGCCGAAGAATTATGTAAAAGGGTGGCCATTATAGATTCAGGGAAGATCATAGTGATCGGGAGTCCTGATGATCTGAAGTCCCGAATACCAGGGAATGACAGCATCGTCCTGACTGTCGATAATATTTCTCAGGATATGATTGCAAAAATAGAGAAGCTCCCATTTGTGCACAAAAGCAGCGTTGAAGACAATAAGATAAGAGTATCTGTTGACAACGGGGCGAATAACCTTCCCGGACTCATTGATGAGGCAAGATTGTCAGGGGCAAAAGTGCTGTCTGCTTCATTACACGAGCAGTCCCTCGAGGACGTATTCATACACTATACGGGTAAATCCATCAGGGAAGAAGAGATAAAGAAGGTCAACTTTCTGGTCGGTGCAGGAATACCCCGTAAGTGGGGGAGATGAGAAATGACAAGACTGCTCGCGGTCATAGAAAGGGACCTTAAGAAATTCAGAAGGAACCCTGTTGTGCTTGCAATGAGCATCCTCATGCCTCTTATTTACCTTGTGATTATCGGTAATTCCTTTCAGGGGAAATTAAAGGCGCTCCCTATTGTTGTGGTAAATGAGGACACAGGCCCCTATGCAACGCGTATTGTTGAAAACCTGCGGGCCGCAGCCGCCGGACCGGAGACCATAACAATATTAAATATGAAAGACCAGCAGGACGCCCTGAACGGGGTACGGGAAGGAAAATACAAGGCAGCGCTTATCATCCCCACTGACTTCAGCAAAAAGGTCTCCCGTAAAAGCAGGCCGTCGGTGGGCCTGTTCCTTGATAACACGGACGGCATATCGTCCGAGACGATAAGGAACACAGTCGAAGGCGCTGTCAGATCTTCCGGATCCGAATATGTGTCCATAAGGGAAACTGGCGGCGAGATACACATGAGAGATATTAACCTCTACAGCAAGGTCGATTATTATCAGTCCCTTGTCCCGGGAGTTGTAATTATGGCCATATTCCTCGGCGCAATGACGACAGGGGCCTTTAATCTTGTCATGGACAGATTTCTCGGCATCGATGAGAGCTACTTGCTAACACCGCTATCCAAGGCGCACATAGTATCAGGCCTTATCATCAGCGGGCTTTTGATAACTACTCTGATCGCATTTTTTATCCTGACCGTAAGCATGCTTATAACAGGCATTCCCTTTTCGGGAGAGATCGACCGCTGGATCACGACATTTATTGTAATAACACTGACAACTCTCGGATTGCTCAGCATGATGTTTGTCATCATCGGCAGGGTAAACCACCCGAGGATCGTGGGGATACTAAGCGGCTTTCTTAACGTCATCCTCTTTTTTCCAAGCGGCGCCATATATCCTGTTGCGAGTTTTCCTGGATGGTTAAAGACCTTTGCCAAAATAAATCCCGAAGCCTATGCGGTAGATGCGCTGAAGTCCATACTCTTCAAGGGAGCGGACCTTGCCGCTGTTTCGCATGACATTGTCTTCCTTTTGTTCTTTACTCTGGTCATGATGACTATCGCGATAACGGTATTTAAGAGGACTATTTGAGAGAATAAATCCTTATTTTTATTCCCATCATGTCATTTACATTTTTCAATAATATTGGAATACTATTAACGCAGTTAACATAAGCAATTATTAATAATAATTCAGAGGACAGCCATTTAAATGGACCGTAAAAAAACAGTAGCCAAGGCCGCCGGCAAAATGTCCCTCGCCACCTTTATCAGCCGCATACTCGGCTTTATAAGGGACATGATCTTTGCCCTGTATTTCGGCGCCAGCGGACTGACCGACACCTTTTACGCGGCATTCAGGATACCTAACCTGTTAAGAGAGCTCTTTGCTGAAGGGTCCATATCATCCGCCTTTATCCCTGTCCTGACCGAGTACCGTGAAATACACGGAGAGGAAGAGGCGCGGCGGCTTGTCAGGATAGTATTTACATTCATCAGCATCGTCGTCTCTTTAATATGTCTTCTCGGCATCATATTCGCCCCTGCTATTGTCACAGTCATCGCACCGGGATTTCTGAGTAAACCGGGGCAGTTTTCCATGACAGTGCTTTTGACAAGGATAATGTTCCCGTTTCTCCTGTTCATCAGTCTTGCCGCATTGATAATGGGGGCGTTGAATACAAAAAAGGTATTTTTCCTCCCGGCGCTTGCCCCTGCAGTTCTTAACATAGTCCTTATCCTGAGTATAGTTTTTTTTGAATCAAGGACCAGAGAGCCTATCATGGCTGCCGCTATAGGCGTTATGGTCGGGGGTTTTGTCCAGTTTGCCTTTCAGCTCCCGGCGTTTTTCAAAAACGGATACACGCTCGGCTTTGACACGGCATTTAACCATCCGGGCCTTAAAAAGATAGCTGTCCTGCTCATCCCTGCTACACTTGCCCTGTCAGTGAGCCAGATCAATATTGTTGTAAGCAACATCCTCGCTTCGTATCTCCCGTCCGGAAGCATTACCTATCTTTTCTATTCAATGAGGCTGATACAGTTCCCTATCGGGATATTCGGGGTCGCCATGGGAATGGCCATTCTGCCGACCCTGTCGGAGCATGCGGTGAAAGGGGATTTCGACAAATTAAGGGAAGATTTCTCGTTTGCGTTAAGGCTGCTTTTCTTTATAACAGTCCCGTCGATGGCCGGTCTCATCTTTCTAAGGGAACCGGTCGTAAACATACTTTTTCAGAGGGGCAAATGGGACTATGCCGCGACGATCGGAACTTCTGAGGCGCTGATCTTTTACTCCCTTGGCATATGGGCAATAGTTGGAGTCAGAGTAGTGACTGCGAGTTTTTATTCCATGCAGGACACAAAAACACCCGTGAAGATCGCAGTTGTAGCCATGACCGCAAACATTGTCCTGAGCCTGTTATTGATGGGGCCGATGAAACACAGCGGGCTGGCGCTTGCCAATGCAGCTGCCGCATCAATCAATTTCAGCATCCTCTTTTTTATGTTAAAAAAGAAACTCGGCCGGATCGACGCACGGGCCATAATCACATCTTTCATCAAGATATCCATCGCCTCCGCTGCGACAGGCATAATATGCTGGCTTTTAATTAAAGGGGACATGTGGACACAGGGAGGGAGAATACCCGAAAAGGCCGGCATCCTGTTCGGCGTTATCGTGCTCTTTCTCGCCATGTACGCCGGTATTATGCATCTGCTCGGAAGTGATGAGCTTAAGTATCTTATGTCAATGCGAAAAAGAAAAGGCACTGAGGCACAAAGGAACAAAGGCACAAAGTGAAGAAAGCAGTGACTTGCAAGAAGAGCATTTTCCCCTCTGTGCCTTTGTGCCTCTGACACTTTGTCACTTTAAAATCTACATCGTTATCTTTGTAATGACCCCGTGGAGTTTATCCGGAGGGAACTCATAGAATTTTATATACGTCGGCGATACCCTCTTTATCAGCGAAAACATCTTCCAGAAAATGCTTTTGGCGGATATGTCCTCCAGCCCGTAATAGACCGCCCTCTCATCTATCCCCGCCTCCCTGAGGATATCATCCGCTGTGATGACCTCCATGTACCCGAACTGAATCTCGAAGGACCTGAGCCCGAAGGCCATATCATCCCTGTAAAAACCCGTAATCCCGAACGGGTCGTTCCTTCCTGCTATGGATACAAAGACATTGTCTTCATAGATGATGCCGTGAGAAAACATGGTCTGGGTGATGTAAGAAGGAATGCTTTTGACATCGCGTATGAGAAAAACCGCAGTGCCTTTTATCTTGGGAGAGTTCGCATATGTCTCCTTGAATTTCGGGATGAATTCCTGAAAGGGCATAAAATTCATTGCCCTGTAAAGTCTCTTCTGCCCCTGTGTATAA
>JACQXG010000065.1 GCA_016208905.1 Nitrospirota bacterium
ATATAAACCTAGGGTCTTCTATTAAATCAAGCTGTCCTGACTTAATCAATCCATTGCGTACCGCAGATATCCCTTCGTTCGTTTCTTCAAGGGACATATTTAACTGCCGCGCAATCTCATGGTCTGATTTCCTCAATCTCAGATATATATAAATCTTTTGACATCTCCCGCTAAGATGTTTAATCGCGGAAGGAAGCCTGTCTGCGGCAGATTTGCTAATAGGCTCTTCCATATTTCCACCTTAACCATTCAATGTACGTAGAGTCTGAGTTGACCAAAGACCAGACATAAGTATTAAGAGTACAATTGTTAGTGCCCTTATATGATTTGACCTTCTTTTTTAAAAAATCAAAAAACCATACATATGAGTCCATGCAATCGTCACACTGGTCTTCTGCATAATAGACCGTGCCTTTTCTTTGTTTTTGAAGAATAACGAGAGAGCAAACCTTTTCCCGTGCAGGATTTTTGCAGTGGGTCTTGGCGAGATTCCAAACTTTAGACAGGACAAGGTCTGTATATTCATTTACAAAAAACTCGCATGAGTCAGCGTTGCCGGCGCTCACGGCATTGGCAAGGGCTATGTTGTCATTCACTACATTAGACATGATTATGTCTCAGACACTGACAGATATTTAATCTAAAAAATGCATTTCAAATAATACAGATGTTGGAAAATTATTTGTTTTTCGATACCTTAAACGCAATTTAAATCAAGGTTAGGACTCATATTTATATTCAAAGCCATATGCATAATTCAATAATTAATTTATCGAGTTAAACAAATTATTTTTCAATGTCTGTATTATTTTGGTTAATGAAAAAACAGGAAAAGCGGCATTATATATTTCCTGAGTTTATTCCTATGACCGCAATCCCTTCCGCGTCTGCCTCTTTCAGAAAATTTTCTTTATCAACAATGATGCATTTTAAAGCTTCCAGCGCCAATACGTTAGCGTTTGCCTTTTTCATGGAGCGAAGCGTATCTATTCCCACAGCCGGAACATCAAACCTCATGTCCTGTCCGGGCTTACTGACCTTTATGACAACGGCATGTTTATGCGCCAGTTCTCCGCCTCTTTTAATGGCCTCGTCAGTGCCCTCAATGGCTTCAACTGCCATAACGGCCCTGTTCTTTACAACAATAGTCTGCCCGATATCAAGCTCTCCCATTTTCCTGGCTATGGCCCATCCGAATTCAATATCTTTCAGATCATCCCTGGATGGTTTTCTATGAGTCAACACACCTTCATGGGCGAGGAGGTTTTTTGTAAACGTAATTGTTTCATGAATTCTGATATGTTTTTTTTCGAGTTCTTTTACTACCGCATTCATTATTGTGTCGTCGGAATGGTCTTTTAATGAAAAGAGCAACTGCATGGCCTTAAGATCGGGAATGAGGTCCTTTTTATTTTCATAAAGGAGTTTCTTGGGGACTTTGCCTGCCATAACAGCTTCGTTTATGGATAATTTTTTAAACAGCGAGAGTAGGCCGCCGAGACTGCCGATCCGTACTTTATAGAAATCGTCTGCAACAGACTTCAGGGACTCGTCCGCCGGCGGCTGCAAGGCAATGCCTACAACGTAATAACCCATTTTTTTTGCCTCGGCTGCGATTGAGACAGGCAGTTGGCCCATTCCGGCGATAAGCCCAAGAAGGCGGGGATTGGCATTATCTTTACTGACCCCTGACCCCTGACCGCTGACCCCTGCCTTTACCGGCATATCCCTCTTTTGTTTTTTTCGATGAACTCAATAAGGTTCCGGATTTCTTTGGACAGTTTTCCGTCCTGTTTTAAAAGGGCTATAGCTTCCCTCAGAGTAAGCTTGCTGCGGAACAATATCTTGTACGCATGTTTCAGCTCCTTGATCTGAGAGTCGCTGAAATTCTGACGCTTCAGGCCGACCGTATTCAGGCCGTAGAGTTTCGCCCTGTCACCAGCGGCCGTAGTATAAGGAGGAATGTCCTGCGGAATAGCGCTGAATCCCCCGATCATCGCATAGGCCCCTATATTTGTAAACTGGTGTACTGCTACGTGTCCTCCGATAAACACATAATCCTCAACAGTGACATGGCCTGCAAGTGTAGTGGCGTTGGCCATTATAACGTTGTTTCCAATACGGCAATCATGGGCGATATGGACATAAGCCATTAAAAAATTATTGTCCCCTATCTTTGTTACGCCTTCTCCGCCGACGGAGGCGCGATGAATTGAGATATATTCCCTTATGATATTGTTATTGCCTATCAGCACCTTGGTTTTCTCGTCCTTGTACTTGATGTCCTGAGGCGAAAGTCCGATTGAAGTAAAGGGATATACAGTGCAGTCATTGCCCATTTCTGTCTCTTCGATACATATGTTTGAGATGAGTTTTGTATTTTTCCCAAGTTTTACGCCTTTTCCGACGATACAGAAAGGCCCGATTTCTACCCCGTCTGATAACTTTGCTTTTGAGTCTATAATTGCTGTTGGATGGATTATTGGTTTAGCCATTTTATAATTCCCTTTCTGTTACCATTGCGGTAAATTCTGCCTCTGCCACAACCTGGTCATCAACAAAGGCCTGTCCGAAGAATTTCCAGACCTTGTTTCTTTGCTGGAGTACATTCACTTCAAAACGAAGCTGGTCCCCCGGGACCACCGGTTTCCTGAATTTGGCTTTTTCTATACTCATAAAATATACAGAGTTTCCCTTGGCCCCGGAATGAAATGCCAATATCCCGGACACCTGCGCCATTGCTTCTATTATTAAAACTCCAGGCATAATGGGATTGTCGGGGAAGTGTCCCTGGAAAAAAGGTTCATTGACCGTTACGTTTTTAAAGCCTACAGCCTTTACTTTAGATTCTATGTCAATAATCCGGTCAATGAGGAGAAAGGGATACCGGTGCGGCAGCATGTTTTGAATTTCACGGATGTTCATCATCTGACTGCTCCTCCTTGTTTAGCTTTCTTTCTATCTCGTGTAAACGTTTTATATATTCAGGCAGTTTAGAATAAATGGCCTGTGCCCTTAGCCAAGTCTTGTGCGGGATTGCCGGGCTCCCGGAAAATATTTGTCCCTCAGGGACATCGCTGCCGATGCCGGCTTGTGCTCCTATCATTGCTCCGCGTCCTATTTTTATATGGTCTCTGATGCCGACCTGTCCTGCAAGGACCACTCCGTCGCCTATTTCAACACTCCCGCTTATACCGACCTGGGACACTATTATACAGCTTTTCCCGATCTTCACATTATGGCCGATCTGCACGAGATTATCGATTTTTGACCCGCATCCAATAATAGTATTACCTGTTGTGGCCCTGTCAATGCAGACATTGGCGCCGATCTCTGCTTCGTCTTCGATTATTACGCCGCCTACCTGAGGTATCTTGTAATGCTTTCCCTTCACAAGGACATATCCGAAACCGTCAGAACCAATAATTGCGCCGGAATGCACTATTACTTTCCTGCCTATTTTTACTTTCTCATTTATTGTCACATTAGGATGAATGAACGAGTCGTCACCGACGGTTGACCCTGCACCTATAAATACTCCGGGTGATACCGTGACCCTTGGTCCCAGTTTCACATTATCGCTTATATATGCATGCGGATGAATTGAAACATCATCACTTATATGTACATTTTTACCTATAAAAGCCTGATTGCTGACGCCGGAAGGTATATATGGTTTTACATAAAAGACTTCCAGCGCACGTGCAAACGTAAACTGCGGATTGTCAGCAACAAGCATGCTTACTGTCAGTCCATTTATTATTTCTTTTACTATTACAGCGGAAGCGTTCAGGCCGGAGATATTGCGAAGATTTTTTCTGTCCAGAAGAAAGGTAATATCACCTTCTTTCGCTTCCTCAATCCCGGCTGCTCCCGTTATTTCCACATCGGGATCGCCTGATATACTGCCTCCTATTAGGTCTGCCAGTTCTCTAAGTTTCATAAAGAAGTTGTTAGTTTTCAGTTTTTAGTTTTATTAGAAGACTCATTGAATATTTTAAGGACCTTGTCTGTTAAGTCCAAATTTTCCGGCATATAAACAATACCAGCCTCATTCAATATTGCTGAATAACCCTCTTCTTTAGCAATGTTAGCCAGCAGCTTTTTAATGTCCAATACTATCTTTTGAATGAATTCTGCTTCATTTTTTTTCAGTTCTTCCTCGCGGTCTTTTCTCATCTGCTGATATTCCATCATCAGCTTTTCATGCTCCGCCTCTTTTTTCGCTTTAGTTTCAGGGTTAAGAACAGCGCCCTGTTTTGTCAGTTCCTCTTCGAGTTTCTTAATGACGTCGACCTTTTCCTTAATAAGAGCATTTTTGGCTTTTTCAATACTGTCTAATGTCCTCATCGCCTCTTTGCCCTGGTCTGACTGGACAACGATTCTCTGTAAGTCAATATATCCTATTTTTACTTCTGCTGCCTGTGCGCTGAATGCAAACAATGAAATCATACTGATCAGAAAAAATATTTTTTTCACGTAGCCTCCTTTAAAATAGCTGTCAGCTAATAGCTATAGGCTATCAGCTAAAAGAACCCTCCTACTGAGAATTCCACCTTGTCATTACCTTCCTCTTTTTTCGGATTTAAGTTGTAGCCCCATTCAACCCGTATCGGACCCAGGGGAGATATCCATCTAAATCCGGCCCCGGCCGTTTTCCTCATCGCGCTGTCTGAAAGCTGGTAGTCCTTATCATATGCGCAGCCATAGTCAAAAAATATCACTCCCTTAAGCTTTATATCATCAATCAGAGGGAAGATGTATTCGAAATTAAATATAAGTTCCTGGGTGCCCCCGATTTTTTCACCCTCAGCATTTTTGGGTCCGCCCTCTCCAAAGCCCAATCCTCTTATAGTATTAATACCGCCGACGTAAAATCTCTCATAAAGAGGCAGTTCCCTGTTATTATATCCTCTGGCATACCCGTACCTTCCGCGAGCGCTGAATGTTGTATCCCATATTACAGGGAAAAACCACAAGGAATCAACCACCCCTTTATAAAAATAATTATCTCCTCCGAGGCCGGCAACTGTTGTATAAAGCGCATTCTTTGATCCGGTTGAGGGGTCCAGATAATTATCACGCGTATCTCTCCAGATAGACGGGCTTATGCTGCTGGAGATTTTTGATCCTTCCTGCTCTCTGATCAATGAAGAGGCGTCTTCCGACACATCGGCTATTGACACCTGTTCAAAACTGTACCTGATATTGGCCCCTACGTATTCTGATAATTCTTTTCCGAAGCCGATGTAGCCCCCTGTTGACCTTTTGTCATAATCGGTATAATCGACTATTTCATTATATAAGCCGATTGAAGCAGAAATGGGTTTATTCATAAACCACGGGTCCGTAAGGGCAATGTTGTAAGTGGTCCGCCTTGAGCTGAAATCAGCCTTTAACTTTAATTGCAGGCCCCTCCCGAACAGGTTTGTCTGGGTTATTTCACCCATGACCATAAATTTGTCTACAGAACTGTATCCGCCGCCGAGACTAAGCATACCTGTTAATTTTTCTTTTACAGTGACATCAATATCCATCAGCTGATCTTCCAAACGCGGTGTCGGTTTAATATCCACAGATTCAAAATAGTTAAGATTGTTTATTCTCTGATAACTTCTCTTTAAAAGGCTTTTATTAAAGATGTCCCCTTCATCAAGCCTCATTTCCCTGCGCACCACCTTGTCGCGGGTTTTTAAATTTCCCGTGACATCTATTCTGCCTATTCTGAATATCCCCCCTTCTGTTACAGCCAGAGTGATATTAGCGAGTTTTTCTTCTTTATTCACATCAACCAGAGGATTGACATCAGCGCGGGCGTAACCTTTATCCATGTACAGATCGATGATTTTATCAATATCCATCTTGAGCGCTGTCCTGTTGAATATCTCGCCGGAGGCGGTTTCAGCATTCTCATACAATTCAGTGTCTGAAAAAACAGTATTGTCCTTGAACTTGAACTCCCCGATTTTGTATTGATCTCCTTCGGAAACGGATATTGTAAGGAAAAGATAGTCCCTGTCCGGGCCCAGAGCAACTTCAGGTTCGGACACGGCAATGTAAATATAACCTTTGCTCTGGTATAACTCTTTTATCTTTATTGTGTCCGCCCTGACCTGGTCCTCCTTGTAAACGTTCGAATTGGTCAGAAATGAAAACATCCACCATTCCTTTGTTGTCATTGCTTTTTTGATATCCTTGCTGGGAACCGTTTCGTTGCCTTTGATGGTGATCTCGTCGATGCCGACTTCCGGCCCTTCTTCTATCTGAAAAGTAACGGCCACAGAGTCCTCTGAAACCTCCCTGATTATGGGAACAGCCTTTGCGAGCCAGTATCCCTCTGACTCGTAAAATGAAACGATCTTTTTTGCGTTATCGGTAATAAGCGTAAGATTGGCAATAGCGCCTGTCGTTAAGGTTATTTGTTCCCTGAGTTTGTCCGGTTCAAATTCTTTGTTCCCCTGAAAGTCCAGGCTGATGATTGCAGGCTTTTCTACAAAAATATAAATGAGTTTGACCCCGCCTTCAAATGATTCTATATCAACCCTGATATCATCAAAATATCCTATACCGTATATTTTTTTTATATCATCCTGAACAGTATTTTTTGAAAAAGGCGTTCCCTCTTTGCTTTTCATCCTGGCCAGGATTGTATTGGAGCTGATCCTTTTATTTCCTGTAAGCTCGATCATCTTGATGAGGGGGGATATTTCTGCTGAGGAAGTGAAATTTCCCGCGACAGAAAAGGTAATTGTAAAGGCAATTATCGTCAGGAAATAAGAAACTCTGGAAAGCAGGGAAGGGGCTTTCAATTCCGTTGAATGCATGTAATCCAAAATAAGACCCTCAAATTAACCTTTCAGATTTTCCATGGGACAAACTTTTATCGACCTTTAGTGACCCGGCTTGAGAACGTAAAGAATTCCGGTCAAATAAATCTCCTTGGGAAAAATAACGTGGTAGTATAGCACTAAATTAAATTTAAAATCCAACGGGTAACTCCTGTCCTGATATTAGTATTTCGGGTCATAAATTATGGTAAAATACACACTTTAAAGACAGCGATCAGCCGTCAGCCATAAGCTGTCAGTAAAAAAAAATAAAGAACACGGACTACCAGAAACAGCGGAGGCATTGATTGGAAGAAAGATATAATGCACAAAAAACAGAAAAGAAATGGCAGGAGTTCTGGGAGGAACAAAAGCTGTTTGCAGTAAAAGAAGATACGGAGCTTCCCAAATTTTATTGCCTGGAGATGTTCCCTTATCCTTCCGGCAGGATACACATGGGCCATGTAAGGAATTATGTTATCGGTGATGTTATTACAAGATATAAAAAAATGCGGGGCTTTAATGTGCTGCATCCAATGGGGTGGGACGCCTTCGGCATGCCTGCTGAAAATGCGGCCATAAAGCACGGCATACATCCTTCTAAGTGGACCCGTGAAAATATTTCTTACATGAAGGAACAGCTTAAAAAGATGGGGCTGGTTTATGACTGGCAGCGGGAGGTGACAACCTGCAATCCCGAATATTACAGGTGGAACCAGTGGTTTTTTCTTAAAATGCTTGAGCGTGGTCTTGCCTACAAAAAAACTTCATCCGTTAACTGGTGCCCTTCCTGCGAAACTGTGCTTGCAAATGAACAGGTAATCAATGACGGATGCTGGCGCTGTGACACTACCGTAGGACAAAAAGAGCTTGAGCAGTGGTTTTTTAAAATTACCGCCTATGCGGATGAGCTTTTAAAAGACGCCGGTACACTAAGCGAATGGCCTGAAAAGGTTGTGACGATGCAGCGCAACTGGATAGGGCGCAGCGAGGGGGTCGAGGTTGATTTCAGGATAGCCGGCTCTGACAGGAAACTGAGGATTTTTACCACGAGACAGGACACGCTGTACGGCGCGACCTTCATGAGTGTCGCGAAGAAACATCCTGTTGTGGCCGAATTAGTGAGAGACGAAGAGATAATAAAAAACATTGAGGCGCTTTCAGATGACCCCGAAGAGAAGCAGGGCGTGTTTACCGGATGTTACGCGGAGAACCCTCTGACAGGGGACAATATCCCTGTCTATGCAGCTAACTTTGTCCTTATGGAATATGGCACCGGGGCCATTATGGCCGTCCCTGCCCATGACCAGAGGGATTTTGAATTTGCGAAGAAGTATGATCTGCCAATCAAGGTTGTAATCGTGCCTGAACGTAGGGGCGAGGTCTTCTCGCCCTTATTGGAAAAGCACGGAAGTGCGCAGGCAGATGCTTACAAACTGCAGAAAGCTTTTGAAGATGACGGCGTTCTCGTAGAATCAGGTCCATTTTCAGGACTAACGTCAGAGGAGGCAAGGGAAAAGATCGCTGATTTTCTCGAAAAAGAAGGGCTTGCCAAGAAGGTTGTAAATTACAAGCTCAGGGACTGGGGGATATCACGCCAGAGGTACTGGGGCACGCCTATCCCGATAATTTACTGTTCGTCTTGCGGCATTGTTCCTGTCCCGGAGAGAGATCTGCCGGTAGTCCTTTATCAGGACGTTCAGTTGTCCGGCAAGGGCGCTTCTCCATTGTCCGAGGTCCGTGACTTTGTTGTAACAAAATGTCCCAAATGCGGCGGCAATGCGAAGAGGGAAACAGACACTATGGACACGTTTGTCGATTCATCGTGGTATTTTATCGCCTATTGCCTGGGCGGGAATGAAAAAATCGATTTTACTTCCAGCCTCCGTACGGGCGAGAAGACCTCGCCCCTACAGTATTGGATGCCGGTTGACCAGTATATAGGGGGTATCGAGCACGCGGTGCTCCATCTGCTTTATTCAAGGTTTTTTACAAAGGTTTTAAGGGACCTGGGGCTTGTTGAAATAAATGAACCTTTCAGCCGCCTGCTTACTCAGGGTATGGTCATAAAAGACGGGGCCAAGATGTCCAAATCAAAAGGCAATGTCGTCGATCCCGATTTCCTGGTGAATAATTATGGCACTGATACAGTGAGAATATTCAGCATGTTTGCCGCCCCCCCTGAAAGGGACCTGGAATGGTCCGACCAGGGCGTTGACGGCGCAATGCGATTTTTAAACCGTATATGGGCCTTTGTATATAATAATCATGACAACCTGTGTATAAGCGGAAGCGGCCGGCTAAAAGACATATCGTGTTTTCAGGCGCAGGCATCTCAATTATTGCGGAAGACCCATCAGACAATTAAAAAGGTCACAAACAGTATTGAACGTGATTATCATTTTAATACAGCTATTGCTGCGTTAATGGAACTTGTCAACGAGACACTGGCATTCAGCCCGGCGAATGATGACGAGAGGAATCTGTTGAGATTTACCATCAAACAGGTGATATTGCTCCTGTCTCCTTTTGCCCCGCATTTTTCCGAAGAGCTGTGGAGAGAGACAGGCGAAAGTCAATCCGTATTTAATGAAAAGTGGCCGGCCTGGGATGAGGACATTGCAAGGGAGGAGGAGATAGAGCTTGTCGTACAGATAAACGGGAAGGTCAGGGCAAAGATCATGACAGCGGCAGGACTTGATGATGAGACTGTTAAGGGAAAGGCTTTCAGTGACCCGAAGATTAATGAAATCATAAAGGACAAGACGCCGAAAAAGGTAATTGTTGTTAAGGGCAGGCTGGTGAACATAGTAATCTAAAATAAGTGGGAAGTAAGAAGTGAGGAATTAAAAATGCAATTCGGGAAATCGCAAATAAAAAAAATATATATACTTTGTTTCGTCTTTCTTATTTGCTGTTTATTGATTATTTCCTGCGGTTACGAATTTGTCGGCTCAAGACCGCTGACTTTTAATTCGGTAACGATTAAGCCGGTCAGGAACGACACGTTCGAGCCGAGGCTCGAGGAAAGGATGCATAACGCGCTTTCAAATGAGTTCATTAATCAGGGGATTGAAGTAAAGTCAGCAGGCGGCGATGTCACACTGGAATCTGCTATTAATGTCTTCGCGCTGGGCGCCATAGGCGCGGTTGATGAAACAATCAAGGAGCAGGAAGTTGTAATGCATGTTGATCTGAAACTGATCAGTAACGGCAAGGTCACCGAGTTTAAAGAAATGTCGTCGCCGATAAAAATTACGTTTCAGACCACAGGAACGGTAAGTCAGAGCGTTGCCAATAAGGAAGCGGCAACAGACAAGGCCTGCATGGAAATCGCAAAGGAAATAGTCAGCAGGACCATTATTCAATATGCTAAATAAAACCCTTCAGAAAGAAATTGATAATGGACTGCCGGGCCCTCTCTATTATCTCTGGAGTTCAGAAAGCTGTTTTCTTGAAGACGCGATTTCCAGGTTTGTTGAAACAATTATCGCTTCGGGCACGAAGGACTTTAATTATGATGTATTCGATTCTTCTTCCGAACCCAGGGGAATTATTGATGCCGCATATACTCTTCCGATAATCGCCCGGCGCCGTCTGGTTGTGGTCAGGGATTTTCACCTGTTTTCCGCTGCTGCAGTTGAGGCGCTTAAGCCATATTTAGACCAACCTTCCGAAACTACCTGTATGGTAGTCCTTTCTCAAAAAACCCCCAAGGCATCTTTTAAATTTAACTGGCGGGTCTATTCCCTGAACATAAAGGAATGGGACATCCCGTCATGGCTGAAGCAGGCTGCTGCTGCAAAGGGTGTAAGGCTGACAAACGAGGCGGTTGAGTACCTGATTGAATTTGTGGGACACGATATCGGACTGTTAATGATGGAGGTTGACAAGTTTTCACTTTCGGGGAGTAAAACGGTCACCGGCAAGGACATTATTTCTTCAACGAGTATGATGAGAAAGTATACTTCATTTGACCTTGTGGATACATTGATAGCGGGACAGAAAACAAGGGCCTTCAGGATTTTAAAGACAATGCTCTCGGGGAATGCCTTTGATGCGCCGGTAATTCTCGGAACACTGAACTGGCATTTCAAACAGTTTTATTCCCTCTGGCTGAATAAGGGGAAAAGGCCGGACAAGATGAGAGAAAATACTTATAGAACTCTTGTAAAATACCTGCCTTCATTTAATGAAGGCGATTTTTACCATATTTTCCAAAACCTGCATGAAGCGGATTTAGGCGTTAAAACTTCAGGCAGGCCCGAAATTGTACTTGAGATTTTACTGATCAGGCTGCTTCAGAAGGGAGCATGGAATTGACAAGCCTTGTGAGCCGGGAGACCCTTCTGGAGGCTGTGTTATTATGTACAAACCCATTTCTTGCGGCTTTGTCAACGGCTGAGACGGCTTCTTTTAAAGCAGTCCGCGCACTATCGGCATTTTTATCAGCAACCGCTTTTTCAACTTTTTTGGACAGGGTTTTGAGCATATTCTTGAAAGACTTGTTTTTCAATGTCAGGACCACGCTCTGTCGTGCTCTCTTAATGGCTGACTGGCTTTTCTTGGGTGCAACTTTTGCTGGCAATGTAATACCTCCGTATAATTATATAATTTGCAGTCCATTTGCAGCTGAAACAGGACGCTTGCAATATTAAAAAACAGATTATTATTAAACCTTAAAGAGGAAAGAAAGTCAAGGCGTTATGTACTTACAATTTTGATATTTAAATTTTGGACAAGGAGATAACACATGATTCTTGAAAGACTTGTTGTAGGTCCGCTTGAGGAAAATACATATATAATTGCTGATGAAGCATCGGGACAGGCTATTGTAGTTGACCCCGGAGATGAACCCGACAGAATTATTGACATAATTAAGCACAAGAATCTGCAGGTCCATTCTGTGATATGCACTCACACGCATTTTGATCACGTCGGGGCTGCAGGCGATATCAAAAAGGCGACCGGGGCAAAAATACTGATCCATAAAAATGATCTTCAGGTTTATGAAACAGCCAAGGACCAGGCCGCCTTCTGGGGATATGATATTGATGATATTCCGGGGCCTGACGGCTTTATAGATGAGGGACATGTTATAGAGGCCGGCAATTTAAAGTTTAAGGTCTTGCATACCCCCGGCCATAGCCCCGGAGGAATATGTCTCTACGGCGAGGGTATTTTAATGTCGGGAGATACAATTTTCAGGGGGTCTGTCGGGAGGACGGACTTTCCCGGAGGGAGTATGGAAGAGCTCAAAAAATCATTCAGACGGCTGCTTGATTTACCTCAAGATACGAAGATATATTCGGGGCACGGGCCGGAGACGACAGTTGGAATGGAAAAAAAGACCAATTTTTTTGTGAATGAATTTTTATAGAGGAGCTATTCAGAGCTTTATATATATTAAAACTACTCAGGTGGATAGTCTGTAGGTGTTTAGGCAGATAGGGGGGAATAACCATTGGATAGTCTGTAGGTGTTGGGGTCCGAAGATTCGTTCTTTGTGCAGTCCTGATAGACTACAGTCTAAACAACCTGAGTAGTTACTTTTAAAACTTTATTAAAAGAGGACGGACATTGAGGAAATTGCTTTTGATATTACCAAGAAATGAGCGCGGTTACTGGGGCAAGGTTTCCGCTAAAGGTAAAACAGGTTTTGTACGGCTGAGCCTGCCCACGATTGCCGCCATAACTCCTTCGCATTGGGATGTAGAGATACTGGATGCCAGGGCAACTCCGGTTGATTATAACAAAGAGGTTGATCTTGTGGGGATTACCGCATTTACTGCTGAAATACCAAGCGCCTATGAAATAGCCGATGGATTCAGGAAAAAAGGGACAAAGGTGGTCATGGGCGGGATCCATGTCTCTGCCTTGCCTGATGAGGCCCTTCAACATGCGGACAGCGTGGTGGTCGGCGAAGCGGAAGGCGTATGGAAGGGACTGCTGCAGGACGTTGAAAAAGGTGAGTTGAGACCCGTCTACCGCGCCGATAGTCTCATTGAGATGACCGGTATGCCTGTACCGCGCAGAGAACTACTTAACAGAGAAATGTACGTTTCAGGTTTCAATACCATACAGGCCACACGCGGCTGCCCTTATAACTGCGAGTACTGTGCGGTCACGGCATTTTTTGGAAGAAAATTCAGAACAAGGCCGGTCAGCGAGGTAATCGAAGACATCCGGGGATTTGATACAAAGGACTTTTTCTTCGTTGATGACAATATTACCGGCAAGCCAGGTTATGCAAAAGAACTCTTCAGTGCGCTTATACCGTTAAAGCGTGTCTGGGGCGGACAGACTTCCATCAATATAGCTAAAGATGAGGAACTTCTTTCACTCTATGCAAAAAGCGGCGGTAAATACGCGTTTATCGGATTTGAGACGCTCTCGGAGAAGAACCTCAAGACGATGAACAAATCATGGAATTCCCCCAATGCCTATAAAGAGGCAATAAAAAAGATACATGCTGCAGGCATCAACATCCTGGGCAGCTTCATACTCGGACTGGATGATGATGGTCCTTCGGTTTTCAAAAAGACCTTTGATTTTATAATGGAAAACAATATCGATGCGGCACAGTTTCACATCCTCACTCCTTTTCCCGGGACCGAACTCTACAACAGTTTTGAGAAAGAAGGAAGGATAATAGACAGGGACTGGGCCAAGTACCACACAGGCGAGGTCATATTCAGGCCCGGGAATATGTCCATAGATGAACTCCAGCGGGGTTACTGGTGGATATTCCGGAAAACATACACAATAGGAAACATACTCAGGAGAAGTTTTAGAAGTCCGGGGAGCATAGTCTTCCGGTTAGGTATGAATTACAGTTACAGGAGAAAGGCGCTGAGGATGCCTGTTCACCGGTAACTGAATGGTTTCAGGGCCTGGATTGTTTTTTTATTGTGTTCTCAAGTAATCTATTTATATTAACTGAATACCGCGCTCTTGTTTCCCCCCAGGTTTCAATACTAAATCAGTCAGTGGCAGATCAGGACAAGAAGATGGCAATAAGCGTTGAACAAACAGCTTGCAGCTAATAGCTTATAGCTTTGAACCTGGCTTATCCATGAATAATCCTAAAGGACAGAAACCGCCTGATAAGCAGAATGCATTCCAGAAGCCGCGATGTCGGTCAGGCACTGCGCGTAAGAGGGCTGAAGAGGCTTACCTGGAAAGGGACGAGGAACTCAGGGCCATCATTGAATCGTCTACTGACGGGATACTTGTAGTGGACCGTCTGGGCCGGGTGATACATACGAACCGGAAATTTGCTGAAATGTGGCGCATCCCTGACGAGCTTATAATGACAGGCAGTGATGAGAATCTGCTTAATCACGTCCTTGACCAGCTTGAAGACCCACAGGCCTTTATCTCGAAAGTCAGCAGGTTGTACGAATCATCAGAGTCTGACTTTGACGTACTTTTTTTTAAGGATGGGAGGGTCTTTGAACGCTATTCGAACCCGTTAATTCTTAAAGGAGCAGTGTCCGGGCGTGTATGGGCCTTCCGCGATATTTCTGAACGCATAAAGGCGGAAGAGGCGCTGAGAAAGGCCAGGGAAGAGATTGAGTCCTGGAACAGGGAATTGGAAAAGAGGGTCAGAGAGAAAAGCGACGAACTGAGAAAATCACAGTCCCGGTTAATACAGTCTGAAAAATTTTCTGCAATGGGTCAGCTTGCGGCAGGCCTGGCACATGAGTTGAATTCACCGCTTGCAGGACTGCTGCCCTTACTTGAAAAATACAGGAGGAAGGCTGAAAAAGGCTCCGAGGCATACAATGAACTGACACTGATGCTTAAAGCAGGCGAACATATGGCGAAGATAGTCAGGGATTTCGGTTCATTTTCAAGAGACGATAAGGGCGCTCTTGTTGAACTGGGTCTGAACGAGATGATTGAAGATACCCTTAATTTCAGTGCGGGTCAGTTGAAAAAGCGCGGGATCAAGATAATCAGGGAATATGCGGAAGGGCTCCCGCCGGTAAATGCGGACAGGACAGGGCTTCAGCAGGTCGTCCTGAATGTGGTTGCCAATGCGCGGGACGCAATGCCCGGAGGCGGCGAATTTCTCATTAAAACCGGCTTTACAGAAGAGGGGAATAATGTCACAATGGAATTTACAGACAACGGCCAGGGCATCAGTGAGGAAGTCCTCGATAAAATATTTGACCCTTTCTTTACGACAAAAAAACATGGTGACGGAGTGGGTCTCGGCCTCTCGGTGTCATATGGCATTATCAAGAAACATAACGGAGAAATATCGGTGGAGAGCACACAGGGTAAAGGGACAACGTTTACAGTTGTTCTGCCTGTGATAGATAAATAGGAAACAACGGAGGGTGATATGGCTGAAAAAAGAATACTCGTGGTAGATGATGTTGAAATCGTGTTTTCGGCATTCAGAGAGGAACTTGAAAAGGAAGGGTTCAGGGTTGACACGGCCTTGAGCGGTGAGGCGGCTGTTCAGAAAGCCCGTACAGAACAGTACGACCTCGTTTTTATTGACATGGTCATGCCCGGGATGGATGGGATTGAAACCTGCAGGGCCATTAAGGGCATAAGCCCCGCCTCCAGGCTGGTTGCTATGACAGGCCAGATTTATAGCGGTCTTGCCGTTAAGGAGCTGGAATTTGTAAAGGCGGGTGGAAAGATATATTACTTGTATAAACCGTTTCAATCAGGTGAGATACTGCAGGTTGCCAGAGAGGCATTGCGTGCAAGAAACTGAGAATGAAATAAGTAATTCATCCCAAAGTATGTGAGTTCTGCTAAAATAACCAAATGCCTACTATCCTGGTTACAAATGATGACGGTATAACCTCGCCGGGAATTAAAATCCTTGCAAAAACACTTAAATCCCTCGGTGAAGTTTATGTTGTTGCACCGGAGGGGGAGCAGAGTGCAGTTGCTCACGCGCTTACGTTACACAGGCCTTTAAGATTTGAAAGAGCAGGTAACAATACATATTTTGTGAACGGCACTCCTACGGACTGCGTTATCATTGGCGTTAATAAAATTCTCTCTCAAAGGCCGGACATTATAGTCTCAGGAATAAATAACGGCGCCAACCTGGGCGATGATATAACGTACTCAGGCACTGTTGCTGCTGCAATTGAAGGGACACTGCTGGGAGTGCCGTCAATCGCCGTCTCATTGGTAAGAGAGGACCGGAACAATAGTGGATACCGAAACGTTGCATCAAGATTTCAGATTGCAGCGAATTTTGCCGGAGAAATCGCAAAAAAGGTCCTTGACAATGGCTTGCCGGACGACACACTTCTGAACGTTAATATCCCATACAGTGAAAAAAATAACGGAGTGAGAATTACAAAGCAGGGGAAACGGGTATACGATAATGCCATTCAGGAACTCCATGATCCGCGCGGAAGAGAATACTGCTGGATTTGCGGCGGTATACCGCAGTGGGAGCCGGATGAGAACACGGATTTTGAGGCAATTCAGGCCGGCTATATTTCAGTAACACCCGTACATCTTGACCTGACGAATTACGAGGCGCTTAAATTC
>JACQXG010000067.1 GCA_016208905.1 Nitrospirota bacterium
GAAGCATGCCGTATACAAAAATAACCGTATAAACCCTGACGACAATAGTTTGTAATGGAGGCAAGGTGCAAATCAGAATACTCAGTAAAAAAGCAAGTGCAGGGTTGAATTTATTTACTTTAAAAATATGGTACAGAGCATAAGCCAATAACCCGATGCCAATGACGCCTATTAATCGAACTGAGTTAGCAGCTTCAACAGATTTCAATGGATTAATATATTTGTCAAATATTAAATACCTGTATAATGTTTCTAAAGGTCTCCCTTCCCATACCATATTACGTAAATGCCAAACGAACGATTGCTGATTGACCCCTTCCCATTCACTTGTCCAGATCATGAAAAAATCCTCAGTACTGAAATAGTGCCCCATGGTTACAGGAACATAAGTGAGGATTATAACTACTATGAAAAGCAAGAGAAGGGAAGAGTGAAGCACTATATTTCTGTTGTTTTTCATCGCAATAAAACTACGTTACTTGAATTATTCCCGGTAAAATTTTATTCTAGACCATACACTTCTACTTCGTCAAAAGATAACATGCTTTTCCCTGTTGCGTTTATCCGGATATAACGTGCATTTTGCGGTCTTTCAAAATCAATACGTGTCGGAACATCAGGCTGTGCCAACGACTCAAAAGAAACAGCATGTCTCCACTTATCTCCATCATCCGAAAAAGATATTTCTAATGGCCTGCGATTCACCAACGGGGCCTGTTCGCTTTCATATACATTGATAGTTTTGATATATTTCTTATCACGCAAATCTAAAAACCATGCCGGATTATCGCAGGGACGGCTTAAATAGCCTGACCTAGGGCTTTTATCGCCATCTACAAAGTTACTTATTCCAGAGATCTTTTTAAAATACCAACCCTTAGGGATTGCATCATCGTTTACCCAGCTATTTTTACCATATGCGAGATTTTGCTCCTTGGACGGAGGGCTATATGTCCACGAATACTCTGTTTCAAGATTATCCCCGCTGTAAAGGCTGTTATACCAGAGCATAAACCCTCCTGCACTTATGCTAAGTATAATAATTATGCCTATAATCCTTGGCAAACTGTTTAAACCACGAAAACAGACAAATATTCCGATTACCGCAAATGTTGAGCAGGTTATAAGCATCCCCCAGAATAAGGCATTGCTCCAATACCTGAACTCAATAACACTCTCCCCTTTGGGTATTTCCACTGCATGAGCCGCTCCATTAGCCCGATAAACATGAACTCTTTCCCCATTTACCCTTATACGCCAGTTTCCTGAGTAGGGATAAGACAAACCAAATATGACAGGCGCCTCAGAATTCACTGAAAACTTCAAGCGGTTGGATGAACTGTAAGTTAACTTAACCAACGCCTCTTTCATATCTTTTGCTCCAGCAGATAATGCTCTTGCTTTCTCTTGATTATATCTTTCAACAAAGACCTGGTGGGGCAAACGATCATGCCTCATTTTTTCATAAGCTTCATCACTGTTTTCCACAGGAATGACCTGCGTAAATATTTTGCCTAAAAATGGCTCCAGAAAAGATTGGTTAATCTGGTTTTCAACAATCGAAGAATGCATCCCTGCGCCAGGGTATAATAATTTTCTGAAGGTCATTTCACCCGGGTCTGCCCACTTTGCATTGAAGATATAATCCAGATTGGTCTTCTTTTGTTTTTGCATTTCTTCAAAGGTAAAGGAATCATACTTTTTCCCTGTCCATTTCTCTGACCTGTATATTAAAGCTATCCACAGTTGGGCAAATGTTGCAATAATTAAGACAACACTCAGCACGCTGTTTTTTATGTTTCGAGAACTATAAACAGCAAATATGATAAGGGCAGTGATACCAAAAACCACTATTATGGATGAAACCCATAAATAGTGAATATCAAAGAATGCGCCGGCAGGATTAATGAAATATTTGTGGAAGAAACTGAACAAATTGTAACCTAAGGCACACAAAAGATAATAACTGAACATTAGCGTCAAGCTAATGTATGCGAGTATCACTGAAGGCAGAAGTGTAACCGATGACTTTCTGATACGAAACTCGGAAGTCTCTGTTTTAACAACCCACGTCAACAAGAGCATTATGAAGAACGGCATAATGATAGAAATGCGTCCGGCAATCCTGAAATTAGAAGCAAATGGCAGATATTCCCATGCTAACTTGTGAACAGGTGTACGGCTCCCCTGCATATACAAAAACATAAAAAAAAGCATTCCCCAGATCGCCCAGATAGAACGGGGGATCTTTATTTTGAAAAACCGGAGCAACGGCAAGACAGCGGCTATAAGAATCAAAGAGGAGCCCCCAAATGCGCTGTACGTGTCTGAATGGAGAGGAAGAAAGGCATTATTTAATGTGCCAATGAAAGAGTCAGGGTAGTTGTCAGCCCAGGCATAGTCCTGTCCCACCCTGTCAATATTCATCTTAAGAAAATCAAAGTAGAAGGGCAGAACATAAGCAGAAGAAAGTATTATCCCTAAACATAAGCACATTCCAATTATGGCCCAGTTCTTCAGAATACTTTTAAAATCAACCTGCTTTTCAGGCAACATGGTTGATACAAAGAAAGGCGATACGAGCACAAACAATACAACACCAAGGAAACCATAGTACATCATCTGAGGATGCCCGCTGCAAACAAGCAGATATGTAGCGGCTATTATACATAGAGGACCAAGCCATTTAGTTGGTTTAATGACATACCAGCCTATGGCCGCACAAAGAACGAGGAAAGCTGTATACGCTTCAAGCGAGGCTCCAAAACGATAAAGATCTGGAACGCGCAGGTTATATACTGTTATAAGAGAAAGCAGAAATGAAAAAAACAAACTAAGTCTGATTTTCCTTAAGAATCCAAACAATGCAAGGTGGGCAAGCCCGAGCGAAAGGAGCTTCAGAAAATTGTTCCATTCAATTGCCTTTCCATTCCAATATCCAGGCATTATTGAAGCAAGATATGGTAATGGATGAAAAATTTGCCCCAGCGTTAAGGCACTTGACGAGTGACCTCCTGCAAAACCTGGTACGTAAAGAGGAAAAGAACCAGATTTGATAGAAAAAAGAAGTTCCATTTGTGGTATTAGTGAAAATAACAGATAATCACTACCAATTGTAAAACTAGATATAAAGGGAATCATCCAGCAGAAAAATATAAAAGGAAGCCCAAGAATTAGCAGATAGATAAAAGTTTTTTTCTTTGATTCAGATAAACTCATTTTTGATGTGAAACGTCTTTAATTAATGGAAGCTATAAATGGATGAGTACGTAAGAACAAAAATTTATTATAATTTCTTCTCATTGATCACATAATTGGGTCTATTTTTAGTTTCAATAAACATTTTCCCCAGATACTCACCTATAAGACCCAGAGATATTAATTGTACTCCTCCGAGAAACAGCACCGATATCAATATTGATGTCCAGCCGGGAATTATTATAGATTGCATATAAAGCTTTACATAAATAATATACCCTGTGTAAAAAAATGCAATTATTGAAATAATAAATCCAATTATGATCGATACCCGAAGAGGTGCAATACTGAAAGAAGTAATCCCCTGAATAGCAAACGATATCATCTTTCTTAATGTATATTTAGTTGAACCCGCATATCTATCCTGTATCTCATATTCAATACCCGTCTGCTTGTATCCAAGCCATGAAACAATTCCCCTTATAAAGAGAAAGTTTTCCTTGAACTTTCTTAATTCGTCCACCACTTTCTTATCTAACAGCCTGAAGTCTGCAACACCTAATGGAATATTCACATCAGATATCTTACTAATCAGCTTGTAGAATATTATAGATGTTGTTTTTTTAAAAAAGCCTACACTCCGTATATCTTTTCTTACTGTATAAACAATATCATACCCTTCCTTCCATTTATTGATAAGCTCATTTAATAATTCCGGAGGGTGCTGCAGATCAGCATCCATACTTATTACACAGTCTCCCTCCGCGTAATCCAGACCAGCCTTCACCGCCTTTTGATGACCAAAATTTCTTGAAAAAGAAAGATACTTTACCGAGGTATTATTTTTTGCGACTGCTTTTATTTCTTCCAGTGTTGAATCCGTACTTCCGTCATCAACAAAGATAATCTCATATGGTCCTATTTTTTCTGCTTGTTCAGAAACTTGCCTGGCAATTACTGTGATATTACCAGCTTCGTTATACGCTGGAATTACTACTGATAAGATCATTAGTTTAAGCCCTTCATATGAAAAAATTTGCAGTTATATTATCAATAAATTGTTTCTAATATCTTGCGGCACTGAGTAGTTAATGTTTCGATACCTCAATCAATACTTGTCTTATTTGTTGATAAAAATAGCAACTGGTCTATAGAAAATAACTGAAATATTTTTATCGTGTTTATTTTTTTGCTATGATAATCATACCATGTCCTCCGCCCATTAATCTTGTAACCATATACAAAAGTGATATCGCGCTATTCAGAATAATATTTCTACGGCACTCGACATAACGGAAACGTTTCCAGGGCACTGGATCGGGAGATATTTTTAAAACAGTTAAGCCAAACTCTGCAAGAATCATCTTTAAGGATTTTTTACTGAAAAAGAAGTTATGATCTTTATGAAAAATAGAAATAGCCGGATTATTTATCAATCCGAAAGATATGTTATGCAGCAAGGTAGAAAGAGTAAAAAAAATTGAAGCTTTGTTTGGAGTCCGAATAACAAGAATACCATTTTTTTTGAGTGCATCAATTATATGTTTCAGATCCTCTCTTATCAAATAAAAATGTTCAATAACGTCCCATAAAGTGATTATATCGTATTTCCCATCTGCAAGTAATTTGGACTCAGAAATCAGGGCTTTTTCAATTCGTTCTTCCCCATAATCTAACCTCTTCCTCGAAAGTTCGCTGGCATATATAGAAGGTTCCAATCCATAAACTTGGAATTCAGCATTTCTTGCAGCTTCAAGAAAATATCCTGTAGAACATCCTATATCCAAAAGTGCGCCTTTAGATACGAATTGCTTTACAAGATTAACGCGAAAACGATTGTGCTCTAAGATACCACTTTTTTTCTCATATTCAATGGAACCAGTCAATGAATCATGATAATTCTGGTCATACATATCATCTATTCCCTGATTATCTGTCGAAAACAAATTACTTGAGAAAAGAACACCGCAGTTTTTACAGGAGTAAATTATCATTTCGGTAGAACGCACACCTAAGCTGGATTTAATTGAATAACGTGGTTTTAATTTTAAAAAAACTTGAACATAATAATTGCTGCACACGGGGCATGTCCTGTGCGTCATTTCATTTCCGGAATTTTGCCCATTGTTTATTATCATAACCTCCCTCACATTGCTCAACAACCTCATTTATTAATTCCGGAGTGTGCTGCAGATCAGTATCCATACTTATTACACATTCTCCCTCTGCATAATCCAGACCGGCCCTTACCGCCATTTGATGACCAAGTTTTCTTGAAAAAGATATATACCTTACAGCGGCATTATTTTTACGACTGTTTTTATTTCTTCAAGTGTTGAATCCGTACTTCCGTCATCAACACCGTACTTTTGGTAATAATCAAAAGCAAACCTTGACGGATGAAAGGGCTAACCTCTCCCCTTCTTGGCGGTTTCTTCTTCAAAGAACTTGTTATACATAACTTCCCATTCCGTACCGCCCTCATGTATTTTCTTTGAGTAAGACTGTAGTTTCCTTTTAACTAACTCATCTATGCCTGCTGCTATCTTCATCTCATGAAGAATGACTCTTCTGATTTCACGCCTGACATGCCCTTCTTCATCAAGCAGGGTAATTGTATTCTTGTCAAGCAGCCCCTTAAGCAGGACATGCGTAAGGTGGCGTATTTTGTCATCAGAAAGATTCATATAATAATATTGCGTTCCTGAATGAGTTTTTTCTTCGTCATTTCAAACAGCTTGCGGTAATCAAGACGTCCCTTTTCAATTTCAGCATCGAATTGCTTTAATAATTCTCTTACTTCAGCATTCAGCCTGTCCTCTACCGTAAGCTCCTCCAGCAGCAGTTCTTCCGCCAGCTTGACCGCTTGTTCTTCTGTAACCTTAAGCTCGATCTGCTCCTTCTGCAGAAGCTCTTTAATAATTTCTTTTGCTAAAACATGCACCCAGCCTTTAGGGACCCTCATTATTTCTCTATAAAAGGCAACAGGGCTATATTCCTTGCCCTTTTAATGGCCCCTGTAAGCTCTCTCTGATGTTTTGCACAATTGCCGGTCATTCTGCCGGCCAGGACCTTACCTCTCTCCGTAATATAATTTCTCAGGGTCTTAATATCTTTATAGTCTATGAAATCTGTTTTCTCCGCACAGAATCTGCAAAATTTTTTTCTTTGAAACCTTCTATTGTATCGCAATTTTTTAGCTCCTTTTATTGGTAAATTAGTCTCACCTGATTAGAAAGGTTCTATATCAGTTGTTTCATCCGGTGCGCCAAGAACTCCGCCTCCCATTGCATCCATCCCGGCAGCGCCCTGTTTCTTTGACATAAAACGTACGCTCTGGGCGACAACCTCGTGCTTGCTTCTTTTCTGACCGTCTTCCGTCTCCCATCTTCTCTCCTGCAGCCTTCCTTCGATGAGCACGGCGCTGCCCTTGTTCAGATATTGCCCGCATGTATCAGCCTGTTTTCCAAATACAACCACATTTATAAATGTGACCTCTTCTTTCATCTCTTCGCCCTGCTTGTACTTACGATTGACGGCAATCCCGAAGTTACAAACCGAAGTCCCTTGCGGAGTATATCTCATTTCAGGGTCTCTCGTAAGATTGCCTATGAGAATTACTTTATTAAACATTCTATTTCCCCTCCGGTTCAGGCGTGCCCTCCGCCTTTTCTTCGGTTTTTATCCCGGCAGTCTTTGTTTCATCCGCAATTTCATTAACAGGTATCTTGGGAGCTGCTGCTGTCATAGCTTCAATTTGTTTCTTTTTTGTCAACCTTACGACCAGAAATTTTATGATGGCGTCAACTACTTTATTTAACTTCTCAAGTTCCAGAATAGTTGCAGGGGGGGCTTTAAAAAGCAGGAGTATATAGCAGCCTTTTTGATGTTTCTTCAGTTCGTAAGCTAATTTACGGCGGCCCCAGTTTTCCGTTTTAAATATTTCGCCGCCCTGTTTGATAATTACATCTTTGATCCTTTGAACTGTCTCTTCAACAGCCTTGTCGTCAAGATTTGTATCAATAATGACGATCATTTCGTAATAATTCATTAAATGCCTCCTTATGGATTTGTTCTTCCCAACAATGGAAGATAAAGCCCTTCCCCCGGCGGAGAAAGAGCAAAGAGTATAATTTTATATCATATCAGCGTATAAAAAGCAATAAAACTGAAATTGACTTACCCGATTAAATGCTTTAATATTCTTACCATTATGGGGCCATCCATTAAGACCGTGGACTTTCTTGTAATCGGCGGCGGCGTTGCGGGCCTGAGGGCCGCCATTGAACTCGCGTCAAAAGGCAGTGTTCTCGTCCTCACAAAAGACACAATCTCTGAAAGCTCGACTGGTTACGCCCAGGGAGGAATTGCAGTTGCCCTGAGTGATGAAGATGAAGTTTGTATACATTATGATGATACGATAAAGGCAGGCGACAGCCTTTGTAATGAAAATGCCGTAAGGGTCATGGTTGAAGAAGGCCCCGGTTACATTCTTGAATTAATATCATGGGGAGCAGAATTTGACAGGGAAGGAAGCAGGCTCTCATTTACCAGGGAAGCTGCACATACGAGAAGGAGGATACTGCACTCCCACGGGGATTCAACAGGAAAGGAAATTGAGAGGGCCCTTATAAAAAAGGCCCGGTCTTCCCCTTCCATTTCACGATATGATTTCGCCTTCACCCTGGATTTAATCATCGAGGACAACAGGTGCATCGGCGCAAAGGTGCTGAGGGGCGATTCAGTCATCAACATTTTTGCCAAAGCCGTAATACTTGCAACCGGGGGTGCAGGGCAACTTTACTCAAAGACTACAAACCCCATGATAGCAACAGGCGACGGCATAGCAATCGCCTACAGGGCAGGGGCATTGATTGTTGACATGGAGTTTATTCAATTTCACCCCACAACGCTTTATTCCGTCGGGGCACCGCAGTTCCTGCTCAGCGAGGCCATGAGAGGCGAAGGCGCTGTCCTTAAGAATATTCGCGGCAAAAGATTCATGCCTGAATATCATGATATGGCTGAGCTTGCTTCCAGAGACACTGTAACAAGGGCCATTGTGTCTGAGATGGTAAAGACAAAATCAAAACACGTCTATCTGGACCTTACGCATCTTGATAAAGATTTTGTGAAAACACGTTTCCCCCAGATTTATTCCACCTGTCTTCAATATGATATTGATATAACTGAAGACATGATTCCCGTATGTCCTGCCGCTCACTATATAATGGGGGGCGTCAGGACAAATCTTGATGGAGAAACCAGTATCAGGGGGCTTTTTGCTGCCGGGGAAGTGGCCTGCACAGGCGTCCACGGCGCAAACCGCCTTGCCTCAAACAGCCTGCTTGAAGGACTTGTCTTTGGTGCGAGGGCAGGGAAAAAAGCTGTCAGTTATATTAGTGAAGAAAATACGGATACGTCTGCCGCAGAATCAGGCCATAGAAAATTAGTGAATGAGGGGCGATCATCTCCTAAACCTTTTGACGCTGAAAAGATAAGGAGCACCTTAAGACAGATAATGTGGAAGAAGGTCGGCATTATCAGGTGTTCAAAATCTCTCGCTCCGGCCGAGAACTGGATAAACAGGTGGGAGTTTATAATGAATGCGTCATTCCGGAACAGAAGAGAGTCTGAACTGAGAAATATGCTGACCGTTGCTCATCTGATTACTGAATCAGCCCTCCTGAGAAAAGGCAGCGCCGGGGCCCATTACCGCTCTGATTTCAAGGAAAGAGGAGAACACTGGGAGAGACACACTGCCTGCGTGAAAGGGAAAGCTCCGTATTGGATTGATTAATGAAAGGCGGAACGTATGCGAAAAGTCAAGATAGTCTGCACCATAGGCCCTGCAACCAGTTCCATTAAAGTTATCGATAAGATGATTAGGGCAGGCATGAACGTGGCCAGGATGAATTTCTCGCACGGCACCTATGAGGAACACAAGAGGGCCATTCATACCATAAGGCAGACCGCCCGTAAATATGACGCCCCGGTCGCGTTATTGCAGGATTTGAAAGGCCTCAAGATAAGGGTAGGCGCAATCAAAGACAGCTCCACTATCCTTAATAAAGGCGCGACATTAACTATTACTACAAAAAAAATCCTGGGTGACAATAAACAGATCCAGGTCTCTTACCCCGATCTGATCAAGGACGTTAATATCGGGGACAATATACTGTTTAATGACGGCCTGCTTCAGTTAAAAGTCATTGGCAGGGAAAAGGACCAATTACAAGCAAAAGTCCTTGAAGGCGGCCTGCTGAGGGAGAGAAAAGGCGTAAATCTTCCGGGCACGAAAATTTCAGGAACTGTTTTCACAAAGAAAGACCGGGAAGACCTTTCATTCGGGATAAGCATGGGAATAGATTACGTAGCAATGTCCTTTGTCCGCTCGAAAGGAGATATCCTCAGGGTCAAGGGCTGGTTGAAAAAACAGGGCGCCGATATACCTGTGATAGCAAAAATAGAAAACAGGCAGGCCCTTGATAATATTGATGAGATAATTGAGGCCGCGGACGGCATCATGGTTGCGAGGGGTGATCTCGGAGTTGAATTGCCGCCGGAAACCGTCCCGCTCATTCAGAAGGACCTGATTAGAAAATGCAATGCCGCGATGAAGCCTGTTATAACAGCCACGCAGATGCTTGAGTCCATGACCGGCCATATGACGCCTACGCGGGCAGAGGCAGCGGATGTCGCCAACGCAGTGCTTGACGGGACCGACGCACTGATGCTCTCAGCGGAAACCTCCATCGGCAGATATCCAGTGGAAGCGTTGAAAATGATGGACCGGATAATCAGGTCTACAGAGGAGAGTGAAATTCAAAAGTACTCGACTGACATTTTATCAAAACATTTTGCCCAGGCCCTTGCCGAGTCGGCATGTTCAGCCGCTACGGATATAAACGCCCGGTCGATAGTATCTTTCAGCCGCAGCGGATTTACAGCGCTTCTTGTGTCAAAATTCAGGCCCCGCGCCCCTATTGCCGGTTTCACCGTCAGCGAAACCATGCGAAGGAGAATGAACCTTTACTGGGGGACCAATCCATATGTCATGAAGTTCCCCGGGAACACGGATGAAATGATATCAAAATCGGAAAAGATACTGCTTCAGAAGGGCCTTGCTAAAAAAGGCGACGCAATAGTTATTATCGCATCTTCCCCGTTTGAACTCGGGGGAAAATCAAATATCATGAAGCTTCACAAGGTCGGCTACTGACTTTCTTTTGAAGGCACGGGGCTGTAAAAATCCTTTAAACGGAAGGCCTCACTGAAATATTCCCTGGCCTTGTCCATGTCCTTCTTTTCATAATAGGCATATCCTAAGAAATATAATACGCCGGGATCGGGTTTCTCATGGACATAATCTTCCATCATCTTTATTGCCGCCTCTTTTTTACCCTTGTAATAAAGAGAGTATGCATCCTTCAAAGCAGCTTCATTGGCCCAGCAAAACGAAACCGATACTAATGAAACAATTATTAAAGCCAGAACAATAATTCTCATAGGACCCTCCCTTATATCATTATACTATAGCATCTCTCAATCGATTGAATCGTCAGCAACATCTTTCCCTTTATTTAATTTACTGAGTTCCCCTTTTTGTTTTAGTATCAAATCCCTGTAGAAATCCGTCGCATAAATTGTAGGGACTGTTCCCTCCTTAAAAAATTCTACCATTTTCTCCGTAGCATTGGTAGCAAGAAGTCCTGTCAGAGGATCAATAACAGCAGTAACAATACCGTTCGGTACAGGGAAAGACATCTTCTCAACGTCCCCGCTGTCATAGGGAGATATCTCTGAAAGCGCTCTTCCCATAAAAGAAACCCAAATGGGAGAGGCCGCCCTTGCGCCGGTCTCTCCGTGTCCTAATGTACGCACGTCATCGAAGCCGACCCATACTCCTGCAACTAATTCTTTTGAATATCCTATAAACCATGCGTCTCTATATTCATTTGTAGTCCCTGTTTTTCCCGCGACGGGTCTGTTAAGCGCCCTGGCCCGCTTGCCCGTGCCGGATTTGACCACGTCTTCAAGCATTGAAGTGGCAAGAAATGCTGTTTGCGCGCTGATGACGCTCTGCCCTTTAGGTATGTTATTCTCAAGTACCTTCCCCTCTGAATCAACTACATATTTTAATGCGATCGGAGGGGTCCTTATACCGCCCTGTGCAAACACGCTAAAGGCCGATGTTAACTCAAGGGGGCTTACACTAAGACTGCCGAGTGCAAGTGTAAGGTCCTGGGGGAAAGGGCCTTTCAGTCCGAGAGAACGGGCAAATGCAGTGACCTTATCAACCCCGACCTCTTCAAGGAGTTTTATTGTAATAATATTTCTTGAATGAATAAGGCCCTCTCTGAGCCTTGTCGCGCCATTGAATTTTCCGTCATAATTTTCCGGCTTCCAGTCGCCGTCTTTTTCGTTTTTATAAACCAGGGGCTCATCTATTATTGAGCTTGCCGGGGTGTAGCCGTTATCCATGGCAGCGGCATATATTATCGGCTTAAATGCCGAACCGGCCTGTCTCCTGGCAGACATGGCCCTGTTAAATTCGCTCTCGTTGAAATCATAACCCCCGACAATGGCCCTTATATATCCTGTCGAAGCCTCTATCGCGACTATAGCTCCCTGGACTAAGGGGTCCTGTTCAAGCGCGAAAACAGGCCTCCTGCCCCCCCTGTCTTTTAATCTGACCTTTATAATGTCTCCGGGTTTTAAAATACTCGTGAGATTGTATCTCAGTTTCCTTACCAGCTTGCCCTTTGAATTTACAAGTCTGTCAGCCCACTGAGCATCTGAAAGATTTAGCTGCCCGACTATTCCCATTGTTTTGACATCTGCCTCTGTTGAAGACACCTTCAGTACAGTCGCTGTCATGATGTCCCCTTCCCTCATCACAACTTTTTCAAAAGACCCCTGCTTCTCAAGCTCCTCTTCAAGGTTTATGTCTTTATGCCCCAGCGGTCCCCTGAAGCCCTGCCTTTTATCTACAGCCATCAATCCCTCTTTGAGGGAATTTACTGCGGCACGCTGCATATTCTTATTTAACGTCGTATAAACCTTGAGTCCGCCTTTATACGTCACTTCCGCTCCGTATTCATCTTCGAGATGTTTCCTTACATATTCAAGGAAATAATTGTGGGTATACTGTTCATGCCTCACACTCGTGAGATAAAGGGGCTGCTGATATGCATCATTTACCTGTTTTTCTGTTATATAGCCCTCTTCCTGCATCCTTGTCAGGACAACATGCTGCCGCTGCTTGGCCTTATCAAGATTGCTATACGGCGTATATCTGCTCGGCGCCTTTATAAGCCCGCATAAAAGGGCGGCCTCGGCAAGGTTTACTTCTGAAATTGATTTGCCGAAATACGATCTTGCGGCCATCTCAACTCCATTCGCGCCGCGTCCAAAATATATTTTATTCAGGTAAAGCTCCATGATCTCCTTTTTTGTAAGGTTCTTCTCGATTCTATACGCAAGAGTTGCCTCCTTCAGCTTTCTTACAATAGTCTTCTCAGGAGACAGGAATACAACCTTTGCAAGCTGCTGGGTTATTGTGCTTGCGCCTTCCTTGATGCGGCCTGCAATAATATCTTTAAATATAGCCCTGATAATGGCGAAATAGTCCAGGCCTTTATGGCGCCAGAAACGGGCGTCTTCAACGGCAACTACGGCTTTTATCATATGCTCCGGAATTTTATCTATCGATACATACACACCCTTTTCAATCTTGAACTCCCCGATCAGGGTATCGTCATCCGCATAGACCTTGGTTGAAACAGCCGGCACAAACCCTTTAATCTCCTCTATCCTTGGAACGCCCCTTATAAGGGCAACCTGCGCGCCTGCGAGGACACCAATAATTATGACCAGGACAAATAAAATGGATTTAACAATAATACCTTTCATACGAAAATATAATAGTCGTCCTTTGAATGAAGTGTCAATTTATTCACAAATATAAAGGGGCATGTCTGGTAGGGTGTATTTAAAATAATGCGGATGTTGGAAAATTATTTGTTTTTCGATTCCTTAAACGCAGTATCAATCAAGGTTAGGATGAATATTTTTTCTCAAAGCCATATGCATAATTCGATAATAAGTGTATCGAGTTAAACAAATTATTTTTCAATGTCTGCATTATTTGGCTTAAAGATTATTCATCCTCTGCAAGCGTTATAGCCTCTACAGGACAGTTCTCCTCTGCCGCCTCGCAGCAGTCCTGAAACTCGCAGCCTTCGGGGTCTATGACTTTGGATTTATCATCAATGACCTGAAAAACACTGGGACAGATTTCTTCACAGCTCCCGCATCCTATGCATATATCTTCATCAACAATCGGTCTCATTTTATTAAGGGGCAAAGTGCCAAAGGGACAAAGGCACAAAGGTTGCTCCGTTTTTTCTCTTTGTGCCTTTGCTACTCTGTGCCTCTGTGCCTATTTTTTATATCTCCTCCATAACAGCCGCAGCCATAAGCGGAAACATTATTTCATGATGCCCGGTCAGGGCGTATGAATTCCCTCCTGAAATGACCGGCCTTCGTAATACATTTTCACGGCATCTGTAATGCTGGATAAAGTCCATATTGACTGTAGTGAAATTTCTGACATTATATTTCAGGTTCCTTGTGACGGCAATTGCTTTAAGAAAAACTTCCGGCATTATTACAGCAGAGCCGAGATTGATAAAAACTCCGCCCCTGAGGTCCGAGACGACCGAAGAGAAGAGCTTAAAATCCCTCAAGCTTCCTTCACCGATAGAGGCCCCGTCAGCTTCCGGATTCATGTGAATGATGTCCGTACCGATTGCAACATGGACAGTTGCCGGGACATTTAATCTTGCTGCTGATGCCAGAATACTCAATTGTTTGTAAGAGGCCTTGCTCTTGAGAATATGCTTTCCCACTGCCCTGCCGAGTCCGTGTCCTTTTTTAACGCCGCTTTTAATTGCCCTGTTCAGGTTCCTGCCTGTTTCCTCCGCCATCCCGAAAGTCCCCCTGCACAATTCAACATCAACATCTTCAGAGGTATGCCCCATAAGGCTAAGCTCATAATCATGCACAATACAGGCTCCGTTCATGGCAACCGCTGTAATCACATTATTCTCCATAAGATTAATAATAATTGGTGCAAGTCCTACTTTTATGGGATGCGCTCCCATGCCGAGGATAACGGGCCTGTCTTTTTTCCTTGCATTAACAATGGCGCTGACTACAGCTTTAAAATCTTTGGCGGCAAGTATGTCAGGAAGGGAAGCAAGGAATTCTTTAAAGCTTCCTCTGCTGAAAGGTTTTCCAACTTCATCACGTTCAACCTTGCTCTTCCTTGACTGTAATTTACAGGTTTTAACGTTTTTCAATGATATGGGTTTGTATTTTTCGGGCACACAAAAATATAACCTGCAGGGGAGGAATAGTCAAGAGAGACGCGAGTTTCTATGGGTCTTTTGATTTGTTGTATGATTTTGTTATACTATTATGCCCTAAATCAGGGCCGCTAGCTCAGTTGGTAGAGCAACGCCCTTTTAAGGCGTGGGTCGTTGGTTCGAATCCAACGCGGCTCACCATGTCCCCATCGTCTAGCCCGGCCTAGGACATCGCCCTTTCACGGCGGTAACCGGGGTTCGAATCCCCGTGGGGACGCCAGCAATTATAAAGGGGGTACAGGATACTGTGCCCCCCTTTTTTCGCTTCCCAGCGTTAAACTATTTTTTGAATGTTTTATTGTTTAACAATTTTATCCAATCGGCTTTATATTCATTCACATAAATTCTTACACAACAGGCACGTTTGAAAAAACGGAATCACAACAACACAGCTTACAAATAGCTACGAGAATTATGATATAAAATGTTCTTGATTTATAAAATTTTTAATATATAATAATAAGTATGTCGCTTTTATAATTGTGAGCGGGAAGAGATAACCTGCATCTTTGTCCAGGCAGTTTCGAAATACTTTTTAATAAGTCATGAAAAAAAGAATAAGTCATGAAAAAAAGAACTGTTGAAAGAATACCGGCAAATCTGAAGGCGGAATTTTTCTGGAGTGATAAAATAAACTCCGGATCAGTAACTGATCTTTCAGAAAACGGCATGCTGGTTAACACAACAGCATGTCCTCCCTTAAGGGCAAAATTTGACATCAGCATCCCCCTAAAAAACGATGTAGTTAAGCTTCCCGTAAAAGTCCGCAGGATCTTGAAGAATGATAGTATCTATGACGCCATAGGTCTGGAAATTTTAAACCCGCCCAAACAGTATCTGGATTTCGTAAGTTCTCTCAGGTGGGAACAGATCAAGGGATTTAAAACCAGCGGACAAATAATAAAGCTATATATTTGCAAAGTGTGTCATCATATTTCTTTTGACCACGCACCGATAAACTGTCCTATTTGCAGCGCTACAATTGAGAGTTTCGAAAGGGCCCCTGAAGCAATAAAACGCCCTGACAATTTTGCCGAACTTTCTGAATTTGAAAAGAAACACATTCCTGCAATAAAAATTATGAAGGAAGATGGATATATTAATGTACATGTAAAGGTCGGCGAGATAGAACATGGAATGGATTTTGATGACCACATATCATTTATTGATTTATATTACAACGACCCCTTTATTAATAAAAAATGTGTCTCAAGAATAACTTTTAATTGCGCGAAGATGCATCCTTCAAATACCGTGCGCTTTAATAATGTGAATGAAGGTGTACTTACGGTTATCAGTAATTGCAGCGCGCATGGAAACTGGTTAGCAAAGGCCGTATTTTAAACAACCATTTCTGCGCCATCAATCTGTTTTAATCCCCTGCATTAAATTCTCTTTATGATTCTGCCCTCCCCGTCAGGTGGTATAATATTTCCAGCATGAGAAAATCTGATTAACTTGATATGTAATCCGGACAAGATAACATTATGAGCAAATCTGCTGATAAAGAGACAGTTGTATTTAAAGCCCGTAAATTGACAAAGGTCTACGACATGGGGGAGGTCAAGGTACATGCCCTGCGGGGCGTGGATTTGGAACTCTACTCAGGCGAGCTTATCGTTCTGCTTGGGCCCTCTGGCAGCGGGAAGTCAACTCTTCTTAATATCATCGGGGGACTGGATACAGCGACATCAGGAAACGTAACGTATCAGGAACAGGACATAACCATGGCCTCTGATGAGGAACTGACTAACTACCGCAGATTTCATGTAGGGTTTGTGTTTCAATTTTATAATCTTATCCCAAGCCTGACAGCATTGGAAAACGTTGCGGTTGTTACAGAAATTGCAGAGAATCCCATGAATCCGGCAGAAGCTCTCAGGCTTGTCGGTCTGGGCGACCGGCTTGATCACTTCCCTGCGCAGCTGTCAGGCGGTGAGCAGCAGCGCGTAGCCATTGCGCGCGCAGTAGCCAAGAACCCGGAAGTCCTGTTATGTGACGAGCCAACTGGCGCCCTTGATTTTGCCACAGGCATAATCGTGCTTGAGGTCCTTGAGCGGATAAACAGGGAACTTGGCACCGCTACCGTCCTGATTACCCATAATGCGGATATAGCTGAAATGGCAGACCGTGTTATCTATCTCAGTGACGGGCTTATCTCAAGGGTGCGTATAAATGGACACAAGAAATCACCGCGTGAACTGCGTTGGTAACACGGCAATACGCTGAAGGCGGTAAGCGGCAATAAAAATTAACTTGTTCCTGACAGCTTAACGATGTAATTATGAAAACCATCAATCGCAAAATCCTCCGGAACCTCTGGGGCATGAAAGGACAGGTTATTGCCATTGCCCTGGTGATTGCAAGCGGTGTTGCCACTTTTATAATGTCAATCAGTACGATGCAGTCTCTTAAACTCACGCAGGCGACTTTCTATAAAGACTACTGTTTTGCCGAGGTCTTTGCTTCATTAAAACGGGCGCCGGAGAGCCTTCGGTTACGCATCCAGAAAATCCCCGGCATAGACCGTATAGAGACCCGGGTGTTTGCGGCGGTAAACATCGATATCCCGGGCTTTCCGGACCCTGCTACCGGTCATATTATTTCCATACCCGACAGCGGCGAAGCATTGCTCAACAGGCTCTATCTGCGGCAGGGAAGGCTGCCTGAACCTTCCCGGGAAGACGAAGTCGTGATCGGCGAGCCATTTGCAGAAGCACATGACTTTAAACCCGGAGACAAAATAGGGGCCGTTATTAACAGCAGGCGTAAGAGCCTGACCATTGTGGGAATCGCACTGTCTCCCGAGCATATATATCAAATGCCGCCGGGCGCCGTATTCCCGGATTTCGAACGCTACGGGGTAATGTGGATGGGCAGGGCCCCGCTCGGCACTGCCTATGATTTGGATGATGCTTTTAACAATATAACGCTGACTACCTCTCCCGGGGCTAACATCAATGACATTATTGACAGGCTTGATAAGCTGCTCAAACCCTATGGGGGGCTCGGCGCCTACGGACGCAGGGACCAGCTGTCACACCGGTATCTCTCTGAAGAGTTCCGGCAGCTGGAACAAATGGCAACCATATTCCCGGTTATCTTTCTCGGCGTTGCAACATTTCTTCTGAGCGTAGTTATAGGCCGTCTTATAAATTTGCAGAGAGAAGAGGTGGCGGTTTTAAAAGCATTTGGATACCGAAAACTTGATATAGGACTGCACTTTGTGAAGCTCGTACTGTCGATTGTACTGGCTGGGGTAATTCTCGGCATTGCCGGAGGTTTCTGGCTCGGGAAGTGGATGGGCACAATCTATATGGAATTTTATCGGTTCCCATTTCTGAAATACGAACTTCATCCCTACGTCGCAGTCATAGCAGCGCTCGTTAGCGCAATGGCAGCAATCCTCGGCACTATGCATTCATTGCGAAAGGCGGCCCTTCTCCCCCCCGCTCAGGCAATGAGGCCCGAACCTCCTGCTACTTACAGGGAAACGCTCCCCGAACGTCTGGGACTTAAACGTCTGCTGTCACAGCCTACCCGGATGATTGTTCGTCACATCGGACGCAGACCGGTTCAATCCCTGCTTTCGGTCTCAGGCATTGCCTTTGCCTGCGCCATAATGATGGTCGGCAGTTTTCAGGGGGATGCTATTGATTATATGGTAGATGTGCAATTTGGGTTGTCCCAGAGGGAGGACCTGACGGTCACATTTGTGGAGCCCACCTCCAGAAAGGCACTGTACAATCTGAAAAGCATCGAAGGTATTGAGCATGGCGAGGTGTTCCGGACAGTCCCGGTGCGCCTGAGATCCGGGCACCGCAGCTACCGCACCGCAATCCAGGGGTTGGAGTCCGGCGGGGACCTTCAGCGTCTGCTGAATGCGGAGTTAAAGACGGTTGCCCTTCCCCCGTCAGGGATTGCTCTGACCGATCATCTGGGAGACATGCTGGGTGTTCGTGCCGGGGACATGTTGACCGTAGAGGTGCTTGAAGGGAGTCGCCCGGTATTTAACGTTCTGGTGGCGGCCCTCGTCAGCCAATACATTGGGGTATCGGCTTATATGGACATGTCGGCACTTAACCGACTTATGCGCGAAGGCAATGCCATATCAGGTGTTTATCTGGCCGCCGACTCCCAATACCTGCAGGAGATATTTAAAAAACTGAAGGGAATTCCGCATATAGCAGGGACCGAAATCCGGGAAAAGGCAATTAAAAAATTCTATGAAACTATGGGCGAGACGATCCTTATTTTTACCTTTATTAATACTTTTCTTGCGGGGATAATTGCCTTTGGAGTAGTATACAACAACGCACGGATAGCCCTTTCGGAACGCAGCAGAGAACTGGCAAGTCTGCGGGTACTGGGTTTTACAAGAGCAGAGATATCATACATTTTACTCGGTGAGCTGGGCATACTCACATTGGCGGCCGTTCCTCTGGGATTTCTTATCGGGCGTGGTATGTGTGATTATATCGCCGAGAACCTGAAGACTGATTTGTTCAGGGTACCGCTGATCCTTGAAGCAAATACATATGCCTTCGCGGCAACAGTTGTGCTGGTGGCCGCATGCGTATCCGGATTGATTGTTCGGCGAAGACTTGATCATCTGGATCTCATTGGGGTCCTCAAGACAAAGGAATAGATGTAATGAAATTGCATGGACGGGCCATAATGTATGTCTTGCTGGCTGTTGTTATTTTTGCCATCGTTTACGGCTTCATGCCAAAGCCGGCACTAGTTGAAACCGCTAAAGTGCAACGGGGATATATGAGATTCGCAATAGAGGAAGAAGGCAGGACGAGGGTGATGAACCGCTTCGTCGTATCGGCTCAGGTTGCGGGCTTCGCCCGTCGTATCGACCTTAAAATAGGAGATTCCGTCAGCAAAGGACAGATAATTGCCACTCTCGAACCTCTGCGGGCAAATGTGCTTGACCCCCGCAGCAGGGCAGAAGCACACGCTCGCGTTGCGGCTGCCGATGCTTCGCTTCGTGCGGCAAATGAAAATTCTCAGGCCGCGAAGGCAAGTGCAGAATTTGCAAAGAAAGACCTCGATCGCATAACACATTTATTTAATGAGGCCATTGTCACGCAGGAGACATTGGATAAGGCAGAAACAGAAATGCGCCGGACAGATGCATTGCTGCGTTCATCGGAGTTTGCTGTTGATGTGGCCCTCCATGAAAAAGAGGCAGCCTCCGCAGCTTTGAATTATTCGGCTGCCCGGAAGACTGGAAACACTACTGAAACAATAGCCATTAAGGCACCAGTCATCGGCCGCGTGCTTAAGATTAATCACGAAAGCGAGGGCATTGTTCGTGAGGGGGAGGCGTTGATAGAGATCGGGGACCCGCATGCACTGGAAGTTGAAGTTGATGTTCTGTCTGCTGATGCTGTGCGTATCAGACCGGGAACGCCTGTGTTGTTTGACAGGTGGGGCGGTGATAAACCCCTTCAGGGAAGCGTCCGGACCATTGAACCGGCCGGTTTCACCAAAGTATCTGCACTTGGGGTTGAGGAACAAAGGGTTCTTGTAATATCTGATATTGTATCTCCCCATGAGGATTGGACTCTACTTGGTGACGGCTACCGGGTCGAGGCGAGTTTTACTCTCTGGGAGGGTGAAAATGTTTTACAGGTTCCTGCAAGTGCTTTATTTCGCATTGAAAACGGCTGGGCAGTATTTGTGATAAGAAACAAAAAGGCACAGCTCCGGCAAGTGCAGACGGGTTGTAATAACGCTCTGGACGCTGAGATAATCTCAGGGCTGTCCGAGGGCGAAATGGTTATTCCTCACCCTGACAGTGCTATCAAAGACGGCAGCCGTGTTCGTCCACGTTCAGGGAAGAAATGACATTAGCAGTGAAAACATGTCCGAAATGCGGAGAGAAGTTCAACTGCTTTTTTTGGGGAATTTTTTACTATCATTGGCTGCCAATAAGTTGACGATATCATTTAATATACCCCTTCCTTCCCATAATTTTTCCTGCACCTCTCATAAATCAAGTCTGGCACAAGTATCACATTAAGAACATTCCTGATTTAAAATTGGATGATTTTGCAACGTATTACAATAATACTATCAATTTCTTCATATCGATATCATGGCTGGACATTAAGCGAATTTACTAGTAGGCACAATAATTGCTTATTTTATTATTAGTATGTATCAGAAATTCTTAAGAAAGGAGAAGAAAAAATTTTATAAGTAGAAGATGGAGGGAAAGGAGGTTGATATGTTAGAGCTTGAAACAAAACATGAAAAGTGCACTATTTGCAAACATGAATATACGTCAATTAATACTGAAGTGATGCCGGGCATCAAAATTTATGTTTGTGATATTTGCCTGGAAGCCGCAAAGTATAATTTTATCTGGGTCTGCATGAGCTGTGGACAAGTCTATCTCAGGCCGAAAAAACTGGTAATTGAAAGAGTGAAGGATGTTGAGCTCAAGAGGGCTTATCTGCTTTGTGAGGACATGCAAATTATACAGGGTATTGATATGTGTATAAGATGCGATCCCGAAGGGATAATAAACTATATGAATGCGCAAAAAACAGCAACGTGTTAATGAACAGGACAATTATTGCCCAAAATGACAATAATTGACACTTTTTTGGAATTGTTTAATAAAGCGGTGTAAAAAAAATTTTACGGAGGTTCAGTTCCAAAATGCATAGAATCTTTCAAATAAATAATGTGTGATGCGTAATGAAAGGTCTTTTCCGCTTACACATCACACATCTCTGCTTTTTGTTTAATCCCCTTCAAATTCCGTCAAACAATAGATGTTATATCCTTTATCCTTTAACTTCTTCTCTCCTCCTACATCCGGAAGATTGACGATAAAGGCCATTTCTGTAACCTCTCCACCAAGCTTTTCAATTAATGCAGCCGCTGCTGCAGCCGTGCCGCCTGTGGCAAGGAGGTCATCTACAACAAGTACCTTCATGCCCTTTGCTATCGCGTCCTTATGAATCTCAACCGTATCTGTGCCGTACTCCAGCTCATATTCGTGACGTTCGACAGCTGCAGGAAGCTTGCCCACTTTCCTGATAGGTACAAAACCTCTGCCGAGTGTGTACGCAAGAGCGCCTCCTATAATAAAACCCCTTGCCTCTATTCCGACTATGAGATCAAAATCAATCTTGTTGGTTATATATCTTTGGGTAAAGTTGTCGATAACAAGCCTGAACCCGACAGGGTCCTTAATAAGGGTGGTTATGTCCCTGAACATAATTCCTTTTTTGGGATGGTCAGGGATCGTTCTGATTTTGGATTTGATAGGCATAACTTGATTCTCCTTTACTTGATTTATTTGCTATTTAATTTATTATGTTATACAGATATCATCATACTCTTTGATTTTCGGAATTATATCCAGGAATAATTTAATCACATTGTCCGCGTTTTTTTTCATAACTCTCACAATCATCTCCCAGGTAACAGGCTCCTCTTCTTCATGCCAGCAGTCATAATCGGTAGACATTGCAATTGCAGCGTAGTGCATCTTTTTTTCTCTTGCTAGTATTACTTCAGGAACAGTGCTCATATTAATGACATCTGCCTTCCAGCTCCTGAACATATGGCTTTCAGCCTTTGTAGAAAATCTGGGGCCTTCTATTGTAATCACTGTCTTATTTTTATGATAAGGCATTCCCATTTGTTCCGCTGATAAAGAAAGCATATCTATCAGGTTTGAACAAAAAGGGTCTGCCATCGAGGTATGCACTACCTCTTTTTTGTCGAAAAAAGTTGTCTCCCGCTTCCTCGTGTGATCGATAAACTGATTTGGAAATACAAGATGTCCGGGGGCTATCTCTTCCCGTAATGATCCAACCGCTGTTGAAGCCAGGATATGTGTACAGCCCTGTTCTTTCAGAGCCCATATATTAGCCCTGAAATTTACGCCGGAAGGATAAATAGAATGGTCTTTTCCGTGTCTGGCAATAATAGCGACATCAATACCTCCAATAGCGCCGCAAGTCAGCACAGAAGTCGGCGCACCGAAAGGGGTTCCCATTGAAATCTCTTTTGCGTCTTTTAAAATATTCGGGTCATCAAGTCCGGACCCGCCAATTATGCCCACTTTAATCATATACTTGAGTCTCGCCGTTCTCGGTAACTCCCCGCGCAATACCCAGAGCAGGGGTGATCTTTAATTTATAGCCCAACATCATGTCCATCCGTGTTTCTACCCCGACGCCTGCCGAAAAATCCCTCCGGTCAAATCCCTTATTAATACCCCAGACATTCCCAGCGTCTGCAAAAACAGCCAGGTGTACCCTGTCCCAGAAAAAGGGTTTAGTGTTCCATCCCCTGAAAATATATACGACAGGGAACCTATATTCTAATGAGCCTTTTATGACATGTTTCCCTGTCTGGAAACCCGGTGAAAAACCCCTGATTGAATATACATTCAGGTCAGAGGGAATCCCGCCGATCTGATAAGCCTGCTGCGCAATAAGGTCTCCGTCCGACCAGGCCCCTTTCAGGTTGAGATAAAGGACGTGGTGCCTTTTCAAACCAATGTACTCATCATAGTCAAGGGCACATTCATTCTGGTTCAGGCTGCCTCCAAGTCTTTCATCGTAATCTCTGTAGATAAAAGTAATACTCCTTCCCTCTTCCCTGCTTATTGAGTAAGGATATTTCAATGCATCCACGTATCCAAGGCCGATAAATACATTGTCTCTCCTGCCTTCATATACATCAAGACCATCAACCGTCCTGTTCCTGATACTCGTAAGGTGAGTCAGCTTTTTATAATTATATCCTGCTATGAGACTCAATTTTGATTCAAGCGTGCTGTAAAGAGGAACACTGAGTCCTGCGGTAAGACCTCTCTGTCTTTCAAAGTAATCATCATCAGGAAGAAGTTCAGAATAGCCGACCGGAACAGAATATGATCTCAGGAACAAGGTGGGATACCATCTGTCGTAGACATAATCAATTTCGTAATATCCCCGGCCGCTGATCCCTACTCCGCCCTGCATGATATAAGTATGATATCCGAGCACATCCTGCCCTGCTGTGAAGGCCCCGAACACGGCCCCGTCATCATCAGATGTAAGGGTGGGAAGCCAGAACTTCGGAGTGAGGGTCTTCAGTGGACAGTATTTTTTCCTGGCAGGCATTTCCTCGGAAAGCACTTCTTTCTTCTCATCCCCTTCTCCTGATGCCTGCTGAATAACCGGACGTGGCCATGAAGGCGCTATTCTCGGACTTAATAATGTTGAAGACCATTGCAGAGGCTCATATGGCATTTCAGCAATATAAAACCCTTTTGAACTGTAGCCGGAGAAGAATATTTTTTTATTCGCTGCCGACACCTCCGGCTGGAATGCTCCACCCAGCACGTGAGTGATCTGGTAAATCTCCTTATCGGCAAGGGAATATGCAAAGAGGTTATAAACGCCTGTTCTCTCAGACGAATAAATGATAAACTTACCGTCAGGAGACCATGCAGGATAGATATTGTCATAGTCCGTCACAATTAATGTATCTATGGTCTTTGAATCCGCATTGAGCAATTCAACAGATGTCTGCCCTGAATTATTGTGCCTTGAAAATACAATAAACTGTCCGTCCGGCGACCAACGGGGAGATGACAGGGCAGCGTCTTGAAAGTCAGTAATTATCTCTATCGTTACAGTTCCATTTTCAAGTACAGCAATATTCTGTTTCCCTGTCCCTGTCTTCACAAATACTATCTTTTTCCCGTCGGGGGATACATCAACATCCTTGGCCCTTGTATTTTTTGTAATCCTTTTCACCGAACGATTGTCAAGATCATATGAATAAATATCCTGGTATAAGTTATAGCTTTTTTTCATTTCAGCCTGCGTGAAATAGAGTTTCCTGCCGTCAGGAGACCAGGAAAGGCTGTGGTCCGAAGGGAATCTTCTTATCGTAGCCAGCTCTTTATAAGTTCCGGAATCAAGGACTACAATTTCTTCATGATAATGAGGATCACGCCTGTTCACAGCCAGATATAACCCGTTGGGGGACATGCGGGGATTTGTCAATAATTCCCCTTTTATCGGGACCCTGCCATATTCGGTCAGCGGCCGTGCCTTCAGAACATCTATCTTTTCGCGCTGAGCTGCGTCAAGCTCCTGGACCATCTGTCTATAAAGTTCTGCATAATTAAATCCTGCAGCTTCCTCAGGCGGCGCACTGATAAAAAATGGGACCCGTCCGGAATGTGCGATACTAAGTCTGCCAGGGGTGTCCTTGCCGTATTTTTCCGCAATATATCTCTCCAGCATCATTCCGTAGATGTATGGAATACTTCCCGAAGGCCAGTAGGGCACATCACCATTCAGCTTGTCAACGGCAGGGACTGAGTTCTCAAGTACCGACATTCTTAAAATCATCTCAACGTAAGAGCTTCTTCCCCTTCCTGCAGAGGTAAATTCCGTCTCAGTCCAGGTAGCGATACCTTCAAGCCACCAGTCAGGCATAAAAACATTAGGAGGCGCAGTTAATATAAATACAAGAAAAGATAAGGGGTCATATCCAGGGATGGATTTCCCGAATATTTTTCTTGTCAGGGATGAATAACCTCTCGAAGTATCCATTGTCAGGATATGCGCATATTCGTGAATCAGGACCAGTTCAAGCCAGTCGTTATACTCTCCTATACTCATATCAGGAAGAGGAGGGACCACAAATATATACATTGCATTATACGGCAGGACAGTAGCCATTCCATTGGCAAAGTCCATATTGTCAAGCAATACAATTTGAGTTTTTTCATCCGGAGACCACTGGAAGACAGAAGACAATTTATTATGCATGTCTTCTGAAATAGAAGCTGCTTTATCGGCAATTCCATCGAGTCCCTGGTGAAAATGAATAACAAAATGCTCAGTCTCTATTGTTGAAAACTTAAACGACGGATCTATTGTCGCGGAATACAATAACTGCGGATTCAGCAAAAACATCCCGGCAACTAATAAATGTATTGATAAAATATAAAATTTAACTATTGATTTATTCATAACCGCCTCCTTTAAAGAATATTTCAGGATAATAGTTCTTTGAAAGAAACAAGAATGTGCTCTAATATATAATATTTAATCCAAATAATGCAGACATTATTTTAAGTGCATTTTTTCGGTCAAGGAGTGGGCTGAGGAAGTCATTCTACAGAGCCATAAGCGCAGGCAGGAGTTCATCGTGCCTTGAGAGTATTTTCTTGAACATTTCTACAATGCCCCTGCCGAGTGCATAGATTGAATGGGTATCAAGATATGTATCGGCAGTACTGTCAAAAAGGAGCTTGAGATTGGACTCGAAGTGATCTTCCGGTTTCCAGAACAAAATGAGAAACGGTACCTTCGGAAGCGGGTAAATAACCCGCGCATAGTCGGCAGAGAAGCCTTCTGCATTTTTGCTGCCAAAGATATTAAGCAGGTCAAAAAATATGTCTGTATGGGATTCGGCAAGCTGAAGCAGCGGTTTCTCGCATCTCCTGTTAAAATACCGGGCCATAGTCGCGCCCTTCTTCAGCTCTTCAAAAGAAATCCATCTGCCTGAGAAGCCGGCGTTCCCGGCTATTTTGATATATTTAAGCAGCGGCATCATTATCCATGTGTGAATGTGACATACTGATTCTAAATTACCCTTGTTGTCGATAAAAAAATCTTTGCCGAGACAGTTAATGCGCAGCCTGTCATTGACCAGCTCAGCCCCCAGCCCGTCTGCCACAGCGCTGAAATCTACTCCCGACACCGCATGTTTGAGCGGTTCTATTGCCGCTTCATAGCCTTTTTCCCGGGCTCTCCTGAATATCTGCCCGTCAAGTTCCCTTGCAGCTTTTTTATCGAAATGGGGGCAGTCTTCGATACTTTTGTCCCCGTGTATAACTGAGAGGGCAAAGGCCATGCATGTAGGTATCCCGCAGTCGCGGCAATTTGATTTGTTAAGACGTTTGTATATTTCCAGATGAGTTATCTTTTGCATTTTCTATAATTTCGATATTGCTTTCTTCGAAATATTATATCCAATATAAGAGCCAAAGAACAAAAGCGCAAAAAAGTGAATGAGCCGGAAAGACCGGACGGGTCTGTTTAACAATTATGTCCTCACAATGACAATTTAGTTATTAATATGCAGGCGGTAATATAGCCTGCCCTTTAAAATTCAACTACTTAATAACTGGCATGATTTTCGCTGTTAATTCATTGCTAATATAGGATATTATGACTACATTACCATAAGGATGGTTATAGAAATGAGAGATAAAACATCAGGCCAGGAACTCCATCATGAAATTTTCGGCTCAGTCCTGGACAGAAGCGAAATGACCCCTTACCTGTTCCTGGGGACCGGCAATTACGAAACAGCCCTCAGACAGGCTGCCAAAATGATGGGCAACCGGGGGTTTGATATGTTAGGAAGTAATGAGCTGCCTGAAAGTGAAAAAATCAGGGCACAGAAATATGTCGAGCAGGTGTATAAGTACTGTCTGCATTCCATGCTCCCTTTTTTGAAGGACCATCTGCACGGGCTCTCGGACCTGAATTCAGGGACTTGCGTGCTTTACAGAAACTGTCTGCAAGCCATCAGAGAGATTGAATCGGTATTGCACAATAATGAATTCCGGGAAATAATCGGCGAAGACCCGCGCAACCTCTTCCTCCTGGCCTCATCAAGAAAGTACCCTCATGTCTTTCAAGGTTATAAAGGGAAAGACCTTCAGGTCCCGCCCCAATGGCAGCAGGCCGCCTGCTCCATTCTCAAAATGGCCCATCTGATTAAATCCATTGAAGAGGACAGCCAGGATGTCAACGACTATGCCCAGCTCGGATTGTTCCTGGAGATACATGGACAAAACCTGAATGACTTATACCATTACGAATGGCAGAACCCGAAGCATCTTCCGGAAAGCGAAGCTGCCAAAAGGTCCTTTGTCAAGATATCCACTTTCTTCCATAAACTGCAGGAGTCAGCCAGATTTGAGAGCGACAAAAATTGCATTGTGTTCAACAGCGGCGATGGCGTTGAGGTTGATATTGTGGAGATAACGTCCAGGTTAAAAAGCCCGGAAAGCATGTTCACCAAACTTGGAAAAGACGTGGAAGGAGAAGCCCAGGATATCAGGGACATCCTTGCCATAACGTTTATATTAAAGAGCAAGGACGATACATTAAAACTCTTCCATGCCTTACAGAAGCGGGGCGTCATTCTGCAGGAAAACACCCTCTCCTCCTCCATCACTCAAACACTTTTCGATAATCCGGAAAGCATGAGAGAAGCAGTGCGTATCCTGATGATCAGTCTCTCCAAAAGTGAAGGTACTCATGACCAGCCGGAGGAACAGGACTTGCTCGACCATGCGCAGAATTTTTATAAGGCACTGAGTGTCAATATGGCTAAAAACCCGCACTCATCACTAGGCCATAAAAAGTTCCAGTGCAAGATAAATTATTGCGTACCCATTCACCGCAGGGCCGGAACAAACGAGATCATCATCCCCGGGACAACCTTATATTCAGAAAGACATCAGATCGATATAAACACCGAACAGCATACCCTTGCTTTAGAGCTTCGTATATCCGATCAGGAAAGCTGGCACATGTCCGAACAGAGGGGAGACTCCCACCATGATGCCTATAAATTCCGCCAGTTAATTGCAGTAGCGAACAGGGTCTTTAAGGATACGTTCCATCTGCCGAAGGATAGCTTTGATCAATTAAGGGAAGACCAGAAAAAACTGTTTCCTTAATGATAACGCGGAGTCAGCTTTGTGGCACCGCTTCCGCGTTCTCCATATAATCGCGCAAAAACTGTTCCTCTTCATCATCCCAGAAAAGGTTCATGCCTGTCTCCTCTTTCACCCTGATCAATTCCTGCGCCAAAATCAACAGCAGGTCCTCGGCCGAGGTCCACGCAATCTGATCATCCCTGTATTTCTTATATGTTGAACCGCCTTCTGAGCATTTCATATCATCGTCTCCTTCCCATGCCTTAAATATAGTCCCCATCTGTGAAGAAAATATGAAGTGGGGATATTTTGTGACAACTTTTTTCGAATATGATATCCTTTTGTATTAAAAGGACCGATTAACCGGAGGATTATTATGGCCAGGATAATTGAATCACCATTTATATGCCATGTCTTTGTATGCGCATTCGACCGCGAGGGAAAAAAGAAATCATGCGCAGACCATAATAGTCCCGAAGTCAGAAAGGCCTTGAAGGAAGAGGTTGCAAACAGGGGCTGGAAGAAACATGTCAGGGTTTCGCAAAGCGGCTGTCTGGGGGCTTGTGACAACGGCCCTGTTGTAATTATTTACCCGCAGAATATCTGGTTTTCAGAAGTTTCCACAGGTGATGCCGGATTGATTCTTGCCAAGGTCAAAGAACTCCTTGGAGAGAAACGTCAGACCTGAATCATATCTTTGACCCCCGTATTTTTCTTGATGATTTACTGTTTGTTTGACAATCAATAGACTCACAAGAAATAACTTATATCAGCTTCTCTTCTTCACATCTCACGTCTCCGCATCACATCCGGCAAAGCTTCGGGGATTTTTCTAATTGGCATAAACAATTTTGTCTGACATTATTGTTTCGTAAGCTACATCATTGAAGGCTAATCATAAATACGTTTTCTTTAATTCCAGCGAATTACATACTGGCACATAATCTGCTCTTAGAGAACGTAATTATGACGGAAACGTTGAAAGACAAAATCAGGGAAATGGAAAAAGCAGCAATTCTGGGCGCCCTTGAGGAATGTGACTGGGTACATGCAAGGGCTGCAAGGAGACTTGGAATTACAGAGCGTATGATCGGATACAAAATAAAAAAATACGAAATAAAGAAGGAGACTATTGAAGAGTAGGGGCAGGGTTGCCCCGCCCGTTAGGAATAATCGCCGGCATTAGTCTGCGAAACAAAATATCTGGAGGTGTATGATGAAAGGTTTAAGGGCGGTTGCTTTAATGATTCTATTGACGTTAGGTTTTTCGCTCAGCGCATTTGCCGGACTGGAGGATGAAAAAGAGACACACAAGGTTGAAGCGCCGAAGGAGGTCCTGCTGGCGCACTCTGAAAAACCGCCGGTGTCAGGCAGCGTCGGTCTCGGCGTATTCAACAAATATATATTCAGAGGATATGAATTAAGTGAGAGCAGCGTTGTGATTCAGCCGTCCGTCAGCGTTTCATATAAATATTTCTCCGCTTCATTCTGGGGGAACATCGACAGTGAGGAAAATCCGACACAGAGCTTTGTCCCCGATAAAGCAGATGAGAAGAGCTTTAATGAAACCGATCTGACGCTGAGCTATACGTTTGTAATCGATAAGCTCAGCATGACTGGCGGCTATATTTATTACGGCACAAAATATGCCATAGAAACAGAGGAGTTGTTTCTGACCCTGGGCTATGACACATTATTGAAACCAACGTTGTCGGTTTATCGCGACATAACCGAATACCCGGGTACGTATGTGAACCTTTCGGTGGCGCATTCTCTCCCGCTGATTAAAGATATCACTCTCGATCTCGGCGCATCAGCAGGGTATTTCGCGGGAGATGATGATTACTGGAATACTTATGAAAAATCGACAGGGGCTTATACGGGCGATAAATACAAGGCGTTTCACGACGGCATGGTCAAGGCCGGCTTCACGGTCCCGGTTGCGGAGAACATCAGTGTCCAGCCTGTTGTGCAATACTGGTTCCCGCTTTCAAATAAGGCGAGGAAAACCATTGACGGGTCCTCATACAATTTTAACGGAAAACTTGATGATACGCTTGTTGCAGGCGTCAATATGACACTTAGTTTTTAAGGAGGATATATGAAACGATTTTTGAGCTTATTGATAATTATTGGATTACTAGGCCTGGCAGGCCTCGGCTTTGCAGAAGAAGCTCCGGTCGCCCCTTCTGCAGTTGAGCAGGTGGCGGCAGCTCCGGCGCCAACCGTCGATACGGGAGATACCTCATGGATATTAATCTCCAGCGCCCTTGTAATGCTGATGACCCCGGGACTTGCGCTGTTTTACGGCGGTATGGTCAGAAGGAAAAATGTATTGGGCACCATAATGCAGAGTTTCATAGCACTCGGAGTTATGACTATAGACTGGGTAGGATTAAAGGGCGTAGGGCTTGATCCGAACCCGGATTATGCGGCAACGATCCCGCACCAGGCGTTCATGATATTCCAGATGATGTTTGCCGTTATCACCCCGGCGCTCATTACGGGGGCCTTTGCCGAACGCTTCAAATTCAGCACATATTTAGTGTTCCTCGTCCTCTGGGCGACCTTGATATATTTCCCTCTTGCGCACTGGGTATGGGGCGTAGGCGGCTGGATAAGGAACCTCGGGGCCCTTGATTTTGCAGGCGGACTTGTTGTGCACATCAGCTCAGGCGTATCAGCCCTTGCCGCAGCGATCTTTGTAGGTAAAAGAAAGGGATACGGCAAAGAGCCGATGATGCCGCATAACATTACCATGACTCTCATAGGCGCATCATTATTGTGGTTCGGATGGTTCGGAACGTCCGCGTTTGTTGTTACCCATATCGCAACAGCAGCGGCGGCGTTGTCCTGGATGTTTGCGGAATGGAAGCACAGGGGCAAACCTACCGCTCTCGGCGCGGCTTCCGGCGCGGTCGCAGGGCTTGTCGCAATTACCCCTGCATCTGGATTTGTAGGTCCTATGTCATCGATCATCATCGGGCTTGTAGGCGGAGTACTTTGCTACATGGCAATTAATCTCAAATCGAAATTAGGCTACGATGACTCCCTCGACGTAGTGGGTGTCCACGGAGTCGGGGGCACCTGGGGTGCAATTGCTACGGGACTGTTTGCATCAAAGGCGATTAACGCAGCAGGAAATGACGGGCTGTTTTTCGCCAACCCCTCACTTTTGGTCAACCAGTTAATCAGCGTGGGCGCAGCATGGGTTTATTCATTTGTGATTACGCTGATTATATTGAAACTCCTTGATGCAACTATGGGACTGCGGGTTGACGAAGCGAGCGAACTTGCCGGATTAGACCACGCGCAGCATGGAGAAAGCGGATACGCATTATAAAAGCAGGGATTGGGGGTTAGGGGTTCGGGATTGGTAAAAAAAACCAACCCCCAAGCCCCAACCCCTGATCCCCTAAAATAAGGAGGCAATATG
>JACQXG010000068.1 GCA_016208905.1 Nitrospirota bacterium
ATGAAGCCTTTCTGAAAGCGGAATGTTTTTCAAGCTCCTGATCGAGGGCCTTTCTGAAATAGGCCGTAATGTTTTTCACGTAATTTTCATCTTTCAGCCTTCCCTCTATCTTGAAACTCGTGACCCCGGCCTTTATAAGCTCCGGAAGAAAGGCCCTGCGGTCCATGTCCTTTAGCGAAAGCAAGTGGCGGTCTTTTGAAATAATCTTCCCTTTATCGTCTTTCAGCGAATATATATTTCTGCATGGCTGCGCGCAGCGTCCCCTGTTGGCGCTCCTTCCGCCGGAGACCAGGCTCATATAACACTGTCCGCTCAGGCTTACGCATAATGCGCCATAAACAAATGACTCCAGCTCACACCGGGTATTGTCCCTCACAATAGATATTTCACTGAGGGAAAGCTCTCTGGCCAACACAATCCGCTTTACTCCGACAGCGTCCAGGAATTTAATCCTGTCCAGGGAATAGTTGTTCGCCTGGGTGCTGGCATGTATGGCTATCGGGGGAATATCCATTTCCAGTATCCCCATGTCCTGGATAATCAATGCATCCGCACCTGCATTATAAACATCAATAATAATTTTACGGGCCGCTTCCAGTTCATGATCAAACAAGATTGTATTGAGTGTAATGTAAACCCTGGCCCCATAAAGATGTGCATAGCTGCATAAGCGCTCAATGTCTGAGACCGGATTGCCGGCAGCCTCCCGCGCCCCGAACCTGGGGCCGCCGATGTAAACGGCATCCGCGCCGTAATTAATGGCAGTCATACCGAATTGCAGGTTTTGAGCAGGAGACAGGAGTTCAAGTTTTGTTAATCCAAATAATGCAGACATTGAAAAATAAATTAATTAACTCGATGACTATAATAAAAATTATGCATAAGACTTTGAATTAAAGAGTGCACGCTCCGATTAATGAAAATTGCGATTAGTGAATCGAAAATTAATTTAATTTCCAACATCCGCATTATTTAAACGCATTATTCGGATTAATTGATCTTAATGCGTGACAAGGTCTTCAACCCCTAAATCCGGGGCAATGCTTAACAGCAGATGCACTTTATCGGTCAATAATATTACTCCAAAGGCAATGAGCAGGAGGCCGCTCAGGAACATTATCAGCCTCATGTATTTCTGGATCGCGCTGTAATGGCTTAGAAAGGAGTTGATGGCAAGAGAAGTCGCCATAAAAGGGATGGCGAGTCCAAGGGAGTAAACAAGCAGGAGTTTAAAACCCTGCATGGCTGAACCGGTTGTGCTTGCAATAAGCAGGATTGAGCCCAGAATAGGGCCGATGCATGGGGTCCATCCTGCCCCGAAGGTCAGGCCGACGATGAAAGAGCCGAAATGCCCCCTGGGTTTTGATTGAAGGTGGACTCTTTTGTCTGACGCAAGAAAGTTCAGTTTTAAAAGGCCCATTACATAAAGGCCGAACACTATAATTATTATCCCGCCGATTATCCTTATGTGATCATAATAGACTGCGAATAATCTCCCAACGTAAGACGAAGATACCCCAAGCAGGACAAATACTGTCGAAAATCCGAAAACAAACGCAAAGGAATTGATTAACGTGAGCCTTCTTATCTTTGCCTTGTCACCGGTCTTGAAGTCATCAAATGATATTCCTGTGATAAAGGAGACATAAGACGGGATGAGCGGCAGCACGCACGGGGAAAGAAAAGAGAGGAGCCCCCCTATAAAAGCTGTGATATAGCCTATTTGTGACATGATGATTTTTTACCCCGAAGTTTTTGATATGCACAATCCGCTGTGCTTCCCTGGATTTTTTCAATAGTATGCCGCAGGACCGGGAGAATTACGGAAAGGTTCTCTTTTACCGCTTTTGGACTGCCGGGGAGATTGATGATCAAAGTCTCGCCTCTGACTCCTGCAACCGCCCGCGATATCATGGCATAGGGTGTTTTTTTCAGACTCTCGGCGCGCATGGCCTCGGCTATGCCGGGGATTTCATACCGGATAACTTCCTTTGTCGCATCAGGGGTAACATCTCTTGGAGAGACGCCGGTGCCGCCAGTGGTGAGGATGAGGTCAGCTTTTTTGCACAACGAAATGAGTTTCTTTTTGATAAGAGATTTTTCATCCGGCAGGATTTCAGAATGGACGACTTCCGCATCGATTTTGCTGATGATCTTTTCAATGGCCGGGCCGCTCGTGTCCTCGCGTTGTCCCTTTGAGCCTTTGTCGCTTAATGTGAGGACTGCAACTTTGATCATATCGTTTTGAATTGCTTAAGAGTTGCTCAATGTAGCTTAAATGTGGCTCAAATCAGATTAAGCAACTTTTGAGCTACATTGAGCATTATTGAACTAATTTTGAGCTATTTTAATTTCGTCTCCTGTTTTGATTACTCCGCCTTTGATGACCTTCACGAATATACCTTCTCTCGGCATTACGCAGTCCCCGGCCTGCTCATAAATGGCGCAGCGGGCGTGGCAAAGCTTGCCGATCTGGCTGACTTCCACTTCAATATCATCACCTATTATCATCTTTGTCCCGATGGGAAGTTCGGGCAGGTTAATGCCTTCGGTTGTGATGTTTTCCGCAAAATCACCGGGACCGACCTTAAGCCCCTTGTCCTGCATTTTCTTTATGCTCTCAATAGCGAGGAGGCTTACCTGCCGGTGCCATTTTTCCGATGCGTGCGCGTCATTCTCTATCCCGTAATTATCTTTCAGAACAGCCGAGTCAACGGCCTTCTTCCTCATGCCTTTTTTAGGGCTTATGTTGATGGAGATGATTTTTGCATTCATTTTATGGTGGCACCTTCTTTCACATTCTTTTCCGGCATCAGTATTGACAATACCCCGTCACTGTCTGTAGCGGCAAGCAGCATACCCTGAGATTCGACCCCCATCAATTTGGCAGGCTGCAGGTTCGCGACAACAGCAATGAGTTTGCCGACAAGGTCTTCAGGCGCATATACATGACCTATCCCTGCAACGATCTGCCTTTGTTCGCCGGTATCTACCTGAAGTTTTATCAGCTTCTTTGATTTCGGGACCCGCTCGGCCTCAAGTACCCTGCCGATTTTCAATTTGACCTTTGCGAAGTCTTCAATGGAGATTAAATTTATTTCTTCCGGCTTCTGTTCGGCAGAAGCCTGTCCTGATTCGGTCATCGCCCCTTTGCCCCCCTTTGTTTTTTCAGTTTCTTTCTTAGTTTCTATTCTCGGAAATAATTGCTCTCCTTTTTGTGTCGTTGTCCCGGGTTTCAATCCACCCCATTTTGCAGTCTCTTCAAGATTGATGCTGCTTATATCTGATGCGATACCAAGTTGATTCCAGATGTTGTTTGCTGTATCGGGCATGAAGGGATAAAGATAAATGGAAATAAGACGCAGGGATTCGGCAAGCGTATAAAGTATGTTGGAGAGCACGCCTTCATCCGTTTCTTTCCATGGAACGGAAGCAGCGATGTATTCATTTGATTCGCTGATAATTTTCCAAATCCGGGCAAGGGCATTATTAAACTGGAGTTGTCTCAGGAAGTCTTCACAGTCTGCTGAAATACACGATGCCGGCCCAAACCATGCCTTTATTTTCTTTTCCATGCCTTCTCTGTCCAGGCTTTCAACAGGCTGCGGCACTTTGCCTTCCCTGTATTTCTCAATCATAGTCAATGTGCGGCTTAAAAGATTTCCGAGATCATTTGCAAGGTCTGTGTTAATGCGCTTAACCAGCGCATCTTCCGAGAAATCACCGTCAAGACCGAACGGCACCTCCCTGAAGAGGAAATACCTGAATGCATCAGTGCCGTAGTTATCAATCATTTTATTCGGGTCCACGACATTGCCGACGGACTTTGACATCTTCTTTCCGTCGACCGTCCACCAGCCGTGCGCGAATATGTTGTTCGGCAGAGGGAATTTGAGCGCCATAAGCATCGTGGACCAGTACACTGCATGGGTGGTCAGGATGTCTTTGCCTACAAGGTGATGGTCAGCCGGCCACCAGAAATCACCGGCGGCTGCCCTCTCGGCATGCGGAGCAAGGTAACGCGTTGCTGAAAAATAATTAACCAGCGCGTCAAACCAGACATAGGTCACAAATTTATCATCAAAAGGAAACGTGATGCCCCACGACAGCCTTGCCTTGGGCCTTGATATGCAAAGGTCGCCGAGGGTGTTGTTCTTTAAAAAGCCGAGGACCTCGTTCCTTCGTGTCTCCGGCAGAATATAAGAGGGATTGTCTTCAATGTATTTAATCAGCCGGTCCTGATATTTTGACATCAGGAAAAAATAGTTCTCCTCCTGAATCTGTTCGACAGCGCGTCCGCAGTCAGGGCAGTTCCCGTTAACAAGGTCTTTTTCAGTCCAGAACCTTTCATCAGGCGTGCAGTACCATCCTGAGTACTGGCGTTTCTCTATCTCGCCATTGTCCCAGAGCAGCTGGATGAGTCCCTGCACTGTTTTGATATGCTCTGTGTCAGTAGTGCGGATAAAGGCATTGTTGGAGATATTCAGTTTTTTCCAGAGCGACTTGAAATTCTCCACCATTATATCAGCATGTTCTTTTGGGGTCTTGCCTCTTTCCTGAGAGGCTTTTTCAACCTTCTGCCCGTGCTCATCCGTGCCGGTCAGGAAGAAGACGTCTTTGCCCTGTATTCTGTTAAACCGGGCAAGGATATCAGCGGCAATTGTTGTATACGCATGTCCGATGTGAGGGACATCGTTCACATAATAAATCGGAGTGGTGACATAGAATTTATTCGACGGTTTCAGGTCCATTTATTAATCTTGTTTCTTTTTCCAGAACTTCCTGCGCCTGTTAAACGGCCTTCCTTTGCCCTTGGCCCCGGACTGATCAGGCGTTTCAGCAGGAGTCGTCAGCGGCAGCTTGGCGGGCGCGCCTTCAGCATGGGTTTTATTGGTCCGGTGTCTCTTCTTCCACCTGCGGTCGCGCTTGAATTGCTTGTGCCCTTCGCTGGTTTTTTCCTGCGGCTGATCAGGCTGGGCGCGGATGCCTTTTGCTTTCTCTTCAACAATATTATCGGCTTTAGACGAGTATTCGGGCTTTTCTGTCCCCGGTTCTTCAGAAATTATCACTGAATCCACTGTCAGGAGATTATTTTCCGGGGTCTCTTCCGCTACAGTTACGAGGGCTTCGTCACTGGATGACGTAACATCTTCTTCAGGGGAAGCTTCTCTGTGCTCATAACCCAGGCAGCACATTAACCTGCCGCAAACGCCGGAGAGCTTGCTTTGATTTATTGACAGGGCCTGCTCTTTGGCCATTCTTATTGTAATGGGTGCAAAGGATGTCAGGAAAAGACTGCAACACGTCTGTCTGCCGCAGCAGCCGAAGCCGCCAAGCAATTTTACCTCATCCCTTACGCCTATCTGCCGCATTTCAATACGGGTCTTGAATTTTGAGGCAAGGTCTCTCACAAGTTCCCTGAAATCAATTCTTCCGTCAGCCGTAAAATAAAAAGTGAGTCTTTTTTTGTCCATTGTCATCTCTGTGGCCACAATTTTCATCGGCAGGTTCAGACCTTTTACCTTTTCCATGCAAAACGCCTTTGCCTCATCCTCAAGAGCGCGGTTGTTTTTGATTGTTTCAAGGTCCTTATCATTGGCTAACCTCAAGACCTTTTTCAGCGGCTCCTTTGTTTTCTCTTTGATTTGTCCGGGCGTTACTACATGTCCTATGCTTAACCCCAGTTCAGAGTCAACAACAACCCGTGAACCCGGGACGATCTCAATATCATTAGCGTCAAATGTATAAATCTTGCCGCAGCTCCTGAATCTGATACCTACTACAGTCTGGCTGGCAGGGTTCTCCGGCTCTTTCTGTATTTCTAATGCATTATTATTGTCCGTCATTTATTTTCCTCAAACATTCTGCGCAAGATTAACTTTGAGCAGCAGACTTACATAGTTATAAGTCAGCTGTTTATTTAAATTAAATATCAGTTTTCTTTTTATATTATAAAGCTCACGCGCTAATTTTAGCATATCTTTGAGCTTTGCCCTCTGAGAGATAGTTTTTATCTCATCCGCTTTGTCCTGATTTATAAGTAAGTCCGTCTGCCCTGTTGCCTTATAGACCGCTATGTCCCTTAGCAGCAACTGGCACCAGTCGAACCACTCTTCCATGGATTCTTTATCTTCCCATATTTCTTCTTCAAGGCTGCCTAACATTTGCCTGAAGATGTCGAAAGAGCGGTCTCGTTGCCGGATTAAACTGTTGTCCACGGCATATCCAAGCCTTCCTCCTGAAAGTATGCTCAGGAACCTGGATTGCCTTTCATCCTTATGCCCGAACTTTTCCTGAAGCAGACTGCTCATAGTGTCAACAGGCAAAGGCGAAAAGTTAATTCTCTGGCACCTCGACCGGATAGTAGGCAGAAGCATGTCAGGCCTTGAAGAAACCATTATTATGATACTTTGTGAAGGGGGCGCCTCAAGGGTGTCCAGAAAGGCATTGGCTGCTTCCCTGTTCATCAGCTCGGCACCGTCAATAATTGCTATCTTGTAACTGCCTTCAAAAGGTTTGTATGACAGTGATTCCTCAAGCTTTCTTATTACATCAATTCTTATAATTTCTTTATAAGGCAGTACCAGTGCAACGTCAGGATGACTCCAATAAATTTTTTCCTTCAAAGCTCTTTCGTCTTCATCAGGCATTATCAGTGAGTCAGGATTAAATAATTTGTTTATTTTTGTGCACGACGGACACTTATCACATGCGTCACTCAAGAGTCCAGAGTCAGGAGTTAAGAGTTCAGTTTCCTGAAACAAGCTGTTACTCGTCACTCGTAACTCGTCACCCGTCACTCTTTGACAGTTAAGCGCCTTTGCAAAATTTATTGCCGTGAGCTTCTTTCCTATTCCCTCATCACCAGTGAACAAAAGTGCATGCGGGACACGCTCTTTAGAGATACATCCTCTCAAAATATGGATGGGCCTGTCCTGTCCGGTTATGTCTTTCAGCGCCATACTTCCTCTATGATCCTTATTATTTCCCTGGTGACTTCTTCTTTACTCTGTGATGCATTTACTACTTTAACGCGCTCCGGCTCTTCTTTGGCGATCTGATGAAAACCCTGCCTCACCCGATTATGAAAAGCTATGGTCTCTAATTCAAATCTGTCCTCTTTACGCGCATTTCTGTTTCTTATCAATCCTGCCTCAACATCCAGATCGAGCAGGAAAGTGAGATACGGCTTCATGTCAGGGACTACAAGTTCATTCAGGGTGTCAATGATTGATAAATCAATCCCCCGTGCATGCCCCTGATAGGCTGCAGTGGAGTCGGTAAAGCGGTCAGTTATTACAATTGTATTCCGGAGCAGCGCAGGATAAATGACTTCTCTTACATGCTGCGCCCTGTCAGAATAATAAAGAAGGAGCTCTGCCATGGGGTCCATGTGATTCAGGGGCTCAAGAAGCAGTTCTCTGATTTTATTCCCGATCCATGTGCCGCCCGGCTCTGCTGTTTCGAGAACATCATGCCCTTTGCTCCGTAGATATTCTGCGAGGAGTTTTACCTGAGTGCTTTTGCCTGAACCTTCGATCCCCTCAAAGGATATAAATCCCTTAGCCCTCGGCATAACTGTTTCTTAATTCCTTCAGCAGTGAGAATACCTTCAGAGCATCTTCGATATTCAGTGAGCCTGTGCCGCAGGAGGGGGTAATAAGAGATTGCTGCCTGAGTTTGTGTTTCGGGACGCCGATCTTCTCAAGCAAGGCCAAGTCGCTATCGAGCTTTTCTCTTAATAGCGGGAAACTTACTTTCTTAATAGTATCAGTGGTAGGAACAACACCCCATGCGATAAAGCCGCCGTTATCTATATATGCCTTAATTTCTTCAGGATATATACTGAGAGTGTCCCCATATTCATAGGCGTCAAAGTTAAAGACATCAATCCCTGAAGAGAGTACGAGAGGCCAGTCGGCCCTCCCGCAGCAATGAATGCCTGCTATGCCTCCGCATTCTTTGATATGATTAACAATTTCCTTCAACATCCTTGAGGCCTCTTCATTACTGACCCCCATATAAGTGGATGTCCCAAGCGCCGTAAGGATAGGCTCATCGATAAATATCAATACCTTATCAGCAAAAGGCTTTAAAATATCAATCTGCCAGCTTGCCTTGCCTTTAAGTAATTCAAGCGAAAGCTCCCTCATTTCGTCATCGAAAAAAATGGGACGTTTCTGTTTATCGGTAAGGGACAAGGCAAAGGTCAGAGGGCCGGTAATGTGGCCTTTTACCGCATCAAGACGCTGGTCCTTTTGTTTCAGTATATCAATAAACGCATGCAGTCCCGCGGCATATTCCGCTGAGATAGGGAAGCCGGTCCTGCCTGCAATGGCCTCATAGAACGTTGCAGATGCCGCGTCTTCAGCCTGTTCAACATGCAGGTTATCGCCGTCAATCCTGACAAATGGAAAACCCTCCGAGTATTGGGGGCCCATGGACTCGCGAAAGCTTCTATGGGGAAGCTGGGGCCAGAACGGTATGTCAACAGAATCCAGAATAACATTACAAGCCTCAACCGGATCTGTATGAGGCAAACTGCCGATGCCCGTTGTATTAAATGCCTTAAACATGACTATTAATCATACTCTATGGCAGAGAGAAGTTTCAAATTAATCCCTGTCGCCGAATTGTTTATTTCTTAAGCTGACAGCTGAATGCTGATAGCTTATAGCTTATAGCTTATCGCTGATAGCTTAGAGCTTATCGCTGATAGCTTAGAGCTTATCGCTGATAGCTTAGAGCTTAGAGCTTAGAGCTTAGAGCTTAGAGCTTAGAGCTTAGAGCTTATAGCTTATAGCTATAGTATCCTTACCCCTGCATAGTAGCAGCATTGTGAACTGTCCATGTTGTTGATAAATGACCTCTCATGCCCGTCTTCAAATAAAACCCTTACAAAACAGAAGCCTCCCTCAAGATGCGAATGCCTTTCTTCAATAACCTTCCCTACTCCCCAATTTGAGTGATTGAGGTGATTGACACTGTCTCCCACTTTAAGATACAGTCTCTTTTTCATAATTACATTATAGAATAATACGGAATCATTTAATCCGTAAGAAAGCGGACGGAGAGAGATCCCATTTTTCAAAGAAGCATCTGATTTACGCTGATCGTTTTTATAGTGCTTTTGAGTGGACAGATTATCAAAGTCAGGCGGCAGTAAAGTGCAAGGAAAGATTTGAGAAAAATCGGGCAAAACTTTTTAATTTTCATAAAAGAAGGGCCCCAACTCAGCCATGTCCCATAAAAATATAATGTGTTGGGGCCCCTCCTTGTAAATTTTATGAAATTCTATGATAGGTCCGGGATAACCTCATGCAGGACTCACTTTAATTTATTCTGATATGATGCATTACTATTAATAACAAATTTCCCTTTAAAAGGTAACCTGTTATTTTTAACAGGTTACCTTTTAAAAAGGTCTGGATTATGAAATAGTTAATATCGTATTAATCAGATTATTCTCAATTGCAACTGCAACTGCCTGAGTTCTGCTTACTGCATTGAGTTTTTGCATTATATTCCTTACGTGAAAATTCACTGTCCTCTCGCTTATATTCAGGATTGTTGCAATGTCCCATGAGCTTTTACCATTTTTTAACCAGTTAAGTACTTCTACCTCTCTTTTTGATAAAGGGGATATCGTCTCAAAGCTGCCGTTCATTATTTCACTCCTTTTCTTGATAAATTGAGAAAATTACTTCCCGGGATAGTGTCCATTTCATATATAATTTAGTCCATTCGTAACTAGTTGAAAATAACTTATCAGCTTGTCACTCCGGTTTAAACAGTCATTCCGGCTTGTCTGAAATCTTATTTAAGAAGGATTCAGCACAATTCAGAATGACAAAGTTCACAAACCGGAATGACATGTGATTAAGGAAGAAGTGAATATGAATTCTGCACTTCAACCACGTCCCCTAAACACAGCGTTTCCAGCACATCGTTTAAAAAATATACGCTGCTGAATTAAAAAAAATTAACTACATTCTATCGGATGAATATGCTATTTATAAATGATCGCTAAGCTTACGAAGCCCTGTGATAAGTTCTTCGGTTGTATATTTTTCGCTTGATGTTTTATATGCATCTTGAACCGGGCTTGATAATATCCAATTAACTGGCACGGGAATGATTTTACTTTTTCGGTCATTCGGCCAGTCGACTTTTAAAGGACAATTTTTAATGTTGTCACAATGACCGCTACACTGTCTGCACTGAATTACGATATCCTTCTCTGAAAACATATATCAAATCTCACTTACGTATTGAGTGTTATGAATAATTGATGAAATAGTTTAACAGATTTGCAATAGTTTGTCAAGTTGGTTGCCATAATATCCCAAGTAGGTTGCTAAAATCGTATTTAAATGTTAAGATAAATTCCATGAAGAGAAAATTAATTTACCCTGATAACATGCTTACAAGAAAGATGAATCAACAAGGATGGGAGACAGTCGAACAGTTCTATCAGAATTCCTCTGTAAATCAGGTAGTGTCTCGTGAAACGTGCAGGCAACTCATACTTCATCAAAAGAAGGTGATTGAACCTATTTTTATAAAAATTGCGGAGGCCCTGGGATTCACCCCAAATGAAATTAAAAATGTGTTGCGCGAATATGGTTATACCGATTTCATTCATCTTATTGGCGATCATCAGGGAATCAAGTTGACAGCTGAAGAGGAAGCCTTCCTGTCATTATTCAGGAAATTACTTCGCACTAAACCTGATGTCGTTACTTCACTGCTTAATATATTTGAATCACTGTGCTGCGTTGCGGAGATCGATTGTTCTGAAGAACTCGGCGAGTTAAACAAAAGACAATAATTTTTCTTTTATCACTACATCGACTATTTCAGGATCAAACTGCGTACCAGTGTGTAACCGAAGCTCTTTTTCTACCATATCTATTGATAATGGATTCTGTCTAACCGGTGAATTTATCATTGAATCGACAGCATCGGCAACAGCCAGTATTCTTGCCTTGAAAGGAATACTTTTCCCTTTAAGCCGATTTGGATATCCTGATCCATCGTATCGTTCATGATGGTGTCTAATCGAATGCATTGTATTTTCGAGAAAGGGCATAGACTTGATGATTTCCACTCCTTTTTCAGGATGCTTTTTAATAATCTCATATTCATGATCTGTTAATTTACTGTCTTTCTTCAGGATATATTCATCAATGGTTACTTTTCCAATATCATGAAGTAATGCTGAGCATTTCAGCCATTTCAGCTGTTCATCCTGCATTCTCATTTTTTCAGCTATCAATGATGATAATTTTGTAACCCGCCTTACATGCTCCCATGTGTAACCATCTCTTGAGTTTATGTTGAGCAACATGGCAGTCATATTGACTTCACTACAGTTAATCATTGTTTTTTTAGCGGTAGTAATTAGGTGTTCCAAATACAGAGTTGATTCTCTTAACTTATCGAGGTCATTCTTTATGTTGATTTTATTTATCCTATGTATCAAGGCATTTCTTACAACGGATAGCAGTTCATTTATATCGAATGGTTTAATTAAATAATCAAAAGCTCCAAAACGGATCGCATCTCTTATGGTTTCGAGGCTTGCATAAGCTGTAATCATAATAATCTCAATGTAGGGAAATCTTTGTTTAATGTCGAAGAGTAATTTCAGGCCATCAGTTCTACGTAATCTTATATCCAGCAGAACTATATCGACATGATGGGATGAGAGATAAAACTGACCCTCAAGTGCACCCGGGGCCTTGAGAACGTTATACTCATCCTTTAGAATAAATTGCAATGACTGTCTCACGCTGAATTCGTCATCAATCACGAGGATATTAGGCTTTTTATCCGGCATGTTTATAGTGTCCCCCACCTACAACCTGAATGTCATAATTAATTACATTAAATAGAAACTATTTATAAAGTATTTTAACACTATAATATCATATTTAGTCCAAAAGCTAAATTGTTTTTTTACGGATAATTGGAATTTGTTTTTAAGGTCGGATTTTATTTACTTAAGGACTATCCAAGAAAACTGAGACGCGTCAAATATTACGATGCCGGCACCGACAACACATTGATTTTCCTGACTCCAGAGAGCATTAAGAAAAGAAGATAAACAGTCAGCCCCTTCAGGCTGCTTTAAAATCAAAATTTACTCCTCTCTCAACTCCCCGATCATCCTGAATTTTTTATATCTTTCTTCGAGAAGTGTTTCGAAAGGCTTTTGAATCAATTCATCAAGGTGACGTCTTAAAGCTTCTGCAAGTGAAGCTGCGGTTTCTTTAGGATTTTTGTGAGCACCGCCTAAAGGTTCCGGGATTGTTTCATCGATTATCCCTAAGCTGTAAAGATCCTGTGCTGTTATTTTCAGCGCATCAGAAGCATTTTCATATTCTTTAAGTCCCACGGTGTTGCCATTTTTACTCCACAAAATAGCTGCACAGCCTTCCGGTGTTATAACGGAATATACAGAATGCTCAAGCATTATGACCCTGTCTCCTATTGCGAGGGCCAATGCGCCTCCGCTGCCGCCTTCACCGATAACAACAGCTATGATCGGAGTCCTGATCAAAAACATTTCCTGAAGATTCTGTGCGATAGCTTCAGCCTGTCCTCTTTCTTCAGCCCCTATTCCGGGATAAGCTCCGGGAGTATCGATTAGCGTAATAATAGGCCTTCTGAACCTTTCAGCCAGCTTCATGATCCTCAGCGCTTTACGGTATCCTTCAGGATGGGGCTGACCGAAGTTCCTTTCAATCCTCTCTTTTGTGCTTCTGCCTTTTTGATGACCTATAACAGCTACAGGGATATCTCCAAATCTTGCAAACCCGGCCACAATTGAGGAATCATCCGCATATCGTCTGTCACCATGTAACTCAATAAAGTCATTCATTAGGAAGTCTATATAATCAAGCGTGTAGGGTCTCTCCGGATGACGGGCAATAAGGTTTTTCTGCCAGGGGGTTATCTTGGAAAAAATATCGGCCCTTAAATCCCTCGCCTTTTTTTCAAGTTTTTTTATTTCAGAAGTAATGTTCATGTCCCTGCCGTCGGCAAGGCGCTTCAGTTCCTCAATTTTTTCTTCTAATTCTGCTACAGGTCGTTCAAAATCAAGATAGTAATGCATAAATACTCCGAGAAATTACAAATTAAAAAATAAAAAATTATGGTATTTATTATTAAACTTAAAAATCAATTTTTATCAAGTAAATAAATTGTAACTCTTAACTCTTAACTCTTAACTCATTAATGTTGATTTCCTGAATCCCAGGCATTCCATTTAATGTTATTTTTTCTTTTCCTAAAAGTTCTTCTACTTCTATCAGCATTTCTTCAGATGGCATGACATGCCTGTTTGTTGAAAGGACCGTTTCCCAGTTTTTCGGGGAAATTATTTTCAGATAGACACGATGGTTGCCTGAATATTTTGAAAATATTTTCTCCAGCTTCGGGAGAGTTTCCGGTTTGGTATCATTGAACATTGTCAAAGTGAATGATTTTTGCTTAGGTTCTTCAGCAGCCTGCTCATTTTCTCCGGAACCGGATGATTGTTTGCCGTTCCAATGACGGGGTTTTCGCATCGGCTTCTTGTTCTTTAAATCATCAGTATTTTCAATGGATGCTATTTTCTGGGCTATTATTTTCAGGCCCTTATCTGTTTTATCCAAATAGCCTGCAATAACAACAGGCGTATCCTGTGCGATAATGTCCTGTGCTTCTTTATAAATATCAGGGAATGCTATAACCTCGACATTACTGAACAAATCCTCGAGGTTTAAATAAGCCATCAGGTCGCCCTTCTTGGTCTGGATCTGTTTGAAATCTCTGATAATTCCACCAAGGGTGATTTCCTGTTTGTCCTGCAGGTCCTGAAGTTCTATTGTCGGAGTTACACCAAGTTCGACAAGCTTGTCTTTATATTTGTTAAGGGGATGACCGGTGATATAAAAACCAAGGGCTTCTTTTTCCATTGCAAGCAGTTTTGTTTCATTCCATTCTTCCACTATCGGCAGTCTTTCCGCAGGCGTCTCGTGAATATCACCGAACATACTTTCCTGTCCCAGAGATTGCTCCTTTTGATAGCGGACTGCAGCTTCCATAACATCAGGGAGGCCTTCCATGAGCTGGGCCCTTTTCCCCATTGAATCCATTGCCCCGGCTTTGATCAGGCTTTCAATGACTTTTTTATTTACACGTCTGGAATCCGCCTTCAGACAGAAATCGGAAAAAGAACTGAAATTCCCCCGGGTCCTGGTTTCCAGGATTGCGTCAATTGCCGAGCCTCCAACTCCTTTAACAGCCTCCAGACCGAAACGGATTGAGTTTCCGGTTACCTTGAATTCCCTTGTGCTCTCGTTTATGTCCGGAGGAAGGATTTCTATCTCCATTTCTTTGCATTCATTAATAAAGATCACTACCTTGGCGGTGTTGTCCATGTCGGCGCTGAGTGACGCTGCCATGAACTCAACAGGGTAATGGGCCTTTAAATATGCAGTCTGGTACGCAATGTACGCGTACGCAGCGGAATGCGATTTGTTAAACCCGTATTGTGCAAACTGGAGAATCAGATTATAAAGGGTTGCGGCCTTTTTCTCAGATACCTTATTTGTCTTTAAACCCTCAATGAAGACGGCCTTCATTTTTTCCATCTCTTCAGGGTTCTTGCCCCCCATAGCTTTCCTTAAAATATCCGCTTGTGCCAGGCTGAAATTTGCCATTTTATGTGCGATCTCCATGACCTGCTCCTGGTAGAGAATTATCCCGTGGGTTTCCTTCAGTATCTTATCCAGCTGCGGCAGACCTAATTTGGCAAGTGATCCTTTGGGCTTTGAATCCGATGAATGTTTAGCTTTTTTGCCGTCAATGTATTCGTCAACCATCCCGCTTCCGAGCGGGCCCGGTCTGTATAGTGCAACAAGGGCTATCATGTCCTCAAACACATCAGGCCTCATCCTTGTAAGGAGGTCTCTCATACCCGAACTTTCAAGCTGGAACACCCCTGCTGTTTTTCCTGCGCACAAGAGTTCAAAAGTCGATTTGTCGTCAAGGGGGATCTTTCCTATTTTAAAAGGCTTGAAACCGTCTCCTTTTTCCTGCTTCAGAGAATCGTTTATGATCCTCTCCGCCATATCTATTATAGTTAATGTTTTCAGTCCGAGAAAGTCGAATTTCAGAAGTCCCAGCGTTTTAATTGCGTCCATGTCGAACTGGGTCACAATAGCTTCGTCATTGGGCGCCTTATATAGCGGTAGAAAATCAGTGAGAGGATCAGGAGAGATGACGATGCCTGCTGCATGAGTTGATGCATGGCGTGAAATACCCTCGAGCGTCTGAGCCACATCTATCAGTTCCTTGATGCCGGTATCTGAATCGTACAATTCCTTGAGTTTCGGCTCCATTTCAAGTGCGGTTTTTAGTGTAATCTTGAGAACAAAAGGAACAAGCTTGGCGACCTTGTCTACTTCAGAATAGGGGATGTTCATTGCCCTTCCTACGTCCCGGATTGCAGCGCGTGCCTGCATGGTCCCGAATGTTATGATCTGAGCAACATGGTCCTTGCCGTACTTGTTCGTCACATATTCAATAACCTCATTGCGCCTATCCATACAGAAGTCAACGTCAATATCAGGCATGCTTACCCTTTCAGGATTCAGGAATCTTTCAAAAAGCAGGCCGTATTTGATGGGGTCAATGTCAGTGATGTCAAGGCTATATGCTACGAGACTCCCGGCAGCCGACCCTCTTCCGGGACCCACGGGGATGTCCTTGCTCTTTGCATACTTAATAAAATCCCACACTATAAGAAAATAGGAGGAAAACCCCATTTTCTTTATCATCTCCAGCTCCATTACCAGTCTTTCCCTGTAAATATCAGGGGCGTCTCCGCCGAGTTTTTTATTCAGTCCCTGTTCAGCAAGTTTTTTTACATAATTGTTGTCATCTTCCCCGTCCGGAAGCTCATATTTGGGAAGCTGGAATTCACCGAAGGTAAAATCAAGATTGCATTTTTCTGCTATTCTCCTCGTGTTTTCAACGGCTTCAGGCACTTCTTTAAATGCCTCCTTCATCTCTTCAGGGCTCTTAAAGTAGAAGGTATCTTTGGAGAATTTCATTCTGTTGGCATCGTTCAGTGTCTTGCCTGTCTGTATACAAAGAAGCACGTCATGGGCCTTTGAATCTTCCCGATTTAAATAGTGGCAATCATTTGTCGCTGCCAAAGGGATATGGAGGTCCCGGCTTAATTCTATGATCTGTTTATTGACTTCTTCCTGCTCAGGGAGTTCATTGGCCTGTATCTCGAGATAGAAATTATCAGCGCCGAAGATCCTTCTGTATTCAAGGGCTGTTTCCCTTGCCTTGTCTTTCATTCCAGCTGCCAGGTAATGGGGAATTTCTCCTTTAAGACATGCAGAAAGACCAATAAGGCCTCCGCTGTGTTGTTCGAGAATGTCCCGGTCTATCCGAGGTTTATAATAAAAACCTTCTAAAAATGCGCTGCTGACAAGTCTGGTAAGGTTTCTGTAACCGTCAATATCTCTGCATAACAGGATCATGTGGAATGACTTCTCGGAAGTTCCAGCTGAATTTGACCTGTCAAAACGGGTCTTGGGAGCTATATATACTTCGCAGCCAATAATAGGCTTTAATCCCGCCTTTGACACTTTCTTGTAAAATTCTATGGCGCCAAACAGGTTTCCATGATCAGTCATGGCTATGGCAGGAAGATTATATTCCTTTGCCTTTGCAATCAGATCATCAATTCTGATTGCTCCGTCAAGCAGGCTGTACTCGGTGTGTAAATGGAGAGGTACGAAATCGGAATGCATGATAAAAATATTATACTATTGCAGAGAGCTTAGTCAAATTGAATTGAGCTGTCAGCTGTCAGCTGTCAGCTATCAGCTTAAAAAATAGAACTAGTAAATAATAAACAGAAAAATTAACATTTTTCAGATAAATAAACTCATTGCGCTTGGTTTCTTCTGTACCAAGGAATCCTGCACTAAAGCCGTTGGCTGATAGCTGACGGCTGACCGCTGAAAGCGGCTGTTTACAACTTATTACTGACTTTTTTTACTTCCTCCAGTTTCTTTCTGGCTGATCCTGAATCAATTACCTTTGATGCCAGTATAACTCCTTCATTAAAATCTTTCGCCTTGTCCCCTGTTACAAGGGCTGCAGCAGCATTCATTAAAACAATGTCCCTTTTCGGCCCCTTTTTACCTTCCAGAATATCAATCGTAATCTTCGCATTTTCGCCGGCATCCCCGCCTGCAAGATCGTCCTTTACGGCCTTTTTAAAATCAAAGTCTTCAGGCGCTATAAAATAAGTATCAATATTGCCGTTTTTTAATTCAGTAACTTTTGTTCTATCCGTATTTGTTATCTCATCAAGACCGTCCTCTCCATGGACGACAAATGCATGTTTAACACCGAGATTGCCGAGCACTCTTGCTATCGGCTCTGTTAGTTTATCACTGAAAACTCCCAGTACCTGTCTTTCAGCGCCGGCTGGATTGGTCAGGGGGCCAAGAATGTTAAATATTGTCCTGATCCCCATTTCTTTTCTCGGCCCTATAGCGAATTTCATTGCAGGATGAAATAATGGCGCAAACATAAAGCCGAATCCGGTCTGCTTAAGGCATTTTTCAACCTTCTGAGGCTCAAGGTCTATCTTTATCCCCAGCGCCTCAAGCACATCTGCGCTGCCGCAGCTGCTTGATACCGAACGGTTACCGTGCTTTGCGACCGGGACCCCGCATGCTGCTACAACCAGGGCCGCCGTAGTTGATATATTAAATGTATAAGACATGTCGCCGCCTGTGCCGCAGGTGTCGACAGTATATTCTGGGGCTTTTATACTAGCTACTTTCTCTCTCATTACTTTTGCGGCCCCTGTGATTTCCTCAACAGTCTCTCCTTTCATTCTCAGCGCCGTCAGAAAGGCCCCGATTTGTGCGTCCGTGGCATTGCCTTCCATAATATCCCGCATTGCGCCTGTCATCTGTTCCTCGGAAAGATCATTTTTCTCTACCACCAGCTTGATAGCTTCTTTAATCATTGCCCCTCCCTTACGCTGAATTTCAATAACCTGAAAAATGTATTTAATAATGCAGAGGTTGGAAAATTAATTAATTGTCGATACCTTAGACGCAATATTCATTAATCGGAGTGTACACACTTTAATTCAAAGTCTCATGCATAATTTCTATTATAGTTATCGAGTTAATTAATTTATTTTTCAATATCTGCATTATTTGGATCAGTAGTAAAATTGATTATACTTTGCTCTTGTTAGAGGAATATTTGCCATTATTATATTTGACATCCTTCAGTTTAGGAAAAGTCTTGTCAAAGTAAAAATTTTGTTTCCATCTCCATAACAAAGAATATGCCCGTATTCTATTGCTATTTGAAAATGCATCAAGAACCAGATGTTGAGCAAGCCCTATAAGTGCCCCGGTCATCCACGGATTCCAGTCTGTCAGCCAGGCAGCTGCACTCCAAAGGAACAACCATTCCCATCCATGCCATATCAACACGATTTTATTAAACTGACAGTCATGGCATATCTGGAAAAATGTTTTTATTTTAAAGGGCCGGTCACTTTCCCGTAATACATCAATGATATGGTCCAGATCAATAAATATACCTGATATGAAGCAGGCAACAGCAAGAGCCCATGATTTAAAAATCATGTATAAGAGCCCTGAGATTGCCGTAGAGAAAGCGATATGATATGGAAGTCTCATATTTTATTAATCAGGTGACTTTCAGCTTCAGGAAATTCCTGAGCAGGTCTTTTCCGACTTTTGTAAGAATTGATTCCGGGTGGAACTGGACACCTTCGATAAGCATTTTCTTGTGTCTTATCCCCATAATCTCGTCTCTGTCGGTCCATGCGGTTATTACAAAGTCATTGGACAACGTGTCTTTTTTTATAATTAGAGAATGATATCTTGTAGCTTCAAATGGATTTGGAAGACCTTTGAAAATGGTTTTGCCGTCGTGATGTATCATGGATGTTTTGCCATGCATTAATCTTGGGGCGTTTACTATTTCCGCTCCATAAGCCGCACCTATTGACTGATGTCCGAGGCAGACTCCAAGGATCGGGATTTTCCCTGCAAAGTGCTGGATCGCTTTGACGGATATGCCCGCTTCTTTTGGTGTGCACGGGCCGGGAGATATTACAATTCTCTCAGGATCCAATTTTTCAATTTTCTGGATTGTTATTTTATCGTTTCTATAGACTCTGATATCTTCGCCCAATTCACCGAGATACTGGACCAGATTGTAAGTAAAAGAATCATAATTGTCGATCATTAAAAGCATAATTATACTCCGTTATTATTGGGCGGGATTACCCCGCCCCTACAATCAAGGGCGTATCGTTGCCCTACAGTTCTTCCTCGGCCATTTCTATGGCCTTGAACATCCCCTGGGCTTTGTTGACAGTTTCCTTATATTCTTTTTCAGGATCGGAATCGGCAACGATTCCGGCGCCCGCCTGAATATAAGCTTTTTTGTTTTTAAAGATTATTGTTCTTATTGTAATACACATGTCCATATTGCCGGAGAAATCAAAATATCCGACAGAACCTGCGTAGGGGCCGCGTTTTGTCGGCTCAAGCTCTTCTATAATTTCCATGGCCCTTATCTTCGGTGCGCCTGAGACGGTGCCTGCAGGGAAAGATGCCCTGAGTACATCAAATGCGTCATGCTTTTTATTAAGTTTTCCGATAACGTTTGACACAAGATGCATGACATGGGAATATCTTTCAACAGTCATTAATTCCGTAACTTTGACAGTGCCTGTTTTTGCAACCCGTCCGGTATCATTTCTGCCGAGATCAACAAGCATAATATGCTCTGCTATTTCCTTTGGGTCGGCCTTGAGTTCTTCTTCAAAAAACAGATCTTCTTCCGGCGTCTTTCCTCTTCTTCTTGTCCCTGCAATCGGCCTTAACTCTATTGTATCTCCTTCGACCCGTACAAGTATTTCAGGAGACGACCCCACAATTGTGCTTTTCCCTGTTTCAATGTAATACATATATGGTGAGGGATTAATTACCCGCAGCGCCCTGTAGGCATTGATTGGCGGTATATCAGTCTCTCTCTGAAAATTTTGTGATATCACCGTTTGAATTACGTCGCCTGCAAATATATATTCCTTTGTTTTTTCTACAGCCTTCAAAAAATCTTCTTTAGAGAAGTTTGACGCAAAGGTTGTCTTTCCCGATACAGCGCGCTGTTGAGGTGATGTTGAGCTCCTGCGTATAACTGCTTGTGATTTTAGTTTTTTGACTATGGCGTCAATCTTTGATTGCGCTTTCTCATAAGCTTTTTTGGGGCTGTCTTCTATATGGGCGTTTGATATGACTTTGATCTTATGGGTCAGATTATCAAAGACAACTAGTGTGTCTGTAAACATAAGAAATATGTCCGGAAGATTAAGCCCTTTGTGATGATTGTCAGGTAATTTTTCAAAGTTTCGTACAGCATCATATCCGATATAACCGACAAAACCGCCAAAAAACCTTGGTAGCCCAGGCATAATAACCGGCTTATATTTCTTTAATTCTGCTGATATAATCTCAAGGGGATCATTTTCCGCCCTGATATTCTCCCTGTGTTGTCCTCGTCTTATTGTAAGATTTTTCCCTTTACCTTCTATTATCACAGACGGATTGCTTCCGATAAAAGAGTACCTGGCCCATTTTTCACCGCCTTCAACACTTTCAAGGAGGAAACATATTTTCCCTTTAAGCTTAAGAAATGCCGACAATGGTGTTTCGAGATCCGCAAGTATCTCTCTGTATACAGGAATGAGATTACCTTCTTCAGCTTTTTTCTTAAACTCGTTAAAATCAGGGCTTAACATTTGACAAAACCAGGTTTTATTAATTAATATTTTAAGTGTCTATTATAGCCTATTAGTATCATTAAGTTAAGAGTCTATTAAATAGAGTAAGGAGTTATGAGTTAGGAATGACTTTTTAACTCATAACTCCTTACTCTTTACTCTAAAATGCGGGAGTAGCTCAGTGGTAGAGCCCCACGTTGCCAACGTGGTTGTCGCGGGTTCAAGTCCCGTCTCCCGCTCCATAAAACAGCTATTAGCTATCAGCATTAAGCTGTCAGTGAAAAAAGCTGATTGCTGAATGCTATCCGCTGGTAGCTTTTTTTAAACGGCGACGTACCCAAGTGGCTAAGGGGGAGGTCTGCAAAACCTTTATTCAGCGGTTCGAATCCGCTCGTCGCCTCCATATCAGTGTCAGTGTAAGTGCTTAGTGACAGTTAATTTATTACCTATCACTGACACTGACACTAATCACTGACACTTTTTGCGGTTATTTAATACACCTTGAACTGCTTCAGGTTTTCATTTATCTTCATGACCAGATCTTTGACGCCGCTGTTTTCTAATCCCTTTGTATCGGTAAGGCGCGAATCGAGATCGCCGGCCAGTTTTTGAGTTATTTCAATTCTCTGTCTGAAGTTTTCCAGGCAGACATTCACTGCCTCCGCCAGGTCGCTTAGTTCATCCCCTTTTCGTAATATAATTCTTGCTGTGAGGTCCCCGCCTGCCACTTTTTCCTTCAGGTCTCTTTCAATCCTGAACAAGGGCCCAGCAATCTTAATGGGAAGGAAAATAGTAATTGCTATAGATGCCAACAGGGCTAAAACTACAGACAAATATACAGTCGGCCTGAGAAGGTCGAGAAAGTTATTCGCATGGATATGAAATTGACGATAACTTGAATTTATCTCCCTGTTACTGAAAAAATAAAAAACAACTGCCATAAGCCCGACACCGATCAGAATAATGCCGAGGATTTTGATAAACAGTCTTATCTGCAGCTGTCTTTTAACTGAAAAATTTATGATTTTCCGTCTGTTCTTGCCGCCCATTTAATCCCTCCTGTTAAATTTATTCCATTTCATGTGATGATATTTAGATGCTATATTTTTGCAAATGGCATCTCATACATAAATCCTGTTTAAAATCAAATCTGTTATAGTGCACTCTCTCCCCGCCATGGGGTTCGTGGCAGGTAACGCAGGTTATTATTCCATCTTCAATTGTTGGAAGTCCGTCCGGCGTTTTAGTTTTCGGGCTCACGGCTTTTATTCCGACAGGGTGAGATGAATCATGGGAATGGCATTTATAACAAATATCTATTCTCGAATATCTTGCCGCTGTTAATCCAACACCATGATTTTTGCTAATATTTTTTATTTCTTTTATTTTGACTGATATCTCAGAGAGTTTATTTGCAGATACCTTCAAATACAGACCTTTGTTTCCCGGCATCCTGAAGACTTGCATGTGTTCGACAACAGGGAGGGCTGCATCATCCCCCTTTAATTCAGTCGGACGGGTAAATTCTCCGGACGTGTCTAAAGTATGCTCTTCTGATCTTAGTGTGTTGCCATATATATCCCTGGAAACGGTCCTGAAATAGTATGTGCTCTTGTGTTTTAAACCATTCAATATTATTTTATGGTTCCTTGTGTACAGGTCATTAATTTTGAATGTGCCCGGCCGTTCACCTCTTAATCCGTATTCTATATCTGACGTGGCAGGAACATCTGTGTCCCAGGAAATAGTAGCCCTGACAAAACCGCGCTTTTGTATCTCATCTACTGCAACTCTGAAGAGTTTCTTCAGCTCTAACGAAGCCCGCTGTCTGTCAGGTTCCCAGATATTTTTTTTAACAATATCTATATGGTCAGGGGCGCAGCTTTTGCCATTGCTGTCTGTCAGCACTATTTCAGCCTGATAGCCCTGATCATTAGACAGCTGATCAAAATAAATCAGCCATTCCCTTTGTAAAGTCGGCAAGTTCCGCAGGGCTATTATATTATCTTTTGTTTCAGGACTGATATGACAGAGAGGGCACTGCTCTGTTACAACACTGTGCCGATATCTGTATGAGGCAGCTTTAATGAAAACATCTTCATGACAGCTCAGGCAGGAATTTGGTTTGACTTCTTCCGCTGGGGTGATAGTGTTAAACAATAAGGTGATAATTAAAACGATCGGCGAAATTATAATTAATAAACGATACATAACAGTATTCCTTTACTATTTAAAATAAATTATAAGTTTTACCGGGACTAATATACTGCCTGCAACAATTAGAAGCTGCTTATTTGAAGTGAAGTTTTTTTTGGAATGCATCATTTTTATTAATAATTAAATGAATCTGACTCCGCTCTGTTTCTTTCTCGGTAAAACCCGGTTAATTCTTTAGTGAAATTAGTGGATTTTTGTAGGGGAAAAATTCATTTATTAAAATAATAATGTCAACTTGTTTCTATGAGCTGTTTTTCAAAGGACTTTACTTTTCACATTGATTTTGATAAGTTACAAGCTGATGCGGCAGGGTACTTTTAATTTTACTGAGGAGGGTTCATCTGTGGAAAAAATACAGATGCTTGAAGATAAAATAACGAAAGTTATTGACAAGATTAAATCTTTGACTGATGAAAATTCGGCATTAAATGAGAAAATTACCAGGCTGCAGGAAGGGCTGGATAAAAAAGATAAGGAGTTAAGGGCTGTCAAAGAGGAATTGCAGAATATGGATATTGTTAAGACTGATATTGACAAGCTTAACAGTGAGCGTGAGACAGTTAAGTCTCAGATAGAGAATTTGATCAAAGAACTTGAATCTGTAGAACTTTGAGATAGTATTTCTCATGAGTGTTCAGATAAAAATTGATAGGGGATGTAAATGCGGTCCATTGAAGTACAGATACTGGGGCAGAGCTATGCTATTAAAACTGATGAAGACGATGTTTATATAAAATCCCTCGCCCGGTATGTTGATGAGAAATTGAAAGAGATATACAGCGTTGCTCCAAATATAAGTCAGACAAAGGCAACAGTTATGGCGGCTTTCGGCATTGCGGATGAACTGTTCAAACTAAGGATGGAACAGGAAGATCTGGACAAAATGATTGAGGAAAAGACAAAGATTTTATCGGGGCTGCTTGAATAGAGATTTATTTGGTTACGAGTTATGCGCTGATGTGTTGAGGGTTTTTCTATCCATCTGTTAACTCCTGACCTTAACTGTGTAATTAGTAACATATCCCATTTCCCATTAATATTTTAGAAAGGCAAAAAGTGGACGACACTAACGAACTGATTCAGGAAAGGATTAAAAAGCTTAACAGGCTCAGAGACTCGGGGGTCGAGCCGTACGGGGCCCCATTTGCCGTAAAGGACAGGGCATCAGACATTATTGCCCGCTTTGGAGAGTTAAGCAAGGAAGAGCTTGAGGAGAGAAGTGAGAAATGTACGATTGCAGGACGAATTATCTCCATCCGCAATTTTGGTAAAACAGCTTTTGCTCATATTCAGGATGCCTCAGGAAAGACCCAGGTTTATTTTAGTAAAGAGGTCATTATCGGTAATAACGAGGTCTTTAAGAATCTCGATATAGGAGACATAATCGGAGTTAAAGGGCAGTTGTTCAGGACAAAGACCGGTGAGCTGACGATCCAGGTTGTTGAATTTATGCTGCTCAGTAAGTCTCTGAGACCGCTGCCTGAAAAATGGCATGGATTAAAAGATATAGAAACCCGCTGCAGACAGCGTTACGTTGACCTGATTGTCAACCCGCATGTAAAAGATCTTTTTACAAAGCGAAGTAAACTTATACAGGCGATGAGGAGATTCTTTGATGAAAGGGGTTTTTTAGAAGTTGAAACACCGATGATGCATCAAATTCCGGGCGGCGCTACTGCACGTCCCTTTAAAACTCACCATAATGCGCTGGGCATTGATCTCTACCTTAGAATCGCGCCTGAACTTTATTTAAAGAAACTCCTTGTCGGAGGTTATGAGAAGGTATATGAGATCAACAAGAATTTCAGAAATGAAGGCATATCGTCAAAACACAACCCCGAATTTACTATGCTTGAGTTTTATACTGCCTACAAGGATTATAAATATCTCATGGATTTTACTGAGGAGCTTATTCCTTGTCTTTGCAAGGAGATAAACGGGAATCTCCGGGTGCCTTTTGGCGAGAGTTCTGAAGCTGATGAAGGAGATATAATTGATTTTACACCTCCCTGGCAGCGCCTTAGTATGGTTGAAGCTATGGAGCAGCAGGGGGTTGACCCTGATGTTTTTCAAAGTGAGGAAAAGGCCAGAAAGTTTGCTGTCAGAAAAAATATTGATATTGATAAAAAAGCCGCTCATGGGAAGGTGCTGGATGAAATATTTTCAAAAAAGGTTGAGCCCAAACTTATCCAGCCGACATTTATTACGGATTATCCTCTGGAACTTTCACCGCTTGCAAAGAGAAAAAAGGATGCGCCTGGTATTGTGGAGAGATTTGAGTTGTTTATAGGCGGGAGGGAAATTGCCAATGCATTTTCAGAACTTAATGACCCTGTTGATCAGAGGGGAAGATTCAAGGAGCAGGTAGAGGCCCGGAATCAGGGGGATGAAGAGGCTAGCTTTATGGATGAAGACTTTGTGAGGGCGCTTGAATACGGCATGCCTCCGGCTGCGGGAGAAGGAATGGGCATTGACAGGTTATTTATGATTTTTACTAATACTCATTCAATAAGAGATGTGATTTTGTTTCCGCATTTAAGGCCGGAACAATTAAAATAGCTTTAAGCTTTTAGCTGTCAGCTTATAACTTAAAAATATGAATTTACCTTACCAATTTTTTATAGCCCTCCGTTATTTCAAGTCAAAGAAGAAACACAGTGGTATATCAATTAACACAGTGATTTCTATTGCAGGAGTCGCCCTTGGTGTTATGACGCTTATTACAGTTCTATCAGTTATGACTGGTTTTCATGAAGACCTTCAGGCAAAGATTCTGGGAGTCAATTCCCATATCGTCGTAATGAGTTATGAAGGCAGAATGAGGGACCATGATACGATCAGGGGGGAAATTAATAAAGTTGACGGTGTTATCGGGTCTGCCCCATTCATATATGGCCAGGTCATGCTCAGGTCCGGCAGCAGGGTGCAGGGTATTATAGTAAGAGGTGTTGATCCGCTCATCGGGCGTGAGACAACGGACATTCTCCACAACCTCAAGATGGGAAGCGTTGATGACTTAAAGGGCGATCCGGAGATACCGGGAATAATTATAGGCAGAGAGCTGATGAGAAATCTCGGCTTATTTGTCGGGGACGAGATTGAAATGATATCGCCGATTGGTGAGATGGGACCTCTTGGTATGATCCCCAAGATGAAGAAATTTAAGGTGACCGGCTATTTTGAAGCAGGTATGTATGAGTATGATGCAAATCTTGCATTTGTAAATCTCAGGGATGCCCAGAGATTTTTAAAGTATGATGACTCTGTTACCGGGATTGAAGTCAAAATAGTTGATCTTTATAATGCCGGGGTAATGGCGGAAAAAATAGATCATTTACTTGCTCCGCCTTACTACACGAGGGACTGGATGCAGATGAACAGAAATCTCTTTTCTGCGCTTAAGCTGGAAAAGATAGTAATGTTTATTATTCTTACTCTGATAATCCTTGTGGCGTCCTTTAACATCATAAGCAATCTCATCATGATTGTAATTGAAAAGGGCAGGGAAATCGCAATCATGAAGACAATGGGCGCCACGAACAGAGGAATCATGACGATCTTTATGGTTCACGGTCTTATTATCGGCATTACAGGCACGGTAATTGGAGTAATAGGCGGATACGGGCTTTGTCAGCTTCTAAAGACATACAAATTCATAAACCTCCCTGCTGATGTGTACTATCTTAGTTATCTTCCTGTAAAAATGAGCCTGTTTGATTATACAGTTGTCCCGGCGGCAGCTATACTCATTACTTTTATCGCTACTCTATATCCGTCCTGGCAGGCAGCAAAGCTGGATCCGGTGGAGCCGTTGAGATATGAATAAAGAAAAATCAATAATCATAAATCAAAAATCAGAATTACGGAAGCAAAGAGATGTTTAAATTAATATTCAGGACAGTAATTGTAATTGTTTTTTTAATTTTTCTCATGATTGGTTTAGCTATATGGAAGGGCGGGGAGCCTTTCAGATATTTTGGAGAAGGTGTCACAGCTGTAGGGAAATCAATCATGAAGTTTGGGGATTCTGTGGACGAATTTATATCGGGAGGCAAAAAATTGCGCAAAAATTACGACAAGATTAAGGACATTATTATTAGTGATGATGAGGATGGAAAGAGCCGGGACGATAAATAGATGGAGCCGTTGATAAGCGTAAAGAATCTCAATAAAACATATTCAATACCGGGTAGAAACCTTCATATATTAAAAAATTTATCTTTTGATATTCAAAAAGGGGAAATGACTTCTTTAATGGGGCCGTCAGGGGTAGGTAAGAGCACCTTGCTGCATATCCTCGGCACGCTGGACAAGCCTACATCAGGGAATGTCTTTTATGAAGGCAGTGACGTATTTAAACTTAAAAATGATGCGCTTGCTGATTTCAGAAGTAAATCGGTCGGCTTTATTTTTCAGTTTCATCATCTCCTTCCGGAGTTCAATACTCTTGAAAATACTGTAATGCCGGCCCTGATTGCAGGCATCAGCTTTAAAGAAGCCAGTAAGAAAGCTGAACAATCTCTGGCAGATGTCGGGCTTTCCGAAAGGCTGTTTCACAAGCCAGGTGAACTTTCGGGCGGCGAGCAGCAGAGGGTTGCCGTGGCTCGCGCGCTAATGCTTAATCCCAAAGTTGTATTGGCTGATGAGCCTACCGGAAATCTTGATACTCAGACAGGCGATGATCTGTTCGGTCTTATGTTGGAACTGAACAGGAAAGGAATTACATTTATTATAGTCACCCATAACGAAACACTGGCAGCACAATGCGGAAGAATTATCAGGATGAAAGACGGGATGCTTGTTTGAATTTATTTATCAATGAGCCATGTGTAAAAGAAAGTAAAAATACCAGTATATGTCATTTCGACTCCTTCGATTGTCATTCCGAGTGAAACGAGGAATCTTGTTCTTACGCTCAGGATAAACTCCGGGAGAAATCTTTTTTACCATTGACCTGATAGACCTCTCTCTTCGTTCGAGGTGACAGAAAAAGGATATTTGCAAGAACCTCTAATGTCTGCATTTGTAATAAGTGATGAACCATTTGTCCGATGATACCTTTGAGCTGTTCCTCTCTCAGATTTCAGGCAGGGATGAAATAGACATGCGGGACCTGACTTTTATCGATCCTTTCGGCATGGTAGGAATTCTCGAGGCAGGGAGATATTTCAGCGTTGACGGCAAGAAGAAAACTCTGTTACTTCCTCAATCGGAAGATGTGCTGAGATATCTTGAGAGGATGGATTTTTTTAAATATGCAGCCGGCTATTTTAATCTTGATTCCGGGGGACCGGAATTGTCCGATAAATTCCTCAGGAGTCAACAATCTGATGTGCTCCTTGAAATCACGCCAATTGAAAAGTCGGACGACATCCACTTTATTGTAGGGAGAGTAAAAAAAAGGGCATATTCAATTCTTGAAAAACATCTTCATTATAATGAACAGGCCATTAGCGGTTTTATTGTCGCCCTTTCAGAAGTATGTCAGAATATCATTGAGCACAGCGGAAACACTGGTTTTGTCGGGATACAGAAATATTATTTTCAAAAACGCGATAAAAATATAGTGAAGATCGCAGTAATGGACCTGGGTGTCGGCTTTAGAGAATCACTTTCAGAAAGGCTTTCTGTCTCAGATGATATTGATGCAATCGAAAAAGCATTAGTTTACGGTCTATCCAGATACAGAGATGAAGGAAGGGGCCATGGACTTGCGGCAGTAAGAAGATTTGTCAGACAGTGGAATGGTAAAATTTCCATACGTTCCGGAACGGCAAGATTTTCAATCATACCGGATTGGGCCTGGGGTAGAGAAAAAGAAACAAACCTTGTGAACTTTTCCGGCGCACAAATAAGCATCATGTTGCCGGAGGTTTAAATTGTAGTGGCGAGGTCACCTCGCCTTTGCTTATCCCAAATAATGCAGACATTGAAAAATAAATTAATTAACTCGATGGATTTATAGAAATTATGCATAAGACTTTTATTTAAAGTGTGTACACTCCGAGTATTTAATATTGCGTCTAATGTATCGAAAATTAATTAATTTTCCAACATCCGCATTATTTGAAATGTATTATTTGAATTACAATTGATATGAATAAGACCACACAAAACAGCAGTCAGTCTGAAAAAAAGTCAGAACTCGCCGATGAACTTAAAGAGGCCTTTAAAGCTGTCTCTCCTTTTATAGAGAAGCATACATTAATAGTCTGCCCTGAATGTGAGAAGGTGTGCTGTATTGATAAGCATGGTCGTTACGATATTGATGACCTTATATTTCTGAGGGCACTTGGCGTAGAAGTAAAAAATAATCAACCTGACAGGGAAGAAACAGGCCCATGCAGATATATGAATGAAAAGGGATGTTTACTCTAAAGATGGGAAAGGCCGTTCCGCTGCACTCAATTTTTTTGCGATGCCCTGCTGAAGAGTCTGGAAAATGATAACGCTAAACTGTACAGGGCATTTGTGGAGTATTTGCAGCACCTGATTGAGGTCAGGCAGAGATTGCTGGATCTCTAAATTATTAAGAAGCTGTTTTATAGTTCTTTAATGACTTCTTCAAAGATGTCCGCATGTTACAAAAGCTCACATTTTTTTCTGTTAGCAATTTTTTAAAAGTGAACCGTTTATGAATTAAAAGTGAACTGATATTTAAGGTTTTACAAAGGAATTAAAGAGGACGGGAAGAAGCAGATTTCCTCTTCCTCTATCGGCTTCAAACCCTTACCACACCGACAAATTCAAATCTTGATTTTTGGCTCGTTGGATATCAACGAGATGACCGTTGCACCAGAATCTAAGTTCAGATAGGGCGCTGTTCAAGGGGTAAATACGAATATTGACCTTTTCTCCCGGCGTGACGTCATTGACTTTGAGAACCATGTTATTAATGGAAATTTTACGATAAGGATCAACGGTTCTGTCGAGTCTTAAGCAGAAGATATCTTTTGCGGATTGATATGGATGTCTTATTTTGAACTCTCTGAGAAGAGACTTTCCCTCTTTTAACGCCCTCTGAAATCTGAAATAAGGGACTTCCTGAGTTGTGGAATGTACCTGCTGATAGTTATATCTATGGATTTCCTGACTGAGTAGTTTCTGAGCCTGCCTTATATCAGTCACATTAGCTCTGACGCAAGTTCTGACAAGTCTGTCCTGAAGCCACTGATAAGGACGTTCAATCTTGCCCTTGGCTTGAGGAGACAGGGCATAAATTATCTTGACGTTACAATCAAATAAGACCTGTTTCCATTGAGGGTCCACTTCATCTGTAACCTTGTGGTGTTTTCGCCATAAAGAGTCTCTGCCCCGAACAAATCTGAAAATAGAATGACAATCCACATAGTAAGAAAATGGCAAACCGTATTTAAGGATCAGCGACTCCAGGGAAAGTATATGCGCCCATGAAGTCTCTTTCTTGAGCAATCTGGCATAAAGAATGTACCTGCTGAAATCGTCCAGCGAAGTGATCAGATACCATTTCTCCCCGGCGTTTGGCGCCCATAGATGATGGGATGAATCATGTTGAATCAATTCGCCGGCATAGTTGGTCAACACTTCCCGGTCATGAATGGCTCTCTTGGGTTTCTTTAAATAAAAGTCATTCTTCTTAGCTCTGTCAATTATAGTAGACAGCGACACCTTCTGTTTATAGTCTCTTCCCAGACGATCCTTGATATAGCTGTAATTGTAGCAGCGAATGGGAACATTCTTGTCTTCTATCAACTTCTTTTCAATAGATAGTTCTTTTAGAATGTTGTCTTCGATCTCTTTGGGTATCTCCCTGGTTCTGACTTTTCGGACATACTGAATGGAGAATTGATGTGGGTTGTCACGATAAGCTTTTACTAAAGCGAAGAATCTCGTTTTGTTGATTCCTAAAATCTCCTGAAGATATTTTCTTCTAACCTCCTTTCTTAAATATTTTCCGATCAACTCAATGATCTGATCATCCGTGAACTTCTTATGCAATTGTGTCAAAATATAAGCCTCCTTTTTTTGAGGCTCATATTACAGCTTTTCAGGTGTTCACTTTTAATTCGTAAATTTGCTTAAAACGGTTCACTTTTAATTCCTAATTGACA
>JACQXG010000058.1 GCA_016208905.1 Nitrospirota bacterium
ATTATGGGAGAATTGAGATATAACCGGATATGAAAATTAAGTGTCCGACCTGCAGGCAAAAGACAGAGTGGCAAAACAATCCTTACAGACCTTTTTGCTCTGAAAGATGTAAACTCATTGACCTTGGGGCATGGGCGGCGGGGAATTACAAAATCGAAGGAGAACAAATCTCTGAAGAATCTCGGATTGACGAAAGTGAAGATAGTGTTAATACTAACTGACACTAATCACTGACACTAACACTATTGGAGGTAAATATGCTTAACTTGATAGTTTCCGGCGCTTCCGGTAAGATGGGATGCCGAATTATTACACTCTCAAGAGACATAGACGGCCTGAAACTTGTCGGGGCTTTAGAGCGCAGTGACCATAAAGATCTGGGAAAAGACATAGGGCACGTAATTGGTATAGGAGCAACAGGAGTCATAATCACGGATAATGTTACTGCAACATCTGAAAAAGGCGACGTACTTGTTGATTTTTCATCTCCCTCTGCAACCATTAGCTGTTTAAAATCTCTCTCCAGTAAACCGGTGCCGGTCGTCATAGGGACCACCGGTTTCAGCAAGGACGAAGTGGAATACATAAAACTATATGCTCAAAATACGCCGTGCGTCTTTGCCCCTAATATGAGCGTGGGGGTAAACCTTCTGCTGAAAGTACTCGAAGACATAGCTAAAGTCACCGGAGATGACTATGACGTTGAGATAATCGAAGCCCATCACAGGCTTAAAAAAGACGCGCCTTCCGGCACCGCTATGAAAATGGCCCAGGTCCTGGCCTCAGCTCTGAACAGAAATCTGGAAGATGCCGCTGTTTATGCAAGGCACGGCCTCATTGGTGAACGCACTAGAAAAGAGATCGGCATCCAGACAGTCCGTGCGGGCGATATTGTAGGCGAACACACTGTATTGTTCGGCGGGCTTGGAGAAAGAATAGAGATAACACACAAGGCCTCCAGCAGAGATACTTTTGCCAGAGGGGCGTTAAAAGCCGCTCAATGGATCTACAAGCAAACCCCCGGCCTCTATGATATGCAGGATGTACTGGGTTTAAAATAATCGTAGGGGCGGGGTCTTCCCGCCCTTATGAACACAACATAATAATGGCATACAAAGAAAGTGCGGGAAGACCCCGCCCCTACACAAGGGGTACCTTACCCTTCAATATAATATCTACAATCTCAGGATCAAACTGGGTTGCCGAATTATTTCTTAATTCACTCATGACCTTATCCATTATAAGGGCGTCCCTGTACGGCCTGGCGCTCATCATTGCATCTATGGCATCTGCAATGATTACAATTCTTGCAGATAAAGGGATATGCTCTCCCTTAAGCCCCCCCGGGTATCCCTTACCATCGTATCGTTCGTGATGATGAAGGATAACAGGAATTGCATCCTCAAGAAACGGCACTGATTGCACAATCCTGGCGCCTATTGCCGGGTGTTCTTTTATTTCCGTATATTCGGAAAGAGTAAGCTTCCCGTTCTTTTTGAGAATATTTTCTTCTATGCCGATCTTCCCTATATCATGAATTGAGGCCGCATTTTCAATCTCTTTTACTGTCTTAACCGGGATACTCAATACCTCAGCAATAGAAGAGGACAACTTTGCAACACGATTGGAATGATTGTATGTATAATGGTCTTTAGCGTCAATGGTAAGAATAAGCGCATTAACCGTGCCTTCATAGCAAGTCATTATATTATTCCTGGCCATAGTTACTTGTTCTTCAAGATATGACGCCCTGTCAAATAAAATGTCCCTTTCAAGTCTTAATCCGGTATTGGCGCGCCGCTTCTTCAACCCTTTCTCCACAACCAGTAAAACATCGTCCTTGTCAAAAGGCTTAAGCAAATAATCAAACGCACCGAAGCGGATGGCATCCCTGGCAGTTTCAAGACTGGCATATGCCGTTAAAAGAATGACCTCGGTATCGGGATGCTTATGTTTTATTTTCTGCAATGCCGTAATACCGTCCATTTTAGGCATCTTAATATCCATCACGATAAGATCAAAAGGGTCCTGAATCATCATATCAAGTCCTTCAAGGGCCCCGGAAGCTGTTGAAACTGCATATTGGTCTTTTAAAACCATCCTGATAGACTCTCTGGGCGCCAGCTCATCATCAATTACCAGGATTCTTTCTCTATTGTTCACTAATGTGACCTCCCGATTGAAACGTTTATATCTCTGCTGTCAACAACAGGTAGCGTAAAGATAAATATATTAATGTCTCCCTCGTTTTTCATATCAAGATGTCCGCCATGTCCTTCGATGATCTTATGACTTAACGGCACATTCAGTTCAGTTCCAAGATGGTTAATATCAAGGAGTGGTTTTAATAAACTCTCTTTAAAACTATCTATAGTTTCACCGCCGCTATATTTAATTGATACCTCAACAGAAGTTTTATCCTGCATTATTCTGTCAGCGCTGATTGTGATGGATGTTCCATCCGGTGTCCAGTCAATAATGCTCAATACAAGATAGTAGACCGCCTTTATTAATTGTTTTTTATCGGCATTTATGTAATAAACTTTATCTGTGAACATCTGCCTGGATAATTTGTGTGTCTCGGGTAACTGTTGTGAAATATAATTTTCCGCTTCATCTATGAAATTATTTATATCTATTTTTTTGAAATCGTAGTCCTGAGTGCTCGAAAAAGTGACTAGTTTATCAATCAGACTGTCAAGACGGTTGATTGATTGACTTACAGTAGAAATATAGAACTTATTCAAATCATTATCGATGTGTTTATCCTGCAGCAGCTGTATATATGTCTGTATTGATGTCAGGGGGTTTCTCACTTCATGGGCGATCTTTGCCATAAGATCATTGACTGCCTCGAGGTTCTCTACCCTCCGGCGCTGCTCTTCCAGTTTTTTCGAATCAGAAAGATCGGAAAATACAATACCTGCGCCGGTAGGGGCCTGTTGTTCATCAGTAAGTCTGTAACTGTTTATACCCAGAGGTAATCCGGCAGGCTGTATAGTGACCTCATATCTTTTATATGAAATGCCTGTAACCATGGTTTCATACAGAATATCTCCCAGCGGAGACGGCAGGGCCCTGAGGTCGCTGCCAATGATCCCGGCGGGGGCCAGATTCAGGATCTCTGAGGCCTGCTGATTAAAAATAGTCACTTTTTCATCCTTGTCTATTGCGATCATACCGCTATTCATGCTTGAAAGAATATTATTTGTGAATTCCTTCTGAAACCATATTTGGTGATAAATGTCTATATCTTTAACAGCAGCTGCGAGATAATTGCACAGGACATAAATGATTTCCAGTTCCTCTCTGTAAAACGGCTCCTCAGTAATTTTATTGTCGATATTTAAAATTCCAATCAGCTTCCCTTTATATATCATGGGAAAGGACACTGAACACTGGAGAAATTCCATTTCCTTCCTGAGATCAACTGACGCTGTGTCAACATAAGTAACCGGCTTTTGCACGATCCGGCCCGTCCTGGAAAGCCAGGTTACAAGCGCACTATTATTTTTCAGGGTCAAATTATCAGCAATATACGGATCAAGTCCATAATTAGTCTTAACATGAAACCCGTCTTTATCTCTGAGCATAACAGACATCTTGCTTACGCGGGCAATCTCCATTACAGAATCAATAAAATGGTCAAAGAGCTTGCGCATATCAAAACTGACTGTCAGCATCTTGGCAAAATTGACAATCACTCTTTCCTGGATATATCTGCCGCTCGTACCCGGATGCAAATCATAACGACTGGGTGAAACGTCTCTTGCGCAGACCTCCGTATCCGCCCTGCCTGATACCGGTTGAGACAGCATCGTTGATATTTCACTTCGCGGCTGTTTTAATAATCTTATTTCATTCTTAAACCTCTGCCGCTCAAGCGCCCGCTCAACAATAGTTATAAGTCCCTTCTTTATTGCCCCTGCATCAATACAGTCAAAAACACTTTTCGGAAGATTTGCTACTCTGAAATTGTCCATTTTGTCCTGTGTAATGAGAACAACCATGTCCTCATCAAGCTTGTTCAGGAAATCCCCGAGAGAAGAAAGTTTATGCGAAAGGGTATCTATAAGAAAAAGATTTAGAGGGATATTACTGTACAATTCTTCCAGTTCCTCTAATGTTTTTAATGGATAAACGGTATATTGTTTTAGTGTGTTTTTTACATCAGGGATGATTAACTCATCATTATTGCTTAGTAATGCCAGAAGTTCCATATCAGCTTCTTTCAGATAAAAGATTTCAGATACATATCATCCAACTATTGAATAATTTAAGGCCATATTATTATATAGTTATTTAATCATTCTGTACAGGCAAAGTTACTGTGAATGTTGTCCCTTTTGATACCTTGCTCTTTACATTTATCTTTCCCTGATGGTCTTCAATTATCCTCTTGCTGATAGCAAGCCCCAGGCCGATACCCATCTCCTTTGTTGTGACAAAGGGATCAAATATCTTTGAAATATCATCTTCAGTTATGCCTTCTCCTGTGTCTGCAATTGCTATATCAACATATCTGCTGTTCTGTTTTATACTGACCGTCAAGGTACCTTCTCCATTCATGGCCTGGCATCCATTGGTTATGATATTGATAAATGCCTGTTTTAATTTTTCAGCATCACCAGTCATGTTAATTTCCTCTTTGCCGTAATTTTTTTTAAATAAAATATTCTTCCGATCAAATTCAATCTTACCCCGCACATAATCTACAATATCATCTACAAGTGTAGTGAGATCAAAATAGTTCAGTCGACAGAGCTTCTTGTCTGATGAAAAATCAAGAAGGTCGCCTATGAGTCCGTCTATTCTTTCTATCTCTCCGACAACAATCCTGGAGAATGTTTCCCTGAACTCTTCATCGTTATACTTTTCAGGCATCAACTGGGCAAACGTTTTAAGAGAAGTAAGAGGATTTCTTATTTCATGGGCAAAGGTAGCTGACATCATACCCATTGATGCAAGTCTTTCAGTACGGACTTTATCTTTATAAAGCTCGGCATTTTTTATTGCAATAGCTATCTGGTTAGAGACAATGTTTAATAAATTAATGTCTTCATTGGTAAACATATCACCTGATAATTTCTCACCCAGGATTAATAGAAGTATCAGTTTTTTATCAATGAACACCGGGACCACTGCTTCACCGCTGAATGGCTTAAGATCACTTTTGATACGCTCTATTATTTCCAGTCCAAGCGCTCTTTCAATTCCCGGCAGTTCATCCTTGATAAGTACCTCATCAG
>JACQXG010000007.1 GCA_016208905.1 Nitrospirota bacterium
ATTTCGTTTACCCTTTCCCGCATAATGCATCGTGGCCGCAGTTCCTGCACGCACTATTGACCGGCTCTGCCGGGAACATACCTTTCTTCATCTGCCCGATAAGCGCCGCTGTTTCCTGCAGGGCCTCCTGAATAAATTCCTCCATGCTTTTCTTCTTCGGCGGATACGATGTCACCTTGCCGTCCTTCAGAGAATAGTATCCAGCCTCATCCACCTGCTGGGGATGAGTCATCTGCCACATCCGCGCATAAAGCGGCAGCTGAAGGCTTTTCTTATCGATCTCCCCGGTCTTGTAATCAAGGAGGATAACAGAGTTAAGAGTTAGGAGTTCAGAGTTTAGAGTTATTTTCTCGTGACTCGTGACTCTTAACTCTTGACTCTTCTTTTTATCAATCCTATCTATCTTCCCTTTTAATTTAACCCCGTCGATCTCGGCCTCTATCTTTTCCTCGGCAAGCCATGGACTGTATCCCTTCATCCTGATTTCAGCCTCCTGTTTTCTGAGAAGGGGGAGAAGATTGCGGAATATCTCCCTTGTCACATCGGCCCAGAATTCAGCGATCGGGATTTCCCTGAGGCTTTTCTCAAGCGCCTCAAAAAGCCGGGCCTCAAAATCATCCATTTCCCAGTCTTTATCTTTGAATAAATGCTCCATCGTCCTGTGGGCAAGGGTGCCCCACTGCCTGTACTCAACCTCGAACCTCGGAGGCGTTTCCATTTCAAGGCCGAGTATTTTGTCGAGATAAAACCTGAAGGGGCATTTTCTGTAATAGTCAAGGTCCGTCACCCTGAAATATCTCTTTGACATTCCCCCGATCAGGCTGCGCAGGATAGCGGTCGAGTTATGGTCAAAATATGTTTCCGCATGGGAACAGCCATCAAGTTTTTGCGCAGAACCTTCTCTGATCAGGACCTCTTCATCCGTAAAAATATCCAGCTCAACGGGGCCAGGCATATTCTCCCAGTCAAGAAAAGGCGAGGGCAGGAATATTTTGTCGCCTTCAGCGGTAGGACAGGAAAACACCGGCTCATGACGTGAAATATGGAGGAGCCTGTTAAAATACATTTTCTGCCTGTTCATGTAATATTCCAGATACGGCATGCCCAGGGCCTTTTTTACTTTCTCCGGCAATATGGGGTCTATATCAGGCCTTGAAGGAAAATCACCTTCAATCACCCCCCCGAAAAAAAATGCCTCTGTCTCGGTCACCGCGGCCAGTTCATAGGGAATGATCTTTACCCCGTCACTGCTTTCATCAAAGCCTTTTATGTCCTGCAGAAGATACCTGAGATAAAATTCAGGCGCGCCGTCTGCCCTTAGCCCATCCGGATATAACCCTGCAAAATGCCTGAGCTCAGAAAACCGGCTTATTAACCTGTCGGCTGTATCATCGCCCGGTAAATTCTCTCCCGGGTTTTTCAGGTAATCAAAAAAGCCCCATTGAGAGAGGGCAGTCTCGAATTCATCGAGAAAGGGGAGAAGTGCTTTCTTCTGTTTTATATTTTCAATTGTGGATATAATCCGGTTGATCTCTTTCTGAAAATCGTTCAGCCGTTTCTTTTCTGCCTCTGACGCCTTCTCATCGTTCCGGTTCTGCATGGACCCCTCAATGGAGAGCCATGACTGTTTCCCCTTGATAATTCCCGCCCTGTAAGAATAATTCACCGCACGTTCCCGAAGAACGTTCGGGACCAGTGGAAAACAAGGCGAGGTGAGAAAAGAGAGGAATGCATTCCTCGGATAGTCTTCCGCGATGCAGTTGAGCAACTCGCCCAGCGCTGTCAGCGGCCTTGAAGCGGACAAATCATATTCTCCGATGTTAACGGGGACCCCGTGTTTTTTGAAAATTCTCCGGACCATCGGCAGATATTTTGACAGCACAGGAAAACTTACTGTTATCTCCCACGGCTTCATGCCTTCGAGCAGAAGTTTCTTTACGTTTCTTGCAATGCCTTCAACCTCATCTTCCATTGAGGGATATGTGTAACAGCCCGTCTTTTCCCTCGTTAGGGCACGCTTCAATTGCCTGATTTCCATCCCCGGCTGCTGAGCCCGGATGCTCTCAAGTATATCGGACCCTTCTTCTGCGAGTACAAACGCCTTTTCAGCCTTATCCATAAGAGTTTTTATAATCTCAGTTTCAAGGGGTGTGGGATCAAAGAAACCGTCAATGACAAGGGTGAAATTCAGGGGCAAGGGGCAAGGGGCAAGGGGCAAGGGTATTGCTCCTCCCTTTTGCAAAGGGGGGCTGGGGGGATTTGACCCATGACCCATGACCCATGACCCATGATTTTGTAATTTGATAGAATCTCTCAGCACATCAACAGGATCAACAAGATTTTCCCCCTTCAATTTATTCTCATAAGACTGGAGAACTTCTATCGCCCTTACCGCCCTGTCCCTTGCCTTTTCTTCAAATATAAGGGCGCTGATTTCTTCTTTTATTTGAATGAGGGATTTGTTCAGGATATAGTGTCCTGTTTTTCTGAAAAGGTCGGAAAGGATGCGGGCATAGCCGATATTGTTAGCTTCAAGAATTTCACAGAGGACCAGGGGCCTTATGTGCTCGGATATTACATCCCCCCCCTCCTGCCCTGCATGAAGCGATACCTCATGGAGAATTGAGGCAACCTGCTTAATGGTTAGAGACTGAAACGGTATGTACGCGGATGTGTTGTGCTGCTTTTTCAGATATGAAAAAAATTGCCTTTTGGTCTCAGAAAGGACGAAATTGTTTGGACCGAGAAACAGTACAGAGGAAAAATTGTTGTCGGGATGTGTAGAGACTATTTCCTTAAAAAGAGTCTCTCTCTTGTTCCGCGCGCCGATGGGCGCTGTGAAAAGTATTCCTTGTTTCACTTATTCCCGCCTAAATCAAACTATTCTTATGAGGCATTATTTTTCAAAAGCCAGTGAATGCAACATGAGTTATCACAGGTAATTACTTGATCAGGTGTTCCACAAGCTTTTGAAATGGTTTCAATTCTTCATATCTTTCAATAATTCGCTGCTTTTGAAAATATTGTTTAAATGTTTTGTTATAACGCTTCTTTCAGTCTTGAAAAGTTCTGCAATCTGTTTCTGTGTAAGCCAGATAGTATCCTGTTCCAGCTTTACATCAAGCCGGGCTTCCTTGTCATCAGTCGTGTAGATAACAATTTTGCCGTGCTTGGCTGAGATAGTATTATCCTTTTTGATCATTTAAACACCCGGCTTTTTTTTCCTTCTGGTGCCACCATAACATTTGGCAACACTGTTCTCAAAAGTAGCTTCTTGGTTTTCTTCTAACAAAGACTGAATGCTATATGTGACTAATTCGTCTAAGCTTGTATCCGAATATAAACTTTGATGAAATCTTGTCATAGCTTAAACCTCTCCCTCTTCCCCGCCGAAAACCTCGCCTTTGTTGATCTCAACTGTTTATCAATCTCGCTGAAGATTTTATTCACTTCTTCCTCTGTATATTCATAAGAACTCTTATTGGAACAATTGCCGAGTATTCTGATCTTCTCAAGGATCTCATTGGTTCGTTTGGCGGCTATTCTTTTAAAACGCTCGTGTCTGTTTTCTTCCATCTGCCTGTCTGATTTTGATTTTGGACTCATAAGGAGGCCTTAATAATTATCAAAATATAATTTATTTTATTGAAAATAATATCAATAAAATAAATTATTGTCAAGATATAAATTGATATTGATGTAAATAGTATCAATATTTACAGAATGGATTATAGTTAAAGTGATTTTTATTACTTAATATACTACGAGATAGCGAACTTACATTAATTACTACATCTCTTACAGTCACCAAAAGCAGGGACAGCCTTAAGAAAAGACTTTTTGGACTCCCATAGATCAGGGATGGAATTAAGTAAATGGTTAAAGCTTTTCATTTCAATTGTCGATCTATTACATATGAAATTGAGCTGGAAACATTTATATCGATTCAAGCATCAATAAAGATGTCATCAAATAGAAAAATAATGACAAGGTCAGCGTTAATCAATTTAATATTAAGGAGGTTTGAAATATGAAGAATAAAATTGTGTCAATAATATGCGCCATTTTAATGCTTGCGGCCATATTAATGTTTACCGGCTGCGGTGACAGGGGGGACAGCGGCAGTAGCAGTAGCACTAGCAGTGGGACTAGCGGCATAAGCGGCAGCGGGGAATAAAACAATCAGTTTTTTAAAAATATGGAGGACGCAAAATGAAAGTATGTGTAAATAAGGTGTCTTTAACTCCGTTATATTGTTATTTAATAGGGGCTGTCCTGTTTGCGATGTTGATTTCGATGGCCTCCGATGCCGGGGCCTTGACAACAGGTGAAACTTACTCGATCACGGCACAGAAAGTGAATTCAAACGGCTCGTTAGCGGCAGTAAGCGCTTCTTCGTCTGCCGTTGCCGATTCAAACGGCAAGATTTCATTCTCTCTAACTAATGTGCCTGATAACGGTTCCTGTAATTTTCTTGTGATAACAGTCAGGGACAGCACTGACACTGTTGTGAGGCGTTCTATTGCCCCCTGTCCGAATTCAGGAGAATCTTTGCCGATGGGAGTATCCGGCCTTACAAACTCACAGACAGATGCCTTGCTGGCGGCATTAACATCCGCAGGGACAGATGATCCGATACTTGCGGTGTTCGGCTTTGCGCTAGTGCGCTCAACTGCGGTAACTTCACCTGAATTGTCTTTTATGGCCAATCTTTGCAATCAGGGGATCAACAACAGCGGCGGATTCATTAGTTATCTTACAAGCAATGGCGTAAGCAGCGCCCAGATAGCATCTTATAGAAGTTATATTATTGATCGTCTGGCTAATACAGCAAGCGGGTACAGCAAGATGATAAAGGATTCGGTAGATGCATCTACCGCTGCCGCAAAATTAAATGCCCGCGGTGAGGCGGCTTCAAAATTATTGCTGGTACTGGTCCAGGCAGCTACTGATGCCGGATTTTCACAGGACAGAATTTTGGAGGCTTTTAACGCAATGGGGTCGATTATTATGCCGTTAATGCAGCAGGGAATTACTAACGGTGACATAACACCTGCTACTGCACAGATGATTAATTCCTCTATCGGGGGCAGCATACAGAAATTGAAGGCAGACAAGAATATTGAGAAATATTCACGGGCGCTGATAGCTCTTGGGGCATCAGGCGCCGACGTCACTAATTACCAGACTGCTGCCAATACTCTTCTGAATTCGATGATTACAGCATTCAAGACATTTGAACAGGTTTTTAACGGCAGTGAGACAAATACCACAATATCAAATGCGGAAACAGTATTGAATACAGCCATGCAGACCGCGTTTAACCAGTTTATGACAGATACTGCCGCTTCGAACTCCCGAATAACTACGATGATATCTAATATGGACAGCGCCCTCGGAGTGTCTACCGGACTTACGGTCAGTGATTTTCAGTTCTACAAGCCTGATGGAACGACAGTTAACTGGCCCCTTACGATGGTAATACTTGTTGACTGGGCGTCAGGCATCGTATCAAATGGTGGCGGAATGACATATACGCGCGACAGCACCGCGATCCCGAGCAATAACTTGTGGCTTGGCAGCTGCTCCAATAGTATATATTTCAATAAAACTGACTGCGAAAGCAATGGAGGGACCTGGACCGCTGCAAGAACTGATTTTGTCGGGCAGGGAATTCCGGCCAGTTATGCCGCTATTTTCGGGATTCAGCAGGATATTGAGATCCTGGAGTTTGTCCGCTGGGCGGCCCAGCAAGCAGCCGGACAAAACATGAGCGCACATGAAGCTCTTGAGAAGAGTTACTCTAATTCCGTTGCAGGATTGGCAAGTAATATTAGTGGAACAGTGGATGGTTCAACCAGCATAAGCAGTGCACTGAAGTCCGCGATCGTCACTCTGATGAAATCGCCTCAGTTTTAGGATTACAGAACCCGCCGGGATATAAAGCCGGAGCAGGGGCGAGCGGCCCGCTCGCCCCTGCTATAAGAACTTTTCCAAGGGACAGCCTGTACATTTGGGTTTTGGCTTGCAGTAATGTTTGCCCAGCATAACAAACAGGGCATGATATTCATTATATAAGGCCACATCTGACGGCAGGTTTCCATGAAAGAGTTCCTGCATCTCGTGATAAGTCACTTTTTCAGACACAAGCCTATGCCTCTGTAGTACCCTTTTTGTGTATGCGTCAATTACGAAGATGGGTTTATCAAGAGCGTAGAGGAGAATGGAGTCCGCTGTCTCGGGCCCGATTCCGTTTACTTCAAGCAACTGGTGTCTGAGCAGATGAAGGTCTTTGTCCTTCATGTTCTCAATGATACCTTTGTAATGGTTTGTAAGAAACGCGAGAAAATGTTTGAGCCTTTTGGCCTTAATATTGAAATACCCTGCGGGCCTTATGAGGGAGGCAAGTTTTACATGCGGCATTTTATGCAGGATATCCGCGTCAAGCGTCCTGCTGCTTTTCAGATTGTTTATTGCCTTCTCAACATTCCCCCAATTAGTATTCTGCGTAAGTATCGCGCCTACTGCTATTTCAAAAGGGGCCTCTCCCGGCCACCAGTGCTGGGGGCCGAAGGTTTTATAGAGGATCCGGTATATGTCGGTAAGGATTTTATTGTGAGATGTTTTTGTCATTATCAAATCAGAGGGCGAGTCAGCGCCTCGCCCCTACAAAATTACCCCGGGGGCCAGTGCATCGCCCGTCCTGCAAGCAGGTGCAGGTGAATATGAAAAACCGTCTGGCCTGACTCGCGGTTACAGTTCATCACAAGCCTGAAGCCCCTTTCAGCGACTTTTTTATCCGTTGCGATTTTGTTTGCGACCTGAAACATATGCCCGATCAGCGCATGGTCATCATTCCCTATATCAAGGACCGTTGATATGTGCTTTCTGGGGATTATAAGAATATGGACCGGGGCCTGGGGGTTTATGTCCTCTAAAGCAAAAACAGTTTCATCCTCATAGACTGTCTTTACAGGGATTTCTTTTGCTATTATTTTGCAGAACAGGCAGCTCATATCATGGACTCCTTTTGATTTTTTCAATTATAAACAAAATATATAATTTTTTTTTATAATATAGCCCGTGAGACTGGTAAGCATCAATGACCTTAAAAAAGATAAATCATTTGTTCAGGGTATAAGGTGGGATGTAACTCCGAAAATATTCATGGACCCTTCCTCTGCTCCACGCAGTGAATCCGGAAAACTTATCGATGTCACGTACGGATATATGCTGTATGTGGACCTTGTAACTAAGAAACCCGTACTCGTTATAATGCAGCTAAGGCAGAATATGAGCCAAACAATCGGTTATATCGCCGGCATTCCCGGTGAGTTATTAAAAGAATCAATGCACTGCTCAGGCTCAGACTGTATCGCAGGCATGTACCCCATTTCTGGAAAACTCGAGGACTGGCTCAAAAAAGAGTTCGGCTTGTCCTAAACGTCAGTGATTTTATAGCTCACGTTAAAATCCATATCCTTGCGCAGGGAGTGATAAACCGAGCAGTACTTTTCCTGTGAAAGGGAAATGGCCCGGTCCATTTTTATAGGTGTAATGCCTTTCCCGGATATATGGATTACTATCTTTATGGATTTAAAGTATTGAGGAGGGACGGGATTTCTCTCGCCCGATGTTTCTATCTCAAATTCACTGATCTCCGCCCGCATCTTCTGAAGAAACATTACCACGTCTATTCCCAGGCAGCCCGCGACGCTCATTAGAAAGGTGTCGGTCGGGAAACACCCTTCCTGTGCCTTGGGATCATATTCAAATGAATAGCCCCGTATCCTTGCTGTAAAGACCAGGTCTTTCTCCCACGTAAGGAAGCCTTTGCTTTCAAGGGGGGTCTTTTCTTTCCATCCTTCAATGGATTTACCTAAATCCTCTGAGTCCTTTTCTTCCATTGCTTATTTAAAAACCTCCTTTTAATGTTTCATTGTCCCGTTGATTCCCTGAGCCATTTGAGATAATCCTCAGAGCCGTCAATAATCGGAAGGGCAATAATTTCCGGCACATCATAGCTGTGGAGCTCTTTCACCTTAACAGACAATGCGTCAAAGAGGTCCCTGCGTGTCTTTGCGATCATGAGTACCTCGGAATCATCCTGAATTTTTCCCTGCCAGGTGTATATAGAGCGGACATTCTTTACGATATTTACACATGCCGCCAGCCTTGCCTCAACCAGGGAGCGGGCTATGCCGGCCGCCTCATCTTCGTTAGGCGCTGTGATGAATACAATTATTTCTTTGTTAAGCTGCTCTGACATTGAAGTATATTTTGCAGAGACGGGTGGGAAAAAGCAATTATGCTGAATATCTAAGTCATGAATGCCGCTACAGGTAAACAGAAAAATTCTGCCGGGACGTCTGATAAAATATTTTTTTATGCGGCAGCTGGTTTGGGTATTGACAAAATAAATAAACTGTTATACTATTTTTGTAACAAATCTTCTATTTAACAATCCCATTTGATGTTGAAAGGTTAAAACCTCCAAGACTATATTTTTTTCAAAAATATGTATTCCCACTAAAAAAGGAAGTAACATCCCATGGCATACAAAAGCAAGAATCAAGGAGATAGCATGAATATTACAGGTCTTAAAGAAAAGACAATCGATGAGCTGACGAAAATGGCAAAAGAATTGAGTGTCGAGGGCGCGAGAGGTCTGAGGAAACAGGACCTGATTTTTGCTATCCTGCAGGCCCAGACTGAAAAAACAGGTCTGATTTTCGGGGAAGGAGTGCTTGAGATTTTGCCCGATGGTTTTGGTTTTCTCCGCTCACCCAATTACAGTTATCTGCCGGGCCCGGACGATATATATGTTTCACCATCACAGATACGAAGGTTTAATCTCCGTACAGGAGGCCTTGTTACCGGACAGATAAGGCCGCCGAAGGAAAGTGAAAGATATTTTGCCCTTCTTAAAGTTGAAGCCGTAAACCATGAACCGCCTGAGGAGAGCATCGAAAGACCGTTGTTTGACAACCTCATACCCTACTATCCTACTGAAGCAATTAATCTTGAATATTCCAAGACAGATTACTCTACAAGGATCATGGGACTTGTTACCCCGATTGGAAAGGGACAGAGGGGCATGGTCGTTGCAGCGCCGAGGACATGAAAGACAATGCTGCTTCAATCCATTGCCAAGGCTATAAAGAAGAACCATGCAGAAATCCATCTTATCGTTCTCCTTATAGATGAAAGGCCGGAGGAAGTAACTGACTGGAAAAGACAGGTTGATGCGGAGATCATAAGCTCCACATTCGACGAGCCGCCTCAGAGGCATTTACAGGTTGCTGAAATGGTAATTGAAAGGTCCAAGAGACTTGTTGAAGCCAAAAAAGATGTTGTCATCCTTCTTGATTCCATAACCCGGCTTGCGAGGGCGTACAATGCGGTGATCCCGGCAAGCGGTAAAGTACTTTCGGGCGGACTTGATTCCAACGCGCTCCAGAAACCTAAAAGGTTCTTTGGGACCGCAAGAAATATAGAGGACGGGGGCAGCCTCACGATCATTGCTACGGCCCTCGTTGATACCGGCAGCAGGATGGACGACGTAATTTTTGAAGAATTCAAGGGGACGGGCAATATGGAACTGCATCTTGACAGAAAACTGGTAGATAAGCGTATATTCCCGACGATCAATATCAATGCCTCAGGCACCAGAAAAGAAGAACTCCTTGTTGAGAAGAACATGCTTCAGAGAATGTGGATCTTAAGAAAGGTCCTTCATTCGCTAAGCACTGTGGAGAGTATGGAGTTTTTGCTGGATAAGATCAAAGGCACAAAGACCAACCAGGAATTTCTTGATATGATGAATAAATAACTTGACCCAAATAATGCAGACATTCGCATTATTGAAAATGCCTTTTTGGGAGATATTCATTTATTCGATATCATAGGCAGCATTCTGAAATGAGCTCCTTAGCAGTTCGTGAAAGTCCTTGAATTTCATTTTTTTCTTAATATGCTCTATATGATTTTCAACGGTCTTAAGACTAATGTTCAGGTTCCCGGCTATCTCACGTTTTTTTAACCCCATGCCAATGAGCTGATACACCTCCAGTTCACGATTACCGAGAAGCTCAATTGGAGATTGTTGATATTCTTTTTTCCTTTCAGTGAATTTATATAAAAATATTTCAGACAACTTATTGCTGACATATATATTTCCGCTCAGCACTGTTCTTAATGCTAATAATAATTTCCTGGATGGCTCCTGCTTCATAATATACCCTCTTGCCCCTGCCTTAAGACAGCGTTCAGCATATAGTGATTCATCATGCATGGAATAAACCAGGATCAGCATACCGGCGTAAGAATATGAGATGTTTTCAATAAGTCTGATTCCACTGCTTTTTTCAAGAGCAAGATCAACTATTACGATATCAGGCTTGCAATCCGCAATAGTTTGCATCGCCTGCGGGATATTCCCGGCCTCACAACAAAAGGTAAGGTCCTTTTCACGATTAATGATTTCTGAAATACCTTCGCGCATAATAGGATGGTCGTCAACTATAAAAACTTTATGCGTCTGTTCCTTATTCGCTGACCCGGAAGTATTCATGATATTTTTATCTCCTGTTTTATCATTCATCTTACTCTGGCACTTTTTTTAAATCATCCTCCCTGCTATTGTCAATAAATGTACATGTTATACTTGTTCCCATATTGATTTCAGACTGGATATTCAGCTCCGCATTGATCATGTTCGCCCTGAAATTCATGATCTTCAATCCCAAACCATTTTTTTGTTTACGTCCATCAGAAATGCCTGTCCCGTCATCTTTAACTGTCAATTTGACAATATTTTTTTTTCTTGAAAGTCCGATATCAATACGCGCAGGTTTTCCATGTCTGACAGCATTGGTAATTGCCTCCTGGGCAATACGATAAAGGTGTAAGACACCGGTTTTATTTTTCATTGTAACAAAGCCGCTGCTTTTAAAAAAGCATGGCACATTAAAATCTCTTGTAATCCTGGACGCAAGCCCTTCCAGTGACAACACTATATTGTCCTGATCGTTTTCCATGGGCAAACTCCCCTGCATCATGAATCTTAGATGCTCTTTCGCCTTATCAATTAGGAATGTGATCCTTGACGCAAGCTCAGCCTCCGGCATCAATTTTTCTTGCAATATATTTTCGAGATTCTGACTTTTCAGTGAGAGCCCCGTGAGGAGCTGCCCAAGTACGTCATGTAATTCATATCCTATTCGCTGCATTTCCCGGTCCTCAGTCTCGAGGATGGCTTTTTCCAGCAATTTACGTTCTCTTATCTCCTCCCGGAGCAGTTCATTTGTCGCTGTCAGCTCAGAGGTACGTTCTTCCACAAGCCCGGCAAGGCGCTCGCGGTGTTTATTTAACTCATCCTCAGTATTCTTTCGCTCGGTAATGTCGCGTATAATACCCATAAAGGCCGGCTCCCCTTTATATTGAATAAGGCCGGCAGACAATTCCACATCCTTTGTCTCGCCTCTCTTGCAAAGGGTCTTAAATTCATATGTAGAGTGCACCCGCTTGCCTTCCATGCGGGCCTTGTATCTTTCGGCAATTAACGGCCGAAACTCAGGCGCAATAGTATCCATGACTTTCATCCCAAGGAGTTCCTCAACTGAATAGCCTACAATATCCGTCATGGCCCTGTTTACATATTTATAGACCCCCTCCTTAATAATAAACACCCCATCCTTTGCTTTCTCCACCAATAACGAATACTTCTCCTCACTCTCTCTTAACTCTCTTTCCATATTGAATTTATAAATCGCCATCTCAATGGAGCTCCGCATTTCAATATTCGAAACAGGTTTGACCAGATAACCATATGGCTCCGTTATTTTTGCACGTTTCAATGTTGCGTCATCTGCATAGGCAGTGAGATAGATGACAGGGACTCTATGCTTTGTACGCATTTGATCAGCAGTCTCAATCCCGTCCATCTCCCCCGCCAGTATGATATCCATCAGTACCAGATCAATTTTGTTTTCCTTCACCTTACTGATAGCATCATTTCCTGTTGCTGCAATAGACGGCACGATATATCCCAAATCCTCCAGCTGCCATTGCAAGTCCTTGGCGATAACAGCATTATCTTCGACAATCAATATTTTTAATTTTCCCATCTTATATATTTATATTTAGTAACTACTCAGGTTGTTTAGACTGTAGTGTGTTAGGACTGCTAGTTCAAAGGCTCTGAGCTTTGTGTGATCTCGCATGGTTATTCCCACCTATCCACCTAAACACCTACAGACTATCCACCTGAGTAGTTACTAATTTTCAATTATCAATTTACAATTTTATCTGAATTAAAGCAAACTTTTCTTTGTGGGTGGAGTCAGCAGATAATTGTCAGTTCAAGATTTACCATACTATCGTGACCGTAAGAGTTTCTGAATAAGGCCCTGCGGAGACATCCTGTATCGGCGGTATCCTGCCGTAAATCGTATTGACCGAAGGACTGCCTTTAAAAACTTTTTTCGTTACAGTCCTGGTATTCCCGCTGCCGTCTCCCCAGATATAGGTCCGGTTGTTGTCAGTGTAAAGGTTATATAATAACAGCTCGCTTCCGGCAGTAAGTTTCATGGACCTTGGATTAAAACCTCCTGAATTTGGACTTGGCCCTATAGATATAGTGACCGTGGGCGGCGGACTCTCATTGCAATTGACGGTCACGGTGCCTGTTGTATCGAGGGGGCTTGCGGAAAAGACATTATAGCTGCCGAAGGTTACTGGTGTTGCGGAAACAGTGCATGCCGCAAATACATAGTTTGGATAATGCACAACTATCAGGGCGATAATAATAAATAGTAATTTTAGTTTCATTCTCATTTCCCTGCCGCACATATTATTTTTCCAAGGTCCACAGACATCTCTTCACTGTCCGGAATGACTATATCAAATTCGCACATTTTCCCCTTAAACATGATCTGTGCCGGATATGTCCCGGGGGGTACGTTCTCCACATAAAATTCACCGGCTGTGCCAACCATCCCTTCAATGGTCTTACCTTTTACCGGGATGTGCATTATGGCATATTCAACAGGGAACTCTGCCCCGTTTTCCAGCATATAAACGGAACCTGTAGCTGCCTGCATTTTGCTCACATCAAACTCCACTACGGACCCGCTTCTGAAAGGAGGCGTGATACGCCGGGTCAATGCCGCAATTGAGTAGTTGATCGGGATATCTTCTGCCTCTATATCAATCCTGTTATCATTAAAAGACTGGAGATTCGGAATAATGACTTCACCGTTTTTATTGGTACTTCCGATTTCATTGTTGTAAGAATACACTCTTACACCCTCCAGGTCGCCGACCTTGATCTTTGCAAAGCTGTCGGTAATCGGCCTGCTGAAAAATATTGATTTTCCGATATACCCCATACCGCCGGCATAAGATAGCCTGTAGCCGTTGGCTCCTGCCCTGTCACTTAACTCCATTCCATACATTCCGTATCTGTTCTGATAGTTCAAATTGCCGTCAATATTATTAAGGTCGCGGGTATTTTCTACATTGGCGTTAAACCCGAAACCTGTCCCGGTCGGCGGGCTTTTTTGTATACTTGCCTTTTTGACATCAGAGCCCTCACTGCCGCTGTAGCTGACAGCGCCTGAAATCTTCCCGCCCAGGTACATGCGCAGCCCCAGCATTATTTCATTTTTTGTTTCAACAGCCTTTGTTTCGCTTGCAGTCATAAAAAATGATGTATCTTTCGTCAGGGCCTTATTATATGAGACAGAAAACCTGGAAGTTTTACCGGCCTCATATGTGTCGAAATATGTATATGCCGCCGTTATAAAACCGGTTTTGCTCCATCCAAATCCTATTGAATTACTTATCAGGAATTTCGCCTTATCATCAGAAGGTTTAATTAAAAGATTAGAGTATTCCCTTGAGGCAGACTGTAACGAGACCATTATATTAATATTCCTGGCAATATAAGAATAACCCAGTGCCCCGTTTACCCCTGATACTCCCCTGTAACTGCTCGAGCCTAATGCTGCGTTCAAAACACCTGCTTGAGAAATAAGCACTGAGCTGCGTGCCCCGATATTTAAGAGATCTTTAGACGCCTCTGCTGAATATCCGATTTTGAGACTATTTGAGTAACCAAAATCATGACAGGCCAGAAATGCAGGATCTCCATAATCAAAGTTTTTTTGGCCGAAGTTTTCTCTTGCAAAACCAATGTTGTAACTATATTCATGAAGCCCATTTTTCAACAGGCGGTCAGTTGAGTAATATGACGTTGATATGGTCCTTTCTCTCCCATATATGTCGTGCATAACTATCCTGGCAGTACCTGCCCCTCCTGTAGGCGGCAGATCATTGAACTCAAACTCTCCGGGGGAAAGGCTTTCTCTTTTGGCAAGGATGTCATTTAAATAAACTTCCGCTTCCGAAGGGGTATCAACGATTCCGCTCAAGTTCAATGAAGGAGATTTAACAAAATATGGAGAAAGAGAAAAGTTTTTTGATACCTGTATTCCTCCAAGCAATGTAGTTATTCCGGATGGCCCCGAGGATGCATTAACATCACCGACAGTGATGGTCCGCAGGTCCTTTCTGTCTGTAATTGTAAGGTTGGATATAAGCCTTACGGCATTCTCGGTATCTTCTTTTTTTGTATAATTAAAAGTGGACCTGCCTAAATAATCGCCAATACCCATTCCCAGTTCACCTGCAACACTGATCATTTCAAATCTGTCATAACGGCTGTAACCGCCGTAGTAGTTAAAAAATCCGGAAATATCTTTTGCTGTCTCCAGGGAATGAAGTCTTTTGACAGATGCATCCACGTACTGTTTTTTGAATAAATGCGATGCTGCTGTTATCTCCAGTGAAACTTCCTCCTGATTAATCCGGAAAACAAGATCGGGAATTGAACTGAGAGAGACATATTTTTCCCCGTCAAAAACAATATCCTTGCCCAGATCCTCCACGAGATCGGTCCTTTTAAGGTCGTCCCTTCTTATCCATATGTCATTGTCTTCAGTCAGGACCAGGAAGAACTCACCCTTGTCCTCTCCGTTTAACACTATCCTCAACACAATTAAGTCCCGGGCAAAAGCCGGATCTGAATGTAGAACAAGCTGGGCCATAATCAATAAGAAAAAGATGCTACGGAGCACACATCTCATTGCTGACGACAAAATCCTTTCCCATTGAGACCCTGTCTGTTTCAACATCTATATGAAGGTTTTTGATTTTCAGACAATTCTCCTTTTCAATTTCAAAAGTATATTCCCTTGAATTGCCTGAGAGGAGATACCATCCGGCCATTTCGGCATTGAATACTTCTGTAAAGGTAGCATCTTTCCCTGATATCTTGATCGATTTTATTATAAAGTGAACATTCCCGCTGTTCTTGAGGGAGATATTGAGTTTACTTTTTGATAATGATATCTTTTCGATTTCCCCTTCCGGTGAAGGCTTGGAGGGCCCTATGAATATCGGGACTCCCAGATTCATAACTATTTGCAGCGTTGCGCCTTCTTCATGGCGTATCTCCGGCATCTCGCTGATAAACATCCTGTACGTCTTTTCCATTTGCCCCTGCGGCATTTTGTGCCCTATCCTTATTATCTTTTCTTCGCCGATTCCCATAGTGAGCATCCTTGGAAAAAATATAATATCGCCGGTCGGGGAGTAAGTCTGGTCATGTTCCCATAAAACTGTCTTAATTTCCAGAGAGACCGGCTTATCCGACATATTTTTTACAGTGAGAACGTTTGTCTTTTGCGTCCCATCAAAAAAAATCCTGATCGGGCTGACAGAAAAATTTGCCGGGAATCCTTCTGCTGAGAGCAGAAAAAAAAATATTACACTGAGACTATAGACTGATATAAAACGACGGCTATCTTTTTGCATCGGAAGATTATGCCCTTTCTTAAAGGTTATCTGTTGTTGTCAGTTCCGCTGTAAGTTAAATGGCAGAAAAAGGGAGCAGGGCCCCCTTTTTCTACCTGTCAGTTCCGTCTTAGAAGTTAATTTGAATGGCGATTGTCTGAGAATAGGAATCTGCAGACACATCCCACCCGCCGAGAATCTTGCCATAGAGGGTCATTGTTATAGGCGCATTACTTGGCGCAGTTCCCTTGCCTTTTAAGTTTCCGGTGATAGATGCCCATTCCTCTGCCCATGTGGCTTCGTAATAGACCTTGTAAGGGAGAATATCTGAATAGGTGGTTCCTGTCATTTGTCTTGTTGCGGCGATAGTGATATCATAAGCGGTATTTTTTGTGCATTTGAATTTCAGGGTACCGTTGGCATTAACCTCTCCGCCTGTCGGGTCGTAGGTGCCAAAGGCTATATCCGGCGACTGGGTGAAAGCACAGGCTGCGGCAACATTTGCGGTTGCCTGGAATGTTCCTTCTGTTATTCCTGCCATTGCGCTCCCGGCAGTCATAATCACAGCTAATGCCATAACTAATACAATTAATTTTTTCATTTAACTTACTCCTCCTTGATTTTTTTTACTTTTGTTTTTTTACTGTAAAATTTGAAACGAGCTAATATGTTATTTAAGTTATTTTCTCTATAACCACCACCTTTCCTGTTTTGATTTACCACATCTTACCAGGGAAGTAATTGGATTTCTCCCCGGTATAGCTATGCAGCGAATAAATCCCTGTAACCCTCAAGGAACATCCCGGATATCCTTGTCAAAGTCTGACTCGCCACAAATCAAAAAATGATTCTTGCTGTTTCGCCAGGTCGGCCAAGCTCGTTGGGCTTTCTTATCGGAATGCATACTGACAACTTAATGGGAGAATAATCTAAAATTGTTATAGGTGAAAATCTAAAGCAGCGGGCAATAACCAATGATAAGACTTAAGAGTTATGTTAAGTAGCGATGAATAGAATGCTGATTGTTTTAAAACTACATGATAAATCTACATTGCACTTATTGTCATTGCGAGCGGCATCTGGTATGTGCCGGGTTTAGTGTCTGCCAATAGAAATAATCTCAGGTTTAATTCTTTTGTCTTATACTTCATGCCGGGGTGCGGCATATGTAATTCCTGGTAATCGTGTGAAATTAAATAAGAGTTATACGTATCAAGAATTTTAATCTCTTTAATGCGCCTGTTGTCGAAGGCAAATGTTAACAGATATCCGTTGTTGGAATTGGTCCAGACTGAAAATATAAGCGCCTTACTGATATCAACATAGCCTCTCCCGATATCTGCTCCAGTGACTGTATAAATGTTTTCATGATGAAGGACTTCATACTTAACAGCCGGTGCAACAAAAGCGCTTACATGCATAGAACCTTTGCTTTCAGCACAGTAAACGGCTGTCGCAGTCATATGCAAGGCCAATACTCCCGCTATGCCGGCTATTATTTTCATTTTATTTCACATTGGCTAATGCTATTTCAGTGCCAGGCTGTAACTGGATGAAATTAAACAATAAGTTATTTACGCTATAAAAATACTGGGCGATTATGACATGAAGCCAATGGGAGATATCCCTATCAGTCAATTGCGCTATCTCGCTGATTTATAAATATAAATGTTGTTGGAGTCTGTTATTTTATGAAAAAGTATGTAAAAACTATATAGGGCGATTGCGCCCGTTGTCTAATGCAAATACTGTAGGGCTATTTCCGGCCCAGACCATACTTATTGAGTTTACGACCTAGCGCCCTTCTGCTTATGCGCAGCAGGGATGCAGCATTCGATTTATTACCGCCCGCAGCTATGAGGACCTGCTGAATATGATTTCTTTCCATCTCATCAAGTGGCAAAATAGATGGACCTCTTTCCTTTGTCTGTCCTGAAAAATATGACGGGAGATCCTGGGACCTGATGAAATTAACGGTTGTAACAAGAATGGCCCTCTCAATAACATTTTCCAGCTCCCTGATATTCCCCGGCCAATTATAGGACATAAAAATACGCTTCACATCCATTGTTATCCCGCGAATATTTTTATTGATCTTTTTGTTTAAACGGTCCAGAAAAAAGCGGCTGAGCAGGGGAATATCTTCTTTTCTTTCCCTCAATGGCGGGATATTAATAGTTACTACAGAGAGCCTGAAAAAAAGGTCCTCACGGAAATTCCCTTTTTTAACCTCCTCTGCGAGATCAACATTGGTAGCGGCAATAATTTTACAGCCTGCCTTCATGGACTTTGTGCTTCCGACGCGCCTGAACTCACCGTCCTGTAAAATGCGGAGGAGATGCGGCTGGAAACTTAACGGCATATGACCTATTTCGTCAAGAAAAATTGTCCCGTTCCCTGCAGCTTCAAAAAGACCTTCTTTATTGGACACTGCGCCTGTAAAGGCCCCTTTCACATGCCCGAATAGTTCACTCTCAATCAGATTCTCTACCAGTCCGCTGCAGTTACATACAATAAAAGGTTCATTTGGCGCCGGACTCAGCTTGTGAACTGCTTTTGCCAATACTTCTTTCCCTGTTCCCGTATCTCCCTGAATCAACATGGTCCTGTAATAAGGGGCTATCCTCTTAATCATTGTGAAGATATCAAGGACCTCAGGATTCTTGCTTACCATATCAGCAAAGATATATTTTTCCTGAAGGGCGGTTTCTATTTTAAGAATTTCTTTACGGTGACGATCGTGTTCCCCTGTCCTTATGACTATTTCCCTGATCTGCTCGAGGTCAAAAGGCGTGCCGATACAGGCTGTTGCCCCGCATTTAATTGCCTCAATGGCCTGCGCATCATCTTCCCTTGTGCCGACGCATATTATTTCTATCCGTGGATCAAGCTGTTTTATTTTTTTAATGGTGGGGGTGACGTCGTCATTGCAGAATTTACATGAACAGCTGAAAAAAAGAATATCAAGATATCCCCTGGATATCTCATCGAGTAAATTCTCCCCATGATAAAGATCGAATACTTCAACGTCTTCTTCATGGAGGACCGGCTTTATCTTTTCGCTGAAATCCTCGTCTAAATATAACAGGGCCTTGAGTTTCATATTATATCTATTGTTATATGAACTGGAAAAGCTTTCTTTAAGGGGAAGGCTTAACGCTATAAATATAACAACTATTCTTAATTTCTACAAGACAAAATTGCTTTCAAAATAATGAGGTGGTTTACTTAAATCCGATAATATTGACTTACTTATAATGTATCTTTAAACTTATTGTCCATGAAGCAGAATGTCATTGAAATAATACAAAAAGCTTTGGAGAGCCTTAATACCGTATGGGGAGCAAATCTGCCTGATATAGAGGTTGAAGTCCCCAGGGACGAGACCATGGGGGATTTAGCTACTGCAGTTGCCATGAGGCTTACAAAGGTCCTCAAAAAATCCCCTCGGAAGATTGCGGAAGAAATTACAGGGAAGATAAATGAACAGCAGCCGGATTTCTTTGAGAAGATTGAAATAGCAGGCGCCGGTTTCATCAATTTCAGATTTAAAAAGGATTTTTTTCATAAAAGTCTGGGCATGCTTCTGGAAGAAGGGCATCTGTCGTTAAGAACTGATATCGGAAAGGGACAAAAAATTCAGGTTGAATTTGTCAGCGCCAATCCTACCGGACCTCTTCATATAGGGCACGGACGGGGCGCAGCTGTCGGCAATGCCTTGTGTAATATTTTGAAGGCAGCGGGCTTTGATGTTCAGAGAGAGTTTTATATTAACGACGCAGGGCTTCAGGTCAAGCTTCTGGGGCGGTCTGTTTTCGCGCGTTACCAGCAGTTGCTGGGCAATGATGTTCCATTCCCCGAAGACGGATACAAGGGAGATTATATAGAATTCATTGCACAGGAAATAAATAACAGTGAAGGCAATAAATATCTGAACAGGACATTCGAAGAATGCGGGGAATTTCTTACTGATTACGCATATAAGATGATGCTTGCCGATATTGAAAAGGATTTGAAAGACTTTGGCGTTGTCTTTGACAGGTGGCAGAGTGAAAGAGAGCTTCATATGCAGGGCAAGGTTGAGAGCGCAATAAAGGACTTGAAGTCAAGGGACCTGATTTATGAAAAAGACGGGGCCGTATGGTTCAGTTCCTCCCGGTTTGAAGACGACAAGGACAGGGTTGTAAAGAAACAGGACGGAGAATATACATACTTTGCATCCGATATCTGCTATCACAAGGACAAACTCGACAGGGGGTTTGATACAATTATTGATATATGGGGCGCAGACCACCACGGTTATATACCGAGGGTCAGGTCTGTGCTTGAGGCCTTTGATTTACCGGGAGATAAATTCAAGGTGGTATTGATTCAGATGGTATCTCTTCTCAGACATGGGCAGCCCGTGCAGATGTCAAAAAGGGCGGGGGCGTTTATTACGCTTCGAGAGGTCATTGACGAGGTGGGCCCGGACATCACGAAATTTATTTTTCTGACAAGAAAGGCTGACAGCCATCTGGATTTTGACATTGATATTGCAAAAGAGCAGTCAGCGGAAAACCCGGTCTTTTATGTTCAGTATGCGTTTGCCCGGATATCGAGCCTGTTCCGGCAGGCGGAAGAAAAAGGAGTTATGAGTCAGGAGTCAAGAGTCAGTGGCAGGGGCGTATCGCAATATGCCCCTGACCTATCGGCATTAATAGAAGATGAAGAAATCTCACTTATCAAAAAGTTTCTTCAGTATCCCATGGTTTTTGAAGGGGCGGCGCTTGCCTGTGAGCCTCACAGGATAACCTATTACCTCCAGGAGCTGGCCGGAATCTTTCATGCCTATTATTACAAACACAGGATTATCTCGGATGATAACAGACTTACTCCGGCAAGACTCGGTCTTTGCAAAGGGGTAAAAATCGTGCTTGAAGAAGGTCTGAAAATTCTTGGGGTCAGCGCCCCGGAAAGGATGTAAACAATAGGCACAAAGTGGCAAAGGGACAAAGGCGCAAAGTTTATTTTTCTACTCTGTGCCTTTGTGCCTGTGATCCTTTGCACCTATGAATATTAACGAATATTGGAGGTTAACATGCCATATATAATCGCTTTAACTATTCATGTATTATCAATTGTAATCTGGATCGGAGGGGTGTCCTTTGTGACACTGGTGACATTTCCAATGATTCTTCGTATGGATAAATCGCTCGAGATGGTAATGGTGTTCCAGGGGGTCGAACACAGGTTCGGGAAAATCGCAAAGGTGATGGTGATACTTGCCGGGTTGTCCGGGACCTATCTCATATTTGAAAAAGGATTGAGCCCGGGCGTCTGGATAATGATGGTCCTGTGGGTTGTTTACGCATCGCTTTTGTTCGGCCTGGAGAAAATGATATTCAAAAAACTGTTCTCAAGGCCGGGGGCTCAGGCTGATATGAAGACAGTCTTCAACGCCCTCCAGGTATTTCACTGGATTGTACTGGGGCTGAGCTTTCTGGCAATTGCCGCAGGAATTTATGCGGGGCATTATTAATCTGCTTTATTAAACAACCCATACATCATTTAGTAAAATTGCAGACAATGCTAAAGAATTCTTACGACAGATCAATTATTAACTATTAATCCAAAAAATGCATTATTCGGGTTAACGAAGCGAATGGTCTGCAAAATATCCGGGCAAGATAGCGCTGCAACATTTCTTTCTACAGCAAGAATTATTGCATTCTAAAAAAGTTCTCTTTACAAGACATTAGTTCTTTTTCCCTGATTCCCGTAAAGAAATCTTGCGTAAAAAATCAAGACTGGCGTCCAGGTCAATCTCGTCTTATTTTATTGATTTTCCTGCATAAACTGATCACTAAAAGAATTGGCATCTGAATTGCTAAACACTCCACCATATTCTGACTCTCTAAATAAACTTAACCTGATTAAAGACTGACTGCTGATAGCTGACCGCTTAACGCTGGCAGCTTACAGCTAAACAATTCGAAAGGAGGATGTATATGATGGAGAAAAAGCAAATCAAAAGCAGCACATTAAGCGTGATCAAAGCGGACGTCACGGCTACGGAGATTGACGCCTTTGTGTTCTACGCCCGCAATGACCTGAAACTCGGTTCCGGGTTCGGGAATGCAATCGCGCTCAGGGGCGGTCCGTCAATCCGCAAGGAGCTTGAAAATCTCGGGCCTCTGAAAGTCACCGAGGTGGTGGTCACAACAGCGGGAAACATGAAGGCCAAGCATATTATTCATGCATGCGGTCCTAAATTTCAGGAAGAGAATCTTGAACAGAAATTGAAGACCACTATTATCAATGTGCTGAAGGCCGCAGAAGCAAACGGTATAGAAAGCATTGCGTTCCCTCCTATGGGCGCGGGGTTCTATGGAGTACCCATTGACGTTAGCGCGAAAATCACCATTGAAACGATAGCTGAATATCTGAACAAGGGATCAGAGATCAAGGATGTCATTATATGCGCAAATGATACCAGAGAGTACAAGGCACTGGAGCCGAAATTAAAAGACGCTCTTAAAAAGGCAGCTTAAATTCTCAGGCACAAAGGGGCAAAGGCATATAGGCACAAAGTCCTAAACCTTAGTTCCTTTATGACTGCTTAAATCAGAAAGGAGATTCAATGAGTAACTTATTACATTTTTCCGAACATGCTTTGCAGGAAGTTGCCCTTATATTGATGGCAACTGTTTATTTCCTCAGGATCAGATGGTTCATGAAATGGCCCCTTGGAAAGGAGCGCCAGCCCGCCACCGGCCTGGGAGACACTAATCCGAAAAAAGGCGCGAGGTATTCTCTCGCGAATATCGCCATGCCGTGGGCAATGGAGAGCACCCGCTCTAAGCCCTTTATGTACGCCCAATTTGTCGTGTTCCATTTAGGGGTCGTCGCTGCCATTACACTCTCGTTCATCATCCCGTACGGGCCGGGACTTTTAAAGTCCTCATCACTTGTCGCACTTATTCAGGGCCTCACCGGAACAGCATGTATTGTGGGATTCATGCGAATAATCCGCAGGATATCAAACCCGTATATCCGGGCAATAAGTTCCCCTGACGATCATTTCTCTCTCATTCTTCTGACGTCATGGTTTGCCTTCGCGTTCCTGGCAGCTCCGAATGATATTTCAGGGGGAGAAGGTTTTATGCTTACCTATTTTCTCCTGACCGCGTTCTTCCTTATGTATGTCCCGTTCAGCAAGATCTCACATTATCTGTACTACCCGTTTACCCGGACATACCTTGGAAGGTCTTTCGGACGCAGGGGCGTATTCCCTATCAGAAGAAAACCCGCATATCAAAGAAGCATTTAGCGATAAGCCATAAGCTGTAAGTCAAATAAATAATTTAAGCTTTAAGCTGATCGCTTATAGCTAATAGCTAAGAAAAGGAGAATCGTATGAATACAGAAAAGAATAAAAGATCATATAAAGCACAGAAAGTCATTGATAGGATGGGGCAGAAACTTACCCGCCAGATGGTGGGTTCGCTGACCGCGTGCGTGCATTGCGGGATGTGCACCGATTCATGCCACTATGTCCTCGCCAACCCCGGGGACCCGACCTTTGCGCCGGCTTACAAGGCCGACAAAATCAGGAAACTCTTCAAGCAACATTACGACTGGACAGGGAAGGTATTTCCAAAGTGGGTGAAGGCAGGCAGTGTCTACACCGATGAGGAACTGCAGGAGCTTAAGGACATCGTATTCGGGAAATGCACAAACTGTCGCAGATGCACAGTCAATTGCCCGATGGGCGTGGACCTTGCCACATTCAACCGCATGGCCAGGGGGCTTCTCTGCCACGTCGGGATCATGCCCGAGGGCGTTGAATACGTGGCCAAGGAACAATGGGAAATCGGAAACCAGATGGGCGTCCTGAAAGAAGACTACATCGAGACCGTTGAATGGCAGGAAGAAGAACTTCAGTCAGAGATGGAAGACCCGACCGCAAAGATACCGATTGACAAGCCGGACTCAAACATCGTTTACGTTATCAATCCGCGTGAAATCAAGCATGACCCGAGGTCCATACTTGACGCAGCAAAGATCTTCTACGCTGCGGGAGAAGACTATACCATGCCGAGTGAAGGATGGGACATGACAAATTTCGGACTGTTTAACGGAGATGACGAGCTCGGCGGAGCGGTTGCGGGACGTGTGTATGACAAGGTTGAAGAACTCAGGGGCAAGAAACTTGTCATCTCCGAGTGCGGCCATGGTTACCGTTCGACCCGGTGTGAAGGACCGAACTGGGCCAAAAAGGATATAACGTTTGATGCGGAAAGTTCCGTCATCACCATGCTGGAATATATCAAACAGGGGAAGATAAAGGTCGACAAGACAAAAAATCCCGGAAGCTATACATTCCACGATTCGTGTAACAATGCAAGGAGCTGCGGACTGACTGAAGAGCCCCGTGAACTGCTGAGCCTTGTAGTGGAAGACTTCCGGGAAATGTACCCGAACCGCGCTGAAAACTACTGCTGCACAGGCGGCGGCGGGGCCATGTCCATGGCGGAATACAGGCCGAGCCGTCTTAAATCAGCTAAGATCAAAGCAGACCAGCTTGCTGCCACCGGCACGAAAACGGTGGTTACGTCCTGCCACAACTGTGTAGACGGACTCACAGATCTCATTGGGCACTACAAGCTTGGAATGGATGTAACACAGCTCGTGAATCTCGTGGCAAATGCGCTCGTTATTGATGATATTGTTGAAGAGAACAAGAAAAAATATGCTGAAAAGGAAGAAGTGTCTTCCGGGTCGGCACAGTAAAGAAAGATGTCATGATAAATAATCATTTAAAATAAATCAATAAAGGGGATACAGATGGAAACAACTGATATCAAGACAGGCAACAAAGAAACTTTTCATTGTGAAGACTTCCTGAATGACATCGACTTCTGGTCAATCGATATCGCTGAAATACTGGCAAAAGACAACAAAATAGCCGACGGCCTCACAGCAGACCACTGGAAGGTCATCATGTACGTAAGAGAGCACTATCTTAAATATGAAAGAGGACCGGAGATAGTAAAGGTAGTAAAAGACTGCGGTATTTCTTTTAAGGATTTGTGCAATCTCTTTCCCTGCGGCCTTGTAAGAGGAGCTTATAAAGTTGCGGGGCTTCCAAGACCGCACGGATGTATATAAGTTTGCGGATATTTATCGATGCAGCGAACGTGGGCGGGGAAACCCCGCCCCTACGCTTGCATTTTTGTTGCTAATCCCTATGTTAAGATACGATCATGAAAATCACCGATATTCATACCCATGGCATTGGCGGTTTTGACACTCGCACAACTTCAGAGGACAATATATTACACATTGCAGAAATACATGGCAGCCATGGAGTTTCAGAAATTATCCCCACGGTATATCCTTCCTCCATCAATGCAATGCGTAACAACATGCTTGCGATTAAAAAGGCAATGGAAATTCAGGGGCCAGAGGTCAGGGGCCAGGGGTCAGCAGCAAAAATTATCGGCATTCATCTTGAAGGACCGTTTCTTAATCCTTTGAAATGCGGCGCACTGGATGCCGGTTCATTTCTCAAACCGGACAAGGACAGCTTAAAAAAGCTCATCGAGGGATTCGACGATGTTGTAAAGATTATAACTATAGCGCCGGAGCTGGAAGGGGCAGTTAATGTTATAAAAAATATATCTGATTCGGGAATCATCGCAAGCATGGGGCATTCAGACGCCTCGTATCCTGAGGCTGAAGCAGGCTTTCATGCAGGCGCCCGCGGGATCACTCACATCTTTAACGCAATGCGCGGAATTCACCACCGGGAACCTGGTATTGCAGGTTTCGGCCTGATGAATAAAGAAATTTATATTGAAGTCATAGCCGATCCTTTTCATCTTGACGCAAAAATAATTGATCTTATTTTTTCAGTGAAGAACCCTGAGAGGATTATAATAGTCTCAGATACGGTAAATGCTTCTGAAGTTACACCCGCTGCCCGTGGAATTCGCAATGAGGACAATAAGCTCCTCGGCGGATCAGTGTCAATCAAAGAGTCGGCAGAGAGGCTGATTCGGATGAGTTCAGATAAAAAAGAAATCGTATTGAAGGCCATATCTGAAAATCCGGAGAGATATTTAAAGATATTTAAAGACTAAGGGGCCGTCTTTATCGGGTGATCTATAATAGTTAAAGAATTCCTGCTGTGCTGCCATATCGAAATTGACAACATGTCTTTTTATAAGGTATCTTTATAATTCATGATTAAACGGGCCTATAGCTCAGTTGGTTAGAGCGCACGCCTGATAAGCGTGAGGTCGATAGTTCAAGTCTATCTAGGCCCACCATGCAAGTTCATTGATAATTGTTCATTGGAAATTGTAAATTAGTACGTCGGGGGTGTAGCTCAGCTGGGAGAGCGCCTGGTTTGCAACCAGGAGGTCATCGGTTCGATCCCGTTCACCTCCACCATTTTTTTATTGACCTGTTGCATTTTAATTTTGCTTCATGTTATGATTTTAACCTGGTTGATAAAAATTTCCGGTGGTTTTACCGGAGGGGTCACACCCGTTCCCATTCCGAACACGGAAGTTAAGCCCTCCCTGGCTGATGATACTTGGGCCGCGAAGCCCTGGGAAAGTAAGTAGCTGCCGGATTAAAATTAAATAAAAGAAGGACTGGCTGATTGCCAGTCCTTCTTTTATTTATGCAATCTTTCCGCTTACAGAAAATTCAGGCGAAACTGATATGTGGGAAATTACCCCCTCTTGAACCAGGACGCTGCTGTACTCAGTTTCTCTGCATCATTATAAAGTTCATCGGATGTTTTCTTAATATCCGAGATTGAATTGTTCATTTCCCTTGTAATCCGGGTAATGGCTTCCATACTGCCTGTCACCTGTTCCGAAACAGATGACTGTTCCTCTGATGCCGCCGCTATCGTATGTATCATGTCAGCTTCTTTATCTGAGGCGGCCACTATCTGATTAAGAGAGGCACTTGCGTTCTCCGCTATTTTCATGCCGGACTCTACTTCTTCCTCGCCGTGTTTCATGGCTGAAATTGATTTTGACACGGCATTCTGAATATTTTTTATTACGCCGGCTATTGCCTGCGTGGAGCCAACCGTCTTCTCGGAAAGATGCCTGACCTCGTCTGCTACTACGGCAAATCCCCTGCCATAGTCTCCGGCCCTTGCAGCTTCGATAGCGGCGTTCAAGGCGAGGAGATTGATCTGGGCGGCGATTTCATTGATGACATCCACCACCTTGCCTATCTCTTTAGAACTTTCTCCGAGAGAGACAGCGAGCGCCGACGCTTCCTTAACAGCGCCGGATATGTTCAGCATTCCCTGGACCGTCCTGTCAACAGACTCCTTCCCTTTTCGCGCCAGTTCAGCCGTCTCGTTTGAACTCTTTGACGTATTGAGCGCGTTTTTAGCGACATCTGAAATGGAATGCGACATCTGCGTCATGGCAGTTGCCGACTGCTCTGTTTGCAAAGTTTGTTCCTGAGAGCCTTTGTTTATTACTTCGGCAGATGACTGCAGAATAATAGACCTCATGGCAAGATCATTAATTGTTGTCGCGATGTCAGAGATAATATTGTTCAGGTTGCCCGATGCATTATTGAAATGCAGGGCGACCTTGCCGAATTCATCTTTTCTTGATCCGTTCATTTTACGACTGAAGTTGCCGTTCCCGAAGCCTTCCGCCAGGGTAACAAGCTCATCAATAGGAGAAATAATTGAATTCGCAAGTAGCTTGCTGAGTGACATTCCAAGGCCAAGCACAATTATGACGATGACCGCTATGCCTATCACATAAGACTTTACCGCTTTATTGACTGTTATGACCGTGTTTTCCTGTTCCTCCTGCGCCGCGGTCACGCCCTGTTTCCCCTGTTCCCGCTGGCTGGTGACTACGTCTTTAAGCTTTGCATTCAAGCCTGTAACCTGCTCATTAATTGCAAGGACGTTCTGGAGCTGCTTTATGATCCCGTTTTCCGACAGGATCAATCCCTTTATTTCACTTAATGATTGCATGGTGCTTCGGATAAGCTTGACCTCATCGTTCTTTTTTAGTGATAAAAGGGCATCCGTCAACTTTCTCCCTATAGCATCAGCATTGTTGAATTTAACTTTCATCTCAGAAGATAATCTGTCGAGTTCAGAAAGTGTTTTTGCAAAGAAAGCTTCATTTATCAAATCATTAATCTCGAATCCGGCAGCAACGAGTTCATTGTTCATAGCCAGTATGTTTGAAGACGTAGTTGATTCATTTAATGAACTATCCAGCTTTTTATTCTCATCGGAAAAATTTTCAGAGGACTTTTCATCTATGTCACCGGATATCGTTGTCATCTGCGCCAGTTTCTGATTTATTATCGCCCTTGTCCCCATTAATTTGTTCTTTGTTTCATCGTCTGGATTTTTCAGTATAGAGTCTTTAAGGGCGATTAATCCCCCTTCTCCTGCTACATATTTGGAGATATCAGATAAACCGTCCAGGATTTCTTTTACGGCGCTTGATTCTTTTTCAGTTTTTACCAGCTCGCTTTGCGTGATCCAGCGCATGGAACTGTTGAAACGACTTTGCGCAACAGTAAGCTCACTCTTGCTGTTTGAAGCCGCAATATCGGATATGGCCTGTTTAAGGTCCTTTATGGAATAAACAACAAGCTGAACGTTTTTTAATTTTTTTGTTATTTTCTTTACGCTCTCATTCGATGAAGACAACTGGTCCAGAGAGCCATTTTGAAGCTTTTTTATAGAAGAATCCATGTCCCGCAGTTTTTTTGCGATATCATTATGCTTTGCCATCGTTATACTGCTGGCTGTCTTTGTTTCTTCTTCAGCCTTCAGGCGGTCCTGAGTTACTTTCACAATATCATCCGTAATACGTAAAAGCTCGCCTATATCGGTTTGACCTGTTATGCCGGATTTAAATGCGTCAAGTTCTCCGGAGACCTTCTTTGCTTCACCTATGGTTTTTTCAGACTCTGCCTTTGCTGTATTAAAATCATCGAGTGACGCGGAAGACGTGACTTTCAGAAGATTGGCAGTATGCTCCTGCAGTGCCCTTTGGAGTTCGACCATCTTTAATTGATATGGAGTAGAACGTTCTGTAAGGGCGGTAATATTCCTTTGTACGAACTTCATGCCCACAAGACTGAAGCCTGCTATCAGTATAAAGCCTGTTACAGTCAATAACATGTTGATGAACAGCTTTTTTTTAATGGTCATATTTATACCCCTCACCAGATGTCATTATGAGTGCAGCGAAGCAACCTATTATTCCTGCGCTGCACCCAATGACCGTGTCCTTCAGTCCTTTATATATTTCTTTCCTTCACCGTTAAAAAAATCCAATACTTTCTTTACTGCCGGTGACGGCTCTCCCTTTGTAATCAGCATGAGCGGCCTGCTGATCTCCTGCGTTTCTACGATCTTGACCTTCTCTTTGTTCCCCGGCAAATTGATAAATCCCTGACTGACAGCGCCGATACCTTCAGGGAATTCACCGACATTATCAATCTCTTTCCTTGTGGTTTCTACTTCAATCGCTCCGACAACATAAGGCTCTCCGTCCATTATCATTTTCTGAAAGACCTTTTTGGTCGCTGAGCCGAGATGAGACGTCACTACTATTACCGGCATATCGACTCCGCCGACCTCTTTCCAGTTTGCAATCTTACCGGTATGCAGACCTTTTAACTGCTCTTTTGAAAGCTTTGCAACAGAGTTTGAGGGATGAACTATTACCTTGATAATGTCAGTTGTAATAACATTCGCCTTCAGGACTGCCGGCGCCTCCAGCCCTGTAGCTGCCTTCATGCTCGCAACCGCATCAGCGAGTTCTTCTGATGCCATGCCGGCATCACATTTCCCTTTGACCAGGTCCTCAAGCCCGTTGCCTGTACCATTTCCGACAAGTTCAAGCTTTATACCTGTGACTTTTTCAAGGGCTTCCTTCCCAGGCTCCATAATCCTCTTTTGTACTGTGGTTGAACCATGCAGTTTAACTATTTCTTCGCTCCATGCTATTGAGCATGTTAACAAACTCACTACAGACAGCAATACCATAATCATAATTGCTTTCCTCATTCGTCCTCCCGTTTCAATGTTATTCAAATCAGTCTTATCCTTAAGTTTATTCCTCTTCTCGGTAGAAAAAGGATGGTACTTTAATGGTAATTGTCACTACTCATAACACTATTAAAAACCTTAATATTTGATTTTCCCGACATTCCTGCTGGCAAAGATAGTGTAAATTATAGATATGTGCAAAGGTATCAGATCATCATTCCCGGAAAATGGCCCATATCTGAGTTCAACCCATCCAACCAGCTGCCCTGTTAAAGAAGGCCAGGGAAGCGCTGTATGCCCTTCATTGATCATGTCTATAAGAAATTTAAATTTATAAATATGCGGGTTGACATGAGACAATAGGCTATCTCCATTTATATTTCCGGTCAACTTATTAATTCACGCAGGCATCCCGCCGTTTGTGGCCTTTTCATGGGTTGCAACAATAATAATTATTATTGTTGCAATACTTGCAAGAAAGTCTCTTAACCTTGTTCCCAGTGGTGTACAGAATTTCGTAGAAGTCATCATAGAATTCTTTCTAGATCTTGTTGAAACCAACATCGGCCATTTGGGAAGACATTTTTTACCGTTCATTGGCACTATCGGCATTTATGTTCTTGTATGCAACTTTCTTGGACTGATCCCCGGGTGCGAGGCCCCTACCAGCAATCTTAATACTAACGCAGCACTGGCGCTTCCTGTATTTTTTGCTACGCATATATACGGGATCAAAGAACACGGGCTCGGATACATAAAGCACTTTGTCGGACCAATCAGGTCGTTGCCCGCGCTTCCATTAATGATTTTGATGTTCATCATTGAAGTGATAGGGCATCTTGCAAGACCTTTAACTTTATCCGTCAGGTTATTCGGAAATATGGTAGCAAAACATAAAATCATATTAATTCTGTTATTACTTTCCCCTGTGGTTGTGCCGACTGCAATACTCGGTCTTGGAGTTCTTGTTTCCGTTATTCAGGCATTTGTTTTTGTCCTGCTGACAACTTTATATTTAGCAGGTTCTGTAGAAGCAGCACACTAAAAATAGGGACACCTATAGTACTCTATGAAAGGAGGAAAAATGAGAAGAATAGTAACTGCAATATTACTGTCGCTCACCTTGGTATGCCTCTTGGCGCCTGTTGCGTTTGCAGCTGAAGGCGCTGCTGAAGGAGCATCCGATGCACAAATGGGTTATTTCAGTATGGCAGCGCTGGCATGTGGATTGGGTATCGGCCTTGCTGCATTGGGAACAGGCATTGGACAGGGCATAGGACTCGCCAAGGCAGCAGAAGGTGTTGCAAGAAATCCGGGCGCTTCAGGCAAAATCACAACAACCCTGATCATCGGTCTTGCAATGATTGAGTCTCTCTGTATTTACGCATTGGTTGTTGCATTGATTATACTCTTTGCAAAACCGTTTGGCTTTTAATTAACAGTCGATAGCTGAAAAAATCAAAAGGAAGGCGGGTAAATATCCTGCCTTCCTTTTTTATTGCCCGTACAATATCAATTTTATATTTGAAACTGTTAAAATTTCTGAGCTCTATCTGCTGCTGACTTGTACAGATTAAGAAGAAGTGAGAAGTATGAAATGAGAAGTAATGATAATGTTTTTTCTTCTAACTTCATAGTTTAGTTATCTGCGGCTGAATAATATCAAAGGAGAATATTGTGGGTTTATTTGACAGACTGAAACAGGGATTGTTTAAAACGAAAAAATCCCTTATTGAAAATGTTGAGAGGCTTGTCAGCGGGCGGATAGTTGATGACAGTCTTCTGGATGAATTCGAAGAGCTTCTGATCATGGCTGATGTCGGGCCTCAGGCCGCGGAGTCCATCACTCAATCACTGAAGGCAAAGGTAAGAGAACAAAAGATCAGAAACGAAAAGGACCTTAAGGAGGCCTTTAAGGAAGAAGTGAAAAAGATCCTGATAGCTGGTCATAAGGTAATGTGCGCGGGTGAAAAACCCTATGTCGTACTCACGGTCGGCGTTAACGGCGTGGGGAAAACCACTACAATAGGTAAACTTGCCAGGCGCTTTACTGATCACGGTTTCACGGTCACTCTTGCCGCGGGAGATACTTTCAGGGCTGCGGCCATTGAACAGCTTGAGATATGGGCGGGCAGGGCCGGCGCACAGATTGTAAAACACAGAAGCGGGGCAGATCCGGCTGCAGTCGCATTTGATGCAGTGGCATCCGCTAAATCCAAAAATATCGACGTTGTAATAATTGACACCGCAGGAAGGCTTCATACCAAGACCAACCTTATGGAGGAACTGAAGAAAATCAAGCGTGTCATCAGTAAAGAAAAACCCTCCGCGCCACATGAGGTGCTGCTCGTTGTAGACGCTACATCAGGGCAAAACGCCATAAACCAGGCAAAGATATTCAATGAGGCAGTAGGCGTTACAGGCATTGCCCTCACCAAACTTGACGGTACCGCAAAAGGCGGTATAATTTTAGCAATAAATAAAGAACTCGATATCCCCGTTAAATTAATCGGTGTAGGCGAAGCAGTTGAAGACCTCCAGGATTTTGAACCCGGAGAGTTTGTTGAGGCCCTGTTTGGGAAATGAAAAGGGGGAAGGAAACACAATGGGAAGAAAACTCATATATATATTCTGCCTCATACTCGCAATAATCCCATACAATTCATACAGCGAGGAATATTCTCTTGATGACCTTTACAAACTTGCACTTGAAAGAAGCGAGACTGTAAAAATAGCTGAGGAAGATATCTTCATATCAGAGAAACAGAAAGACAAGGCAAAAGCCGTTCTTTTCCCTGCGCTTTCCGCATTCGGCAATCATACAAGATACACTGACAAGAAAACAGCAAGCGGCAGGGTAGTGCAACCGGAATTCACTAATGAATGGGGGCTGAGACTGGACCAGTCATTATCATTAAGCGGCAGGGAAATTACTGCCCTCAGGATGGCAGAGGAAGGAATCACAAAAAGCAGGTTTGATCTCGATGCAGTCAGGGAAGAATATCTTTTAAAAGTCGCCTCGTTATATTACGATCTGCTTAAGTCAAAAAAAGCGCATGAAATAGCAGGCGCAAACGTCGAGAGACTTACAAAGCACAAAAATGCCGCTGAGACCAGACTTAAAGTCGGCGAAGTCACAAAGACCGTAGTTTTGAGGGCAAAGGCAGAACTCGCGGGCGCTCAGTCCGAATTAATCAAATCTGAACATGGCGTAAGGCTTTCAAAGACGACTCTCGCAAGGGCAGTTGGCATACACGATGATTTTGACGTTAAGGAGCCTCTTGAAAAAGACCTTGAAACCAGTAAGCAGGAGTTACTGGATGTATTAATCGGGGACTGCAGATTATCAACTGTGGATTGCCTTAAAGAGAAGTCTTTTTCAGAAAGGTCTGAAATCAAAACCGCAGCTATTCAGAAACAGATAGCCCAGGATGAAGTAAAATACACGAAAGGCTCATATTGGCCTGATCTTTCAATAGAAGGGGTCTATTCAAGACAGGAGAATGAGCCTTCTACCGCGAGTGAGCTGAATGAAAGAATTTATGGGGTATTGAAACTAAATTTCCCTCTATTTGAAGGCGGATTAAGGGCCGCTGAAGTTGGAGAAGCAAAGGCACAATTGAGGCAGGCTGATTACAGTCTTGAAAATATAAAACATTCAGTAGGCGTAGAGGTTGAGGATTCCTATCTCAAACTTCAGACAATGTCGGCGGTCCTCGATCAATTGCAGGCAGAGGTAGAATATGCGCTGGATAATTACAATGCCGTAACAAAGCAGTTTCAATACGGTTTGGCGGACAGCATAGATATTATTGATGCGAACACGCTGCTTGTCACTTCTGAAAGAGAATTTGCCAATACCGAATATGATTATCAGTTGGCAATCCTGAAATTGAAGCGGTCAACAGGGACGCTTTTAAAGACTGTCGCAGGCCCGTAGGGGCGAGGTCACCTCGCCCATGCAGTCGCAGGCCCGGCGTGTGGGCGAGATGACCTCGCCCCTACAGTTTCAGGATTTTTTGATGAATTAATAATATTGATAAGACGGGGAGTGACACGATGCGAATAAAGACGTTTTTAATTAGATTCTGTTTTCTGTATTCTGTCTGCTGTCTGCTGTTCATTTCATCATGCTCAAAGGAGAAACAGAAAGAACCTCCAAAAGGTATGACCGCGCCTGTGACCGCCGCTTCTGCAATAAAGAAAACCGTGCCTGTTCAGCTTCACGCGATCGGGAATGTGGAGGCCTACTCTACTGTTGAGATTAAGGCGCGTGCAGGCGGCGAGCTGATGAGTGTAAATTTCAGGGAAGGTCAGGATGTCAATAAAGGGGACCTGCTGTTTACCATAGACCCCCGGCCCTACAGAACCGCCCTGGAAGCGGCGCAGGCAAATTTGGCAAAGGACACGGCTTTATCCAAAAAAGCCGACAATGATGTTGTACGTTACACCGAATTGTCCCGGGACCAGCTTGTAAGCAGGGATGATTACGAAAAGATTCTTGCAAATGCCGAGGCGCTTAGGGCGACTTTAGAGGCTGACAGATCTGCCGTAGAAAATGCCGGACTGCAATTAAGCTACTGCTCTGTTTATGCCCCTGTCTCAGGACGGACCGGAAGTCTTCTGGCAAACCAGGGGAATCTGATCAAGGCAAATGATGACAAGCCGATGGTGGTTATCAACCAGGTCCAGCCTGTCTATGCGGCCTTTTCCGTCCCTGAACAGAATTTGGCAGATATAAAAAAGTATACGGCAGGGGGTAAGCTGAGGGTAGAGGCATTCACATCAAATGAAGACAGGAATGCGGAAGAAGGCGTGCTGACTTTTATAGATAACACAGTAGATACTGCAACAGGGACCATCAAACTGAAGGCGACCTTTTCAAATAAGGACAAAAGATTGTGGCCGGGACAATTTGTAAATATCAGCATTACGCTCGCTTCATATTCCGATGCTGTTGTAGTGCCTTCACAGGCCGTGCAGACAGGACAGAAGGGCCAGTATATATTTATTGTCAAAGACGACCTTACTGTTGAATCACGTCCTGTTGAGGTTAAAATGATGATCAATGGCGAAACCGTCATCTCGTCAGGTCTCCAGTCCGGGGAAAAAGTTGTAACTGACGGGCATCTGCGCCTTGTCCCCGGAGCAAAGGTGGAGATAAAAAAATAAGGCACAGAGTGATAAAACAGGCACAAAGGGACAAAGTGAAAAATTTTGTGCCTTTGCATTAATATGAACTTCTCTGAACTTTTCATAAAGCGTCCGATCATGACTACCCTCGTCATGCTGTCGATCCTGGTCTTTGGTATTGCTGGATACAGGCTTCTGCCGGTGAGCGATCTTCCGAATGTGGATTTTCCAACTATTCAGGTAAGCGCCAGCCTGCCCGGGGCCAGCCCTGAGACCATGGCATCTGCCGTGGCGACCCCGCTGGAGCGGCAGTTTTCGACGATCGCGGGGCTTGACTCCATGACATCCACGAACGGATTGGGGAGAACACAGATTACCCTGCAGTTTAATCTCAGCAGAGACATAGACGCTGCCGGACAGGATGTGCAGGCAATGATCGCCAAGGCGTCAAGGCAGCTTCCGCAGGACATGCCGAGCCCTCCTACATATAGTAAAGTAAATCCTGCTGACCAGCCTATTTTATACCTCGCGCTGAGTTCACCGACACTTCCCCTCTCTGTTATTAATGAATACGCGGACACTAATATCTCTCAGCGCATTTCAATGATAAGCGGTGTGGCACAGGTGCAGGTGTATGGTTCACAAAAATTTGCAGTGCGCGCGCAGCTCGACCCCAGGGCCCTTGCCGCAAAGCAGATCGGCATCGACGAGGCAGCCGGCGCCCTTTCACGCGGGAATGTAAACCTCCCGACTGGTACCCTGAACGGCAGGCAGCAGGCCTTTACAATTCAGGCCACGGGACAGCTATACAACGCTGCGGCATATCGTCCCCTTATAGTGGCATACCGCAACGGCTCGCCTGTGCGCCTCGAAGAATTGGGGAAGGTCATCGACAGCGTTGAAAACAACAAGGTGGCTAACTGGTATATAAAGACCCGCGCCATTGTCCTGGCAATTCAGCGTCAGCCCGGCACCAATACCGTGGAGGTTGTGGACAGCATCAAGAATCTGATGCCGGTCTTCAAGGCCCAGCTGCCCCCTTCAGTAAACCTGGACGTTCTTTTTGACCGCTCCTTGTCCATCCGGGAGTCGGTCGGCGATGTAAAATTCACTTTAATGCTTGCATTGTGTCTGGTGGTGCTGGTCATCTTCCTCTTCCTGCGCAACCTTTCAGCTACGGTCATTCCGAGCCTTGCGCTGCCTTTTTCCATTATCGGCACCTTCGCCGCAATGTACCTTTTGGGATACAGCATAGACAACCTCTCACTCATGGCCCTGACGCTTTCGGTCGGGTTTGTTGTGGATGACGCCATAGTCATGCTCGAAAATATTATGCGCCACATTGAAAAGGGTGAAGGAGTTCTTGAGGCAGCGCTCAAAGGCTCCAGAGAAATCGGCTTCACCATTTTATCAATGACCCTGTCCCTTGTTGCCGTATTCATCCCGGTGCTCTTTATGGGGGGCATACTGGGACGCCTGCTCCACGAATTTGCGGTGACCATCAGTATAGCGATCCTGATATCAGGGTTTGTCTCTCTGACACTCACCCCTATGCTTTGCAGCCGTTTTATAAAACCGCATGGTGAGGTGAGGCAAGGCCGTCTGTACAACATTATGGAACGCTTCTTTGACGATATGCGGAACGCCTATGAAAGGAGTCTGCAACAGGTCCTCCGGCATCGCCGCACTACATTGGTAATTACAATTATTCTTACTATAGCTACAATTTATTTATTCATGAAAATGCCGATGGGATTTCTCCCTTCGGAAGATACCGGCCAGATTTTTTCCTTTACCGAGGCTGCACAGGGTATCTCCTTTGACGACATGGTGGAGCACCAGAAAAAACTTGCCGCCATTGTCGCCGATGACCCGAATATAGCTGCCTTTATGTCCGCTGTCGGCGCCGGCGGCGCCAGCTCAGGCGGGAATACAGGCCGCATTTTCATGCGTCTTAAGCCGCGCAACGAGCGGGAACTGAGCGCTGACGAGATTATTCAGGGATTAAGGCCGAAGGTCTCAAAGGTGCCGGGCATACAGATGTTCATGCAGAATCTCCCGGCCATACGTATCGGCGGCCAGTTGACCAAGAGCCAGTACCAGTTCACTCTGCAGAGTCCGGATACAAAGGAGCTTTACCTTTATGCGGATGAACTGACAAGCAGGATGCGCGGGCTTCCTCAACTCCAGGACGTGACCAGCGACCTTCAGATAAAAAACCCGCAGGTGAATGTGGACATTGACCGTGACAGGGCTTCCGCCCTCGGCCTCTCCGCGCAACAGATAGAGGACGCCCTCTATTATGCTTACGGCTCCAGACAGGTTTCTAACATTTTCGCCCCCAATAATCAGTACCAGGTAATCATGGAATTGCTGCCGGAGTATCAGATGGACCCCTCTGCGCTGTCAATGCTCTATGTGCGTTCAAACTCCAATCATCTGGTGCCGCTAAGCTCTACGGCAAAACTTACAAGAGGCCTCGGCCCTCTTACTGTAAATCACCTTGGGCAGCTCCCCTCGGTTACTATCTCCTTTAACCTTAAGCCCGGTGTCGCATTAAGCGATGGCATTGCCATAGTTGAAAAAACCGCGCGCGCGGCATTACCTCTGACAATCAGCACGAGCTTTCAGGGGTCAGCCCAGGCATTTCAGTCATCCATGCAGGGGCTTTGGCTGCTGCTGATAATGGCGGTCCTAGTTATTTACATCGTTCTTGGAATCCTTTATGAAAGCTTTATTCATCCCCTTACCATCCTGTCCGGGCTTCCCGCTGCATTGTTCGGAGGACTCATTACACTTATGCTCTTTCACAAGGAATTAAACATCTATGCCTTTGTGGGCATTATCATGCTTCTGGGAATAGTCAAGAAAAACGCCATCATGATGATAGACTTTGCCCTTGAGGCGCAGCGGCATGAAGGGAAGTCGCCGATGGAGGCGATCTATGAAGGCGCAATAATACGTTTCCGTCCAATCATGATGACTACTATGGCCGCATTAATGGGGACCCTTCCGATTGCAATCGGTTTCGGCGCAAACGCTGAATCCCGCCGCCCTCTGGGACTTGCCGTTGTCGGCGGACTGCTCGTTTCCCAGATCCTGACACTGTACATAACACCTGTGGTTTATTACTACATGGACAAGTTTCAGGAAAGAGTGCGTAAAATATTCAGGCCCTACGCGCCTGACAGCGTGTAAATTACGTGCCAACTTAAATAAAATAGATTATCGGATGCTGATCTTTTTCTTTATCGCAATATCATACTGCTCGGCCAATATATACTTCTTTTACAAGGTCACTTCAGTATCTGATTCCGGGACCGCTGTTGATGTTCTGACAGGTATTGTTGTTTTCATCTTGACCCTGCTTCCTGTCTTTATCCCGATTTACAGCCATAAAGCCTCTGAAAGGTCCCTGAAGATTATTTCTTATACCGGTTATTTGTGGCTCGCTTTTCTTATCCCCTTTTTCCCTGTTGCGCTTATCCTCGATCTCTATAACATGGTTGCTCTCTCGAACGCTTATCTCATGGGACACAGTCACGCCCTGTTCATCTTCTCCACTGGCAGCACCTTTTTCATCCCCCTGTCTCTATCAGCCGTAATCGTCGCCTATGGTTATTTTGAGGCCAGGAATTTACGTGTTGAAAGGCTTCTCATTCATACATCAAAACTGCCCCCGGGAGCTGGGAATATCAGGATCGCGCAAATCTCCGACCTGCATCTGAGCGTCACTGTTGGGGAACATTTAATAGACAGGATCATCAAAATTACTGAAGAAGAAAAACCCGATATCATAGTCTCAACCGGCGACCTTATTGACGGTTTAGTAAAGCATATCAGCCACCTTTCAGGACGGCTGAGAAGGCTCAATGCGCGGTATGGTAAATTCGCAGTCATCGGCAACCACGAATTTTACGGCGGGTTAAGGCATACCGTTAAGTTTATTGAAGAGTCAGGGTTTACTGTTCTGAGGGACAGCGGAGTTACCATAGAAAATATCATTAATATTGCAGGGATGGATTTTACGGGTGGTGAAACCAGGGGATACAGCAATGATGCCCCCAGACAGGATGAGAGGGAGATGCTATCAAAACTCCAGCCCGGCCTCTTCACTCTCCTTCTTAAACACCGGTCGGATGTTAAAGAAGAGAGTCTCGGACTTTTCGATCTGCAGCTCTCCGGGCACAGCCACAAGGGCCAGATTTTCCCCGTGAACCTTGCCACGATGTTCCTGTTTCAATATCACACCGGCTTTACGAAACTTCCGAAAGGCTCAGCCATCCATACAAGCCGGGGCACCGGCACGGCAGGGCCGCCGGTACGGTTTCTGTCGACGCCTGAGATTACGATTATTGATATTGTTAAGGCAGCATCATCATGAGAAATAAATGATATAATCTGATTAAAAAGCCGAGGTAGATTATCATGGAAATTATAATTAACAAAGGCACTCTTTCATTGACAGAAGGTGACATTACAAAGCAGGAAACCGACGCAATAGTAAACGCCGCCAATAAAAGTCTTCGCGGCGGCGGCGGCGTGGACGGCGCTATTCACAGGGCTGGCGGGCCGAAGATACTTGAGGAATGCATAAAGATAGGCGGCTGTGAAACCGGCGAAGCGGTCATTACCTCAGGCGGAAATCTCAGAGCTAAATATGTCATTCATACCGTGGGGCCGGTTTACCGAGACGGCCTTCATAATGAACCCAATCTGCTTGGGACTGCCTACAAGAACTGTCTGAAACTTGCTTCCTCAAAAGGCCTGAAGAGTATTGCCTTCCCGTCCATAAGCACTGGCGCATATAGATATCCGCTGGAAGAGGCTGCGGGAATTGCCCTGAGTGCTGCAATAAACTATTTAAAAGAAAATACTGATATAGAACTTATTCGTTTCGTCTTATTCGGAGAAAAAGCACTCGATGCTTATGAGAAGAAATTGAAGCAGTTAATCTGAGATGGCAGATGCGATTCTTTGTGCCCGCTTTATTATCGACGCCCGGCAGGCCATTGATGAATGAAAAGAATGAATCCTCCTGTAACACCTCCCAGCACCGCCCCGCCGATCACATCTGACGGATAATGCACGCCGACATATATCCTTGTGAAAGCCACGAGTGCGGCAAGGAGGAATGCCGGGATTGCAGCGCGTCTGAAATGATGGCCGATTATTGAAGCCATTGCAAAGGAAGTCGCGGCATGACCTGAAGGAAAAGAAAAAGACTTGACGCATTCGACAACAAGGCTTACATTATGAAGCTCATGACACGGCCTTGGTCTCGCAAACAGACGCTTTAAAATATCACCAATACCGTCAGCAGTAAAAAAGCCCATAGCGGCGAGTGAAAAAACAAGAAGCCCTTTCCGCCAGTCTTTAAAAAATAATGGAATCAAAATGGCAATAAACAAAATATATGACTTGTTCGTTATGAAAGTCATGAAAGAGTCAAGGACATTATTATGCAGTCCCTGATTGATAAGGAGAAACAAAGAGGCGTCCATGTTTAATTCTATGGGAAAAAACAAAAAATGGAAAGCTTTTTACAGGTGAAAATTTCTCATTCTAAGAAAACGAAGAGGGCAGAGAGCGAAACAAGAAGAACTATTCATCCCGATTTATAAGACAGGGTATTCAACTTCATAATTCAAATTTCATAAAATGCTAAAATACCTTAAGTAAAAAAACGTCTTTAGCGGCTATTGAAATCTCCTTGACATCTCTAAGAGGACATAAATCTTGAACTCTCAAAGGAATTCATCAGGAACATTCAAGCTAATATCTGATTTCAAGCCTGAGGGCGATCAGCCCAAAGCCATAAAATCATTAACTGAAGGAATCCTTCAGGACGCAAAACACCAGGTGCTCCTCGGTGTTACAGGCTCAGGCAAGACCTTCACTATTGCCAATGTAATTGCAAATGTAAACAAACCGGCGCTTGTTATTGCTCACAACAAGACCCTTGCGGCCCAGCTTTACGGGGAATTCAAGACCTTCTTCCCTGAAAATGCGGTCGAATATTTTGTCAGCTACTATGATTACTATCAGCCTGAGGCCTACATCCCGACAACCGACACGTACATTGAAAAAGATGCCATGATAAATGAGGACATCGACAGGCTGAGACACGCGGCCACTCGGGCTATACTCGAAAGAAACGACACAATAATTGTTGCATCCGTCTCATGCATTTACGGCATCGGCGCTCCCGAGGATTATCTGGGAATGCATTTGTTTATTGAAGAAGGCATGCGCACTGAGAGAGATGCGTTTCTCAGAAGGCTCGTTGATATGCTTTACGACCGTAATGAAGATTTCAAAAGGGGGACCTTTCGTGTAAGAGGTGATGTTGTCGAAATATTCCCTTCCTTTTCCGGTGATAATGCGATTAGGGTTGAATTTTTCGGAGATGACATAGACGGTTTGTATGAATTCGACTCCCTGTCAGGAAAGGTTTTAAGAAGGCTTAATAAAGTTTCATTATATCCCAACAGCCACTGGATAACGCCAAAACCGAGAATCGAAAGGGCCGTCTTTTCCATCAATAAAGAACTTGAAGAAAGGACCATGTTCTTTCTCAGGCAGGGCAAGGAAATGGAGGCAAAGAGGCTCGAGCAGAAAACAAGATTCGATATGGAGATGCTAAAAGAATTCGGCTTCTGCCACGGCATTGAAAATTATTCCCGGCACCTGAGCGGGCGCGAGCCGGGGGAGCCCTCAGCCTGTCTTATCGATTATTTCCCGGAGGACTTGCTGATAGTAATAGATGAATCTCACGCAACGGTGCCTCAGATCAGGGGGATGTATGAAGGCGACAGGTCAAGAAAGCAGACCCTGATCGATTTCGGATTCAGGCTTCCCTCTGCCCTTGATAACCGCCCACTCAAGTTCGATGAATTCGAACACAGAGTCCATCAGGTGATTTATGTGTCGGCCACTCCGGCGGAATACGAGATTACAAAATCTAGGCACCGGATAATCGAACAGATAGTCAGGCCTACGGGCCTTAAGGACCCGGTGATTAAACTGAGACCGGTCTCAGGACAACTGGATGACCTCCTTGGAGAAATCCGTGAGAGGGCCGCACATGGTGAAAGAATACTGGTCACCACGCTTACCAAAAAGATGGCTGAAGACATTACCGAATATTATATGGAATCAGGCGTGAGGGCCAGATATCTCCATTCCGATATCCATACACTCGAAAGAGTGGAAATTCTGAGAGACCTCAGACTGGGAAAGTTTGATGTGCTTATTGGAATTAATCTTTTAAGAGAGGGTCTTGATATCCCGGAGGTGTCCCTTGTTGCCATACTTGATGCTGACAAGGAGGGTTTCCTGCGGTCAAGCCGCTCCCTTATCCAAACATCGGGCCGCGCTGCCAGGAACGTAAAAGGTATGGTCATTTTCTATGCCGACACAATCACCGGATCGATGAAAACGGCAATGGATGAAACAAACAGGAGACGTGAGATCCAGGAAAATTATAACATCAGGAACAATATAACGCCGACGTCCATTAAGAAAGACATAACGAATATACTTGGCTCAATATATGAAGCGGATTACTGGACAGTTCCCGTGGTTGCGGAAGAGAAGGTCGAATATGCTGATGGACCGGCAATCAGGAAACTGGAAGAAGAAATGAAGGCCGCTGCTGAGAAACTCGAATTCGAAAAGGCCGCACAAATAAGGGACCGGATAAAGGCAATCAGGGAACAGCAGCTCAAACTGGGGATCAACTAAGAGTTAAGAGTCTTGAGTTAAGAGTTAAAAGTTAAGGAATGATTTTGATCTCATAAATCTTGGGCCATAATTTGCCGGTAACAAACAGCCTGTCAGTCTCTTTATCATATGCAATACCATTCAGGGTCTTTGTGGCCTTGTCTCCTCCTGCAAGCTGTGTAAGGCTTTCCAGGTCTATCCACCCTGTTACCCGGCCTGTGTCCGGATTAATTATTGCAATGTTATCTGTTTGCCAGATGTTGGCATAGATTTCTCCTCTGATATACTCCAGCTCATTCAGTCTGGTTACAGGACCGTTGTTATCATTCACTTCTATTTGTCCGGTCATTTGATAAGTTTCAGGATTCAAAAAATATAGAATTGCAGTGCCATCGCTCATGATCAACCTCTTGCCGTCATGCGTCAGGCCCCATCCTTCGGTTGTGTAATGAAATGTCTTGATCAACCCGAAATTGTTTTTGTCATACACAAACCCTGTTTTGGACGTCCAGGTCAATTGAATCAACTTGTTCCCGAAAACAGTGGTCCCCTCCCCGAAATAGCGGTCCTGCAATTTAATCCCGTGCAGGAGTTCGCCTGTATCCAGTTTAATTCTGCGCAGTTCAGACTTCCCGCGGATACCGGTGCCTTCATATAAAACACCTTCATCAAAGACCAGCCCCTGAGTGAAAGCCTGCGAGTCATGCGGATATACTCTTATTATTTTGAAGGAATAACTTTTTGCAGATATGAAAGCTGATTGCGCCTTTGTATTCTGTGACTGCTGTGCTGCTGAAGGTTTTCCCCCTGACTGGGCTAAATGTGCGGAAGAAAAAACAAGCTGTAATATTAAAGCAAGCGTTGCATATTTCATATCCTACAATATAACAAACAGGGCGGCAGAATAATCAACCTTTCTGCCGCCCTGATATTATTTAATATGTTGTTCTTATGTTTTACTCAGTCGGATATCCCTTGTCTACCCAGCCCGGAAAACCGTCTCTGAGCCAGTGTACTTTTTTGTAGCCTGCTTTTACAAGCATAATGGCTGTCTTGAATGATTTCCAGCAGGCCGGCCCATTGCAGTAAATAACAATCGACTCATTCTTGTCAGCCGGATATTTCTTCATGTCCCACTCATCCTGGGCTGGATCGAAATCAAGCTTCTTTTCGCTCTTATCATTGTAATAAGCGGATATTGCGCCCGGAATATGTTTCTCTACATATTCTCCCTTTTTCCTGGCGTCAAACACCATGACCTTACCCATGTTGGCCTTGACCCAGTCTGCGTTAACCACGGAAATGCCCTGATATGACATCGGTGTGTCCGTTGCCATGGCATGCCCTGCTATCAGCAGAATTGATAGCGCTACTAATACAGACAATATCTTTTTCATTTGCTTCCCTCCTTAAATTATGACCTTACGGTCTGTTCAGAGACTGCTAACTATATCGGTATAAGTGATAAAATCTTTAATCTCTATCCCCACCTCCTTTTTTATACTGCATTAAAATGCATTAATTGAGAAAATAAATTATGCCAGGGCCCTCCCAACCGCCTGCGTTTCTGAGGACAGCAGGTCGGGGACATCTTTGCTATTAAATGAAAGACCATCGCTTGTTCTGAAACCCTCCATCTGTTTTTTCAACTCTGCCACAACCGAAGCTAATTCATCCGACACTTTTTTAACATTTTCTGAAAGGATGTATGTGCCGTTGAGCACCCCGGATGCATTCTCCATGGTCTGGCTGACTTCTTCCGCTGCCGCAGACTGTTCCTCTGTGGCAACGGCGATTCTACGGACCATCTCCATTGCCTTTTCAGAGCATTCAACAATTTCCTGAAGGACGTCTCTGGCGTCCGATGTTGTAGCAATGGCCTCGTCAGCCACAGACTTGCTCTGCTTCATGCTCAATATTACTTCTTTGGTCTCTTTCTGATTGGCCTGTATCTTGCCCGCTATTTCTTCCGTGGCCTTGCTGGTCCTCTCCGCAAGCTTCTTCACTTCATCGGCCACTACAGCAAACCCCCTGCCATGTTCTCCCGCCCTTGCGGCTTCTATTGCGGCATTCAGCGCAAGGAGATTGGTCTGGTCGGCAATGTCCTTAATAACGGACACTATTTCACCGATCTCATCCGAGCTTTTGCCGAGGACTGCAATAGCATCTGACGCCTCGGTCACGCTGCTGACGAGTTTTGTAATACTTGCCTTTGTTTGTTCACTGACATCCATTCCTTTAGTGGCCGAGTCAAACGACTGTTTGGTAATTTCAGACGCGTCCGAGGCATTTCTTGACATTTCAATAATAGTCTGGGACATCTCGTTTGTTGCAGTCGCTATCTGCTCTACCTGAAGTTTCTGCTCATTTGTGCCGGTCAGCAAATATTCAGATACTTCAGAAAGCCCCTCTGCATTTTTAAAAATACGCTCTGACTCGGCTGTAATGCTTGAAAAGGCCTTATTCAGCTTTCTAAGCATAGTGTTTAACTCGCATGCCATAACCCCCATCTCATCTGTACTGTTTAAATCAATGGTGCATGTAAGGTCCCCTTTGGCGACTTCCTTTGCCGACTCTACAACTGTTTTTATAGGCCCGGCGATTGAGCGTATAGTAAGGATTGATGTAAAAACAAATAATGTAATCATGCCTATTGAACCGATTATGACTAATGAAATCACGCGGTTTGTCCATTTTTTTCTGTTGTTAAAGCTTTCATTCGCCATCGACTCCTGTATCTCCACCATTTTGTCAATAGATTTAAATATCAGGCCCTTGTATTCAAGCCATTCATCATAGACTTCTTTCATCATCTCGATATCTTTGTCGTTGAATGCCTTCATGTATGCTTTTCCAAGATTGCCGGACATACCCTTGAATCCTTTGTACCCTTTATCAAATTTATCTCTTTCCGCTATAAGCTCTTCCGTCGTTAATACAGGCTTCACTTCTTCCCAATAAGAATCGACATCCCTCAATGATGCTCTCAGGGCGTTTACTGCGGCAGAACCGTCAATCATGTCGGTCATTACTCCGGCCATTCTGAACTCGGTCTCTCTGAATATAAGCTGTATCTTCCTGAGCCTGTCGAGAGGAAGAACATTCTTTGTATACATGCTTTCAAGCGCGGCTATCTGATTTTTACCCATTATGACGGCCCCCGCAGAAAAGACAATAAAAACAATAATCCCGACAATTGTTAAGAAAAGTATCTTGTCCCTGATTTTTATTCCTGACAGAACGCCTCCGAGGCCGATTTTAGTAATGCCGGTTCTCATTATTGCCCCTCACTGTATGAAAATAGAAAAAATATATATACAATTTTTTTAAGCATATTGGCTGTTGACTTTCCTCCCAGTTTTCAGATACCACTTATATCGGTAAAAAATTTAATATCTTTAATCTACTAATGGTTATTTAGAAATTAATCACTGTTAACATGCAGTGTTTGCTTATCGATTATTTTGTCCCTTACTTCAACAGCAGTTGCCGCTTTAATATTGCTCCATAAAACATATGTCTTTTTTAGTGATTCTTCAAGATATGTTCCTGAAGCTATTGCCCCCATTAAGTCAAAATCTTTTATAAGAAAATGATCAAAGAAATGGGTTATTTGCCAGGCAAGCGTCTTGAATTTAAGGAGTTAGAATAATCGGCAAAAAAATTTCATTACGAAACAGTGCTATCCTGTATTACACACGGAGCGTTAGAGAATAAAAGGAAAACCAATTATAAGAATGAATGAATTATTTCAAGGGTTAATTCCAGATCAGTAATGAATCGTAAGCCACCTGAATGAAGGGATGTATGAAATCTCATCCGGAGCAAGTCCCCCGTCTTTGTTTTTGTCCAGTATCATAAAAGCATCTTCTATATTGGAGTACTTTTCAGCATAGCTGGAAAATTCCGGGAAACTGATTCTTTTGTCCCTGTCTTTGTCTGCGTGCTTAAAAACTTCTTTAAATTGCCCTGCATCAATAACATTATCAGTGTTGCTCCATTCAGATTGCGAGATAATTTTATCTTCATCCTTGTCCAATTGCTCAAAAGCGTTTTCCCTCATATATTGAGCAAATTCCTCACGATCAATTTTGCCGTCTTTATTCTTATCTACTTTTTCAAAGAGGGGATGATCTGCACCGGCAATACCGGCGGCGATAACAAGCAGGAAACCGAGTGCCACAGACTTTAATGGTGTGGAGTTCATAAGTTCTAACCTTCTTAGACTACGTTATTTCTTAAGATCATTATAGTTGCTTCCCTTGTGAATAGCAAATAAACCTTAATGTTGCATAAATCAGGCAAGCGGCCTTGCCGTAAAACCTTTACAATGCGATGGGATATTGGAATTTAACTTAGGCGGCAGGAATTAAGGTTAACAGTATCCTCAAACCTTCATATGCAGCATCGGCAGCCCCAGTCTCTGCCTCCTGTTTTCGCCCTTAAACAAATCTGTCCTTCTCACAGGTATGTCCCCTCTTTGTCCTTCATGCTGTCCCTGTAATTTCGCAGGCAGGCTTGAGGCGTGCTGGATGGTGTGCTTGCCGAACCGTGTTGATAATTCATCTACAGAGTGGTAAATCTTGGCCATCTTCTCTATCCTGGCCGTATCGTCAAAGAGGGTGAACTGCACCCTGTTCTCAGGCATCAGGCCTGAGAGGACAACACCTGTCAGTCGATAAGGGATGGCGGATTGATAAATCTGCTCAAACCCCTCCTTTAATGCTTCAAACAGTTCGGCAGGATAGGCAGTGGGACGGCTCAATTTAAGCTCAACGCCGATGTCTCTGAAATCCTTTTTCCTGAGAAAGATAATGAGCCTTGTGGCTGCAAGTTTGTGGCGTCTTGCCTTTATACAGGCGTTCTCCAGGTTCTTGGAAAGCTGGGCAAAGACAAACGTCTCATCAGTGGACGGAGGGGTAAAGGTCTTTGTCTTGCTTATGGACTGATAGCTGCTCTTTGATTCGGTCACAACAGGATAGACGCTCATACCATTGAGCTCGCACCATATCTCCCGGTAAGGTTTGGAGAGGTGTTTTTTTATAAACTCCTCATCTCTCCTTGCAAATTCCAGGGCGGTCCTTATCCCGAGTTTATTGAGGAATGCTGATGTATTTGGCCCGATTCCCCAGATTTTATCTACGGCAAGTTTCTCCAGATAGAGATGTATATCTTTGCCGGGCATTACAGTGAGGCCATGGGGCTTATTGTGCTTTGATCCTATCTTTGCCAGGACCTTTGACAGGCTTACCCCAACAGAGACAGTAATGCCGAGTTCTCTCTCAACTGTTTTTTGAATCTGGGCACTGATCTCGCCGTAAGAACAGTGAAAGCTCCGCCTCAATCCTGTCAGGTCAATAAATGCTTCATCTATGGAGTACTCCTCTACATCAGGCGAAAAGCGTCTGAGTATTTCAAACATGCGGACCGAGAACAAGCTGTAGGTTTCATAATCGGAAGGGACTATGATCGCATCAGGGCAGACCTTCTTTACGTCAGCATATCCCATCCCTCTTTGCACACCCCGGGCTTTTGCCTCGTAACTTGCAGCAGCCACGATCCCCCGCTCCTTGCCCGTGATAACAGGTTTGCCCCTGAGTTCAGGATGGATTGCCTGCTCGCAGGACGCAAAAAAGGCGTCGGCGTCTATGTGAAGGATGGCCTGCGGCCAGGAGTGTATGGTCAATGGCTGATCCATAACGTTACTTATACTTCCTCACCACCGCCGTCACTACCCCGGCGATCTTGAGTTCATTTTTGGGTTTAATAGGTTTATATTTGGAATTGGCAGGGATGAGGGCCACGCCGTCTCCCCTTTTACGCAAGTACTTCATCGTCCACTCTCCGTCGACTTCCGCAATGACGATGTCACCGCTTTTAGGGGTCTGCCCTTTGTTTACAATTACCATATCTCCCGGCATGATCCCGGCCTCTATCATGGAGTCGCCGGACACCCTGAGCAGGAAAGTGGCCTCATGATTCTGTATAAGAAGGTCATCAAGGGACATGGTGTCCGCCAGTTCTTCTTCAGCAGGACTGGGGAACCCGGCCTCAACAGTGCCGAGTATTCTTACGGGGAATTTTATGGACCCCGGCGTGAGCCTGCCCTTTTCATCCCGTTCAAGCACCTTCATTTCCTCGAGCTTCCTGACCAGCTTGAAGACCGCGTTTTTAGACTTTAGTCCCAGCATCTCCCCGATCTCGGCAAAACTCGGCATCCTGCCTTTCTGATAATAGAATTGCGATATATCCCGGACTCTGGATTTTAACTTCTCTTCTCTTAGTTCTCTTTTCATGTCTACATTATAGGTGAACGAGCGTTCACTGTCAAGAGGGTAATTTCGTATCGATATTTAATTTCAGCCATGTCCTTAAAACATCATTGTCCTCAGAATAAAAGATTTGTCTCAGCATATAAAATTTTAGGTAGAAATAAAATATAATTTTTTGTTATTATTCTAGAAATTATTTTCAGTTGACTTTTCAGAAAAAAGATGGCATTATGAAAACGATGTTTCAGGAGTTTTTTGTCACATGTAAGGCCACAAAGACTCTAAACTTTGTGGCCTTTTTTATTAAAGGCTAAATTCTTTGGGAATTTGGTTTATTAAGCAAGGAGGAGAATAAGTATGGCAAACGGAACTGTAAAGTGGTTCAATGAGTCCAAGGGGTTTGGTTTCATAACCCAGGATGATGGTGGTCCCGATGTTTTTGCGCACTATTCCGAGATTCAGGGCGAAGGTTTCAAAAACCTGAATGAAGGCGATGCAGTGAGCTTTGATATTGTTCAAGGCGATAAGGGCCCGAAAGCAACAAACATCAGAAAGAAGTAAACCTGTGAAGCAGGCCCCGTCAGCGTGGGCCTGCTTTTTCAATAGGTCACTGAATTTTCTTCCTTCTCAGTCTTTGAATACTCTGAAAAAATCAGAGTGTCGAATTTCCACTATAAAAAACGTTTTTTTGAGAAGTTAATAAATCAGGGGAGGAAAACATGGCAATGCGTGGTGGTATGTACGATGCCAATAAGCGAAAAAAAGAACTGCAGCGAAAGAAAAAACAGGAAGAGAAAAGACAGAAACGCCAGAAGAACATTCAGTCTCCTTCACAAGACCCAGAAGGGACGGACTCGATGAATATTGGACCGGTATCCGATGAAGACACGTCTGGAGAAATGTAAACAACAATGGATGGGACCAGACGTTCAGATATTAGACCGGGATTACGTATTTCAATAGTATTGAAGAAAGACCAGCGGAGCGGGAAACTCACAGACGGGATTGTAAAGGATATTTTAACTAAGTCACCTGCGCATCCACATGGAATAAAAGTCCGTTTGGAAAGTGGAGAAGTAGGACGTGTCAAAAAGATATTTGATTAAGTTTTGAAAGGAAGATAAATAACCTCACTTTGTTCTTTTGCATTTTGCTCTGAGGCCTCCACTACTTGACAGAATTCCCCCATAGCTGATAGGGTTAATCATTACAACTGCTGTACCCGGATGCAAACTACATCGATAAAAACTACGTCATTGTAAGCCCCGGAATACAACCTGGGCTTTTTGCCCCTGAAGCAGAATTAAGGAGATTAAAAATATTATGGAATTTAACACATTTGATTTTCACCCCCGTGTTGCGGCCGGAATCGCCGCAGCGGGTTTTACAATGCCGACGCCGATCCAGGCGCAGGCAATACCGCCGGTACTCCAGAAATACGACGTCATGGGTTTGGCACAGACCGGGACAGGCAAAACAGCTGCCTTCGTGCTGCCGATTCTGGAGCGCCTGCTAAATGGTCCGCGTGGATGTGTCCGCACCCTTATCATCGCGCCAACCCGCGAACTCGCAGAGCAGATCCACGAGACTATAAACACTTTGGGACGGCAGACCCGCCTGCGGAGCATGACTGTCTATGGCGGCGTAAACATTAATCCGCAGATAAAGAAACTGCGCACCGGCGTTGAAATAGTTGTTGCATGTCCTGGCCGCCTGCTCGATCACATCAATCAGGGGACAATCAACCTGTCAAATCTGGAAGTGCTTGTCCTTGATGAAGCTGACCGGATGTTCGACATGGGCTTCCTGCCTGATATAAGAAAAATCATCAAGCGCATACCGGCCAATAGACAGACCCTGCTTTTTTCGGCCACTATGCCTGAAGATATCAGGCGACTGGCCCACGACATATTGCACAAACCGGTAACGGTACAGATTAATCACAGTGCACCGGCAAGCACTGTTGCGCACGCGCTCTACCCGGTCGATCAGCACCTCAAAACAGCGCTCCTTAAAAAACTGCTGGGCCATACCGACACTGAGTCGGTCCTGATCTTTACACGCACCAAGCACCGCGCCAAGCGGGTGGGGCAGATGCTGGAAAATGCTGGCTACAGGGCCGCATCATTGCAGGGGAATCTGTCGCAGAACAAGCGACAGGACGCGCTCAATGGATTCCGTGACGGTTTGTATCAGATACTTGTTGCAACCGACATTGCGGCGCGCGGCATCGATGTCTCGCGCATATCTCATGTCATCAACTTTGACATGCCTGATACCACTGACGCATACACGCACCGGATCGGACGCACCGGCAGGGCCGAGAAGACAGGCGATGCCTTCACATTCATTACACGTGCAGACGAGGCCATTGTACGAGACATCGAGCGGGTCCTCGGTGAAAAAGTGGAGCGCCGTATGCTGGAGGGCTTCGATTATAAAATGCCTGCACCGTCCCGCGATACCGAATTCACACGCCCGCCGCGTGAACCGCACCGCCGCCGGGAGCAGAAAAAACCAGCGCCATCCGGACGCCGTAATGCCGTCAATGCCCCTAAGACAGGGCCCACGGGCAAACAGGCCCGCGTTGCTGCTTATCGGGGTCCAGCTCATCAGCATACCTCCAGTGCAGCGGCACCCAGGAACAGGATACGCAAGCGCGTAAACCGTTTCCGGTCAGCACTATAAATACTAAGGAAACACGAATTATAGTACCGGCTGCCGTCACCAGCGCGTTTAACCCAGAAGATACATTTCTGGGTTATGCCTCGCTGACTTAAACACTGAGAACAGCTATTTATAAAGAGACTATCATGAATTCCCGCCCCATATTTTCTTTTTTTTCAGATTAATGTATAGTATTCTGCAATTTAAATTGAAGTGCATAAGTCCGGAATATCATAAGCGTGATTAAATGAAATATACATGGGGGGAAAAAGATTTTACCCGTTAAGATTTCAAAAAAACTGTCTATAAAAACTTTTTCCGGAAGCAAGGGGAGAGGTAAAAACATGTCTGCAGAAATGGAAATGGCTTTATTGGATAAAAGAATCGAACAGTTTTGTGCGAGCTCAGCAGAGTTATTGACAGGTCTCCATGCCAGGAAAAAAAGTGCGGATAAGGGTATGTTGAATCAGAAAAGAAGCATGCGGGAAACCATTTCAATACCGGACATGGATAATGACTTTCTACATGAGGACCCTTTAGAAGGCCTGCTTTAAAGCGCGGAAGATCGGGAATTCAGACTAAATCAACAAGGTCCCTCAAGAGACGCTCTGAAGCCTCCCACCCCAGGCAGGGATCAGTGATCGACTTGCCATAGACATTATCGGATATCTTCTGAGAGCCTTCGACGAGATAACTTTCGATCATCAGTCCTTTCACCTTGTTCCTGAGAGTCTTGGAATTCCGGCGGCTTCTCATTATCTCTTTTGCTATCCTCGGCTGTTCATAGAACTTTTTGTTCGAGTTCGCGTGATTGGTATCAACAATTATCGCCGGATACATGAGTGCCCGCTTTTTATAGGCCTCAGAAACCCTCTTCATGTCCTCGAAATGGTAATTCGGTATATTAGTACCGTAAGGATCAACTGCGCCGCGAAGTATGCAATGCGTAAACGGATTGCCGGAGGTCCTGACCTCCCAGCTATTATAGACAAAGACATGCGACATCTGGGCGGCCTGTACGGAATTCAACATTACTTCGATATCTCCGCCAGTCGGGTTTTTCATGCCCGCAGGCACGTCGAGTCCGCTGATGGTGAGGCGGTGGAGCTGGTTTTCCACGGAACGCGCGCCGACTGCTACATAGCTGAGGATGTCTTGAAGGTAAGGGTAATTCCCAGGATACAGCATCTCGTCCGCAGCCGTAAGGTGGGATTCCTTCATGGCCCTTATGTGCATTTTACGGATCGCCTTTAGCCCCTTCACCATGTTCGGGGCCTCAGAGGGCTTCGGCTGATGTGCCATGCCTTTATATCCCTCGCCGGTTGTCCGCGGCTTGTTCGTGTATATCCGCGGTATGAGTATGAGCTTTTCCTTCACCTCATCCTGCAGGCGCGCAAGACTGGAAACATATTCGCAGACAGCGTCTTCGTTGTCCGCAGAGCAGGGACCTATGATTACAATAAACTTCTCGCTCTCATTCCTGAACACAGCGATGATGTCCTTGTCCCTTTCCCTCTTGATCTTCCTGAGGTCCTCAGAAAGCGGAATTGAATCAAGGATATCGCTGACACGCGGCATCTCTCTTATATATTGAAAACTCATATTCGCTCCGTTGTTATTGTACTATAATTGTCAGGAGAGGGGCAAAGACTGAATAATGCGGGCTAATGTACGGAACAGGATATGCATGGGTCATATGAGCGGACGAGCATTTCCGCCAGGAGTTCAATCTCGGAATCCTTTTTGCCGCTTGAAGCAGACTGCGCTGCCAGTGCATTGAGGTCATGCTGGATATTGGCGTGGTTCTGTCCGGTGGGGATCACACAGTCGGATTTTACAATTTTACCGGCCCGGTCAAATTCATAGCTGTGGTACAGAATCCCCCTCGGTACCTCTACGGCTGCCACCCCTATGCCCTTTTTATGTTTTACAGGCTGCCTTGGTTCGTCCCACTCATTGTCAAGGAACTCACTGATCATGTTTATGGAATCCAGCGTGACATGCACGCATTCCACAAGCTGGGCGACATTGTTCATGAAGGGATTGTGGTTCACTGGACGCAGGCCAAAGCTCTCGGATAGCTCTCTGGCCGCGGGATGGAGGAACGCAAAATTATTGTTCAGCCTCGCAAGGGCGCCCACGGCAAATGATTCCCTGGAGAGTCTCGCCCATTTGGCTGTAGACTGGTCTATGGTATACTCGTTTGTCATCTTTTTATAATCATGTTCTTTCATGCGGACGCCGTCAGTGGATACAAGATCGCCTCCTATAAAAGGGTAATCGCCGTCACCTTTAAGGGACACAAACTCTGTCTCACGCGAAAAGTCCGGGATGGGGAATGAACGAAATAACTCCGCAGTCTGTGAAAGATCGGCCATTGCGTCCTCAAGACGTTTTTTAATGGACTCAAGTCCACCCTTGTCCGGCAGCATGGTAAAGCCGCCCACCACGGTGCGCGTTGGGTGCAGCCTGCGTCCTCCGATGATGTCGCAGGCATCGTTTGCAAGAAGCTTAAGCCTTGCCGCCCTGGCAACTACATCGGGATGGGATTTAATGAGGGGAAATACGCTCCCTGCATTGACAAAATCCGGCGCTGCAAGAAAATACAACGCAAGGGTGTGGCCGATGGAGCATATGCCGCAGATCCTGCCGCAAATCCATGGGGCGTTGTCCCATTTCTTGCCCACAAGCATGGCTTCAAAGAAACGGGGGGTTTCTACGACTTCCCACTGCGCTTCCATGACACGGCCGCCTTTTATTTTTATATGTATGTTGCCGTGTCCTTCTACCCGGCTTATGTGATGAACATTTACGTTACATGAGATTTTCATTAGCCCGCTCTCTTCTTTTTAGTCTTTGACTTTACGGTTTTCTTTTTCAGCTCCTCGGCAAATCCTCTGAACCCCCCGAAACACTCAAGCCTGTCAATGATAGTATCAACTGAAAAGTTGTGCTCCTCCATTATGCTGATGATCTGCTCCACATTTGCGGCATCCGCCGGCCCCCTGCAGCCCCAGCACCCGCACCGGCTCCCTGGACACCACGCATCGCATCCGGCTCGCGTCACCGGTCCCAGACAGGGCTCACCCAGTTTATAAAGACAGATATTTTCGTTTGCCATGCACTCCATGCAGACCGGGTATTTAGGATGGTTGACAGACTTGCCGAGTACGAGGTTTGTGACGATCTTTTCGACTTCTTCTTTTTTTATAGGGCATCCGTATATCTTCAAGTCTATGGTTACAATGTCCTCAAGCGGCCTTGCCACTTCCGACTCAACAGGGAACTTCCCGTATACCTGCTCCTTGACCCATTTAGGGTTATTGAAGCGGTTCTTTAACTGGTTCACACCGCCAAAGCAGGCGCAGCTCCCCATGGCCACAAGGACCTTTGCCTTTTTACGGATGTCTTTTAATCTCTTTACCTCATCTGTGCGGGTAATGCTCCCTTCGACAAAGGCTATTTCATAATCATCTGAGCGCTCTTGCATTGCCTCACGGAACGTTACCACATCAACGAGTGAAAGGAAATCCAGAAGGGTCGCCTCATTATTCAGTATCTGCAGCTGGCACCCCTCGCAGGCGGTGAATTCAAAAAATGCCACCTTCGGCCTGTGCAGGGGGACACAGAGATATTTTTCTACAGGCATATCTAAATGGCCTCCTTCAGGTTCATTACCGACCAGTAGTCAAATACCGGCCCCTTCAGGCAGGTGTACGTCGAGCCTACATTGCAGCGGCAGCACTTGCCCCGGCCGCAGTGCATGCGGCGCTCCAAAGATACAAACATCTTCTGCATGGGTATGCCTGCTTCCATAAGCATATTGCAGACAAACTTGAACATGACAGGCGGACCGCAGACAATGGCATATGTATCTTTG
>JACQXG010000053.1 GCA_016208905.1 Nitrospirota bacterium
AAGAACTCTCAAGGATGATGTCTGATCTTGATAAGGCGGACGAGCCTGATAGATGCCCCCACGGCAGGCCGACAAGGATTCATCTGTCGTTGGATGATTTGAAGAAGATGTTTAAGAGGAAGTGAAAAAGCCTGTCTTTCATTCACCATTAATACACCACACACCACACGTTACTTCTTGCCGTTTGTCTCTTTATTGATTACAATTAAGCAACTAAATTATTAAAATCAGGGTAATAGGCATTTATGGCAAACAATAACGACACTGAAAAGCGTTTATGGGATGCGGCGGACCAGTTAAGGGCTAATTCTGAGTTAACGGCACAACAGTATTCTGTTCCAGTTTTGGGTCTTATATTTCTCCGCTACGCCGCCCACAAGTTTACAGTAGCTGAAAAGGAAATAGCGAAGAAACAGCCCACTGGCAGTAGAAGAAAAATCGGCAAGGCTGATTATCAGGCAAAGGGTATAATGTTTCTGCCTGAAGAGGCAAGATATTCATATCTGCTCAACCTCCCTGAAGGCAGGGACATCGGCAAGGCAGTGAATGCTGCCATGAAGGCGATTGAGGATGAAAATGAAGAACTGAAGGGCGTCCTTCCAAGGACATATACGCGGTTTGAAAATGAAGTTTTTGTTGCTCTATTAAAAGTCTTTTCAAGTATCCAGATGGATATTGAAGGCGATGTATTCGGGAAGATTTATGAATACTTCCTTGGCAAGTTTGCAGCGAGTGAGGGGAAGAAGGGCGGAGAGTTCTTTACCCCTACCTCTATCGTTAAGCTTATTGTAGATGTTATTGAGCCGTTCCACGGAAGGATATACGACCCGGCCTGTGGCTCAGGCGGCATGTTTGTCCAGAGTGCCAAGTTTATCGAACGTCATAAGAAAAGGCCGAGCAGTGAGATCATGGTCTACGGCCAGGAGAAGACTGACGAAACTATCCGTCTCTGCAAGATGAACCTTGCAGTGCATGGCCTCTCAGGAGATATCAAGCAGGGGAATGCCTATTATGAAGATATTCATAAATCAGTCGGCAAGTTTGATTTTGTCATGGCAAATCCTCCGTTCAATGTGAATGGTGTTGATAAGGAAAAGATCGCAAAAGATAATCGTATCGTCTATCAAATCCCTAGGCCTGACAATGCCAATTATCTCTGGATTCAGTATTTCCTGAGCGCATTGAATGAAAAAGGCAGGTCCGGTTTCGTCATGGCTAACTCCGCCAGCGATGCCCGGCAGTCAGAGCTTGATATCAGGCAGAAGATGATAGAAGGCAATGTAGTGGATGTAATGATCTCCATCGGTTCGAACTTCTTCTACACAGTTACCTTGCCGTGTACACTCTGGTTTCTTGATAAAGGGAAGAGGAAGACAGACCGCAAGGACAAGGTACTTTTCATTGATGCCCGTCATATCTATAATCAGATTGACCGTGCTCACAGAGACTTCCTATCGGAACAGATAGAGTTCATCTCCAATATAGTCAGGCTTTATCGTGGAGAGTATATTGAGACCGATGCTGGAAGCGAAAAGCTGATGAAAGAGTATTTCCCGAAAGTGAAATACCGCGACATTGACGGCCTCTGCAAGGTGGTAGCGATTAAGGACATAAAAGAACATGGTTACTCCCTAAATCCGGGGCGTTATGTAGGCGTTGCGGAGAAGGAAGAAGACGAATTTGATTTTTATGAGAGGCTTGAAGAATTGAATGAAGAGTTGGAGCAGTTGAACATTGAGGCGTGGGATTTGGAAGAACGGATAGCTGATAATGTGGCGAAATTGCTTGAAAGCAATAGTTGAGGGTAAACTAAAAATTGGCAGGGGCTTTTGCATTAATTGAAATTAAAATTTAATAGGAGGGGACATGGAAACTGTAGTCAGGCAGGAGGTAATTGAAAGGATAATTTATATGGTACGGGGGCATAAGATTATGCTGGACAGCGATCTGGCAGAACTGTACGGGGTTGAGGTTAAACAGCTAAAAAGGCAGGTGAGGCGGAACGTGGAACGCTTCCCTGCAGATTTCATGTTTCAGATATCTAAAGAGGAATATGAATCTTTAAGGCGTCAATTTGGCACCTTAAAAAGAGGCGAACATTCAAAGTATTTACCGTATGCCTTTACAGAACAAGGGGTAGCAATGCTTTCGAGTGTTTTGAAGAGTAAGCGGGCAATTCAGGTGAATATTGCAATCATGCGATCATTCGTCAAGATACGAGAGATGCTCTCGGCTCATAAAGACCTTGCGCGAAAGCTTGAAGATATGGAGAAGAAGTACGATTCACAGTTCCGGGTAGTATTTGATGCAATCAGGCAGCTCATGGCGCCGACTGAGAAGGCAAAGAGGAAGATTGGGTTTGGGAGAGAGAAGGAAAAGTGAGTAGTATTTACTGGAGAAGGATTTAATGAACGAGGGTATCCCCAATAAATGGTCACATAAAAAATTAAACGAACTTGGCTTTGTAGGCCGAGGTAAATCAAGGCATCGTCCTCGAAATGAACCTTTACTATATGGTGGGCAGTATCCTTTTATTCAGACCGGGGACATTAAAACAGCAAACTTGCATATCTCAGAATATAGTCAAACATATAACGAAAAAGGGCTAGCTCAAAGCAAACTTTGGAAACCTGGTACATTATGTATAACAATTGCAGCAAACATTGCCGAAACCGCAATACTTAAAATCAATGCGTGTTTTCCTGACAGCATAGTTGGCTTTGTTGCTGATCCTAAGACGGCAGATGTACGGTTTATAAAGTATTACATCGATTTAACAAAACTGCAAATGCAAAACGTTTCTAAGGGGACAACTCAGGACAATCTGAGTTTGGATAAACTGTTATCTTTCGATTTCATTGTTCCTCCGCTTCCTACTCAGCACAAAATCGCCTCTATCCTCTCAGCCTATGATGACATAGTAGAGAATAACAACAGGCGGATTAAGATTCTTGAAGAAATGGCGCGGGCGATTTACAGGGAATGGTTCGTCAACTTCCGCTTTCCGGGGCATGAAAAGGTGAAGATGGTTAAGTCGGAATTGGGGATGATTCCGGAGGGGTGGGAGGTTGTAACCCTACAGGATGTTTGTCAAAGAATCACTGATGGATCTCATTATAGCCCGAAATCAATGTCGGATGGTTTGCCAATGGCATCAGTTAAAGACATGCACGATTGGGGTTTTGATTTAAATACATGCAGGAAAATTGGAGAAGAAGACTTTCTGAAACTTATTCGCAATGATTGCAAACCCCTTCAGAATGACATTTTAATTGCGAAGGATGGAAGCTACTTGAAACATGTCTTTGTAGTAGAGAACGATATGCCTCTTGTTATTCTATCGTCAATCGCAATACTAAGACCTAATATTAAAGTTCATCCTCATTACTTATCGATGTATCTCCGTGATCCTCAAGTCAAGGCTCGACTAAAAGGCTTTGTATCAGGCGTTGCTCTTCCAAGAATTGTTTTAAAGGATTTCCGGAATTTTAAAATAATGCTACCTTCCAAGCAGCTACAAGATAGGTGGTCAGATATTGTTGATCCTATGGTTAAGAATTGCTGGAGATTAATAAATAAAAATAACCTTCTCCGCAAAACACGTGATCTCCTCCTGCCGAGATTAATCAGCGGGGAGATTGATGTGGAGGGGATGGAGATTAAGACACATAATAAAGAGGTGGATGCATGAGCGAAATTTATAACATTTACTGTGATGAAAGTTGTCACCTGGTAAATGATAGACAACCTGTTATGCTGTTGGGTTGTGTATGGTGCCCGCTAACTGAAGTTCCGCGTCTGGCAGCAGAATTACGTGATATAAAAAAACGGCACAAAGCTGCGGGTGAATTAAAATGGACTAAGGTTTCAACTGCTCGTCTTGATTTCTATTTGGAACTTGCAAGCTGGTTCCTTGCAGAAACTCCACTTCATTTCCGTGCTTTGGTAGTTCTGAACAAACAGTCTCTGAACCATGAGTATTTCAATCAAGGGTCGCACGATGAATTTTATTACAAGATGTATTTCTCATTGTTAAACAAGATACTCAGCCCTGAAAATCAATACAATATCTACCTTGATATAAAAGACACCCGCAGTCGACGGAAAGTCCGTAAACTTTGCGAAGTGCTCTGCAATGATAAATTTGACTTTACCAGTCAAATGGTTCGGCATATTCAGAATATACACTCCAAAGAATCTGACCTAATGCAATTGACGGATTTTCTTCTTGGCAGGGAAGAGAAATTTAATTTATTTTTATTTACACCGAGGAAGATTAGCTGATGACATCAAAACCTGATTGGCTGCCGGAGATATTCCCGGTTAATCCATGGACTGAAAACACCTATGAATCACTTTTTAAGATTTTTCAAGAGGATTTTGTAAACAGTCAACCTTGTTATCGCGGATATACGGTATGGTTTTTTCCCGAAAAAGAGGATGGGAAAGAAGTGGTATTCTGGCATCTTACATCACGAAAAGATAATACCACCGGGGAGCGATTGCCTGACTTACGGCGTTCTGAACGTTTGCCTTGGGCAAGGCCAATGCTTGATAACTCTGATAAACATGAGGTATTGGGTTGGGATTATGAGGAGGATGACGGAGCTGTTAAAACTTACGTTTGGCTGAGAGATTATGACTATTTGATAGTTTTAAAAAAATATCGGGATGGTGGAAGGCGATTAATTACATCTTTTTGGATTGAATACCAGAACTTCAAGGATAAACTTAAAAAGAAGTATGATCAGAGGATCAAATAGTCTTAAAATTAGAAGGCCAACGCAGAGCGTCGGCCCAACTCCTTCTGCCATGGGCAGATGAGATATTTATGTCTATATTTATTATATCATGCCGTGAGTAATTCTATTAAATACTAATACAGTTATGATGTCAATATAATTTTATTTATAAATTTATTTAACTTTTCCAACTATAATCTAATAATTATGTCGGAATTTACTGAATATTCTTTAATTGAACAACCAGCCATTGCCCTCTTTCAATCCCTCGGCTATTCTTATCAAAACTGTTATCACGAAATCGTCGGTGAAAAAGGATCTCTCGGCAGGGAGACTTCAACCGACATTATCCTCATTCCAAAACTAAGAGAAGCCCTTTGCAATTTCAACCCTAATATCCCGAATGAAGCAATCGAACAAGCCATTGAGGAACTGACCCGCGACAGGAGTGTTCTAAATCCTGTCAATGCCAACCGGGAAATCTATAAGCTTATCAGAGACGGCGTGAAGGTAAAGATCAAACGTGAAGACGGTGCTGAGGAAGATGAAACGGTAAAGGTTATTGAATTCGACAATCCTGAAAGGAACGACTTTTTTCTTGCCTCTCAATTCTGGGTAACCGGCGAGATGTACAAACGCAGAGCTGACCTTGTGGGATTTGTTAACGGCCTGCCTCTTATCTTCATTGAACTTAAGGCAGTCCACAAGAAACTTGAGAACGCTTTTAGAGACAATCTTACTGATTACAAAGACACGATCCCGCAGATATTTTGGTATAACGCTTTTATTGTCCTGTCTAACGGCTCGGAGAGCAGAATTGGCAGTATCTCTTCAGAATACGAACACTTCAGCGAATGGAAGAAGATCAATAGTGAAGGGGAGGAAGGCATTGTATCTCTTGAAACAATTATTAAGGGAACCTGTGACAAGCGGAAGCTGCTCGACCTGATTGAAAACTTCATTTTATTCAGTGATACCGGCGGAAGCCTTATCAAGATCATAGCAAAGAACCATCAATTCCTCGGGGTAAATAACGCTATTGAATCATTCAGCAAGATAAAAGAGAATCAGGGCCGGCTCGGAGTCTTCTGGCATACGCAGGGAAGCGGGAAGAGTTATTCAATGATTTTCTTTTCCCAGAAGATACTCAGGAAATTCGAGGGGAATTACACCTTCCTCATCGTAACCGACAGGAAAGAACTCGATGAACAGATTTATAAAAACTTTGCATTTGCCGGAGCAGTTACCGAGCAGGAGGTCCATGCTGAAAGTGGGAAACACCTTGAACAGCTTTTAAAGGAAGACCACAGGAATATCTTTACCCTTATCCACAAGTTTGGCGACATAAACTATAAGGTTTCATACCGGTCGGATATTATCGTGATTGCAGATGAGGCCCACCGTTCGCAATACGACACACTTGCAATGAACATGAGGACAGCCATTCCCAATGCCGCATTTATTGCCTTCACGGGCACTCCTCTTATAGCAGGTGAAGAACTTACACGTAAAACATTCGGCGATTACATCAGTATATATAATTTCAAACAATCGGCAGATGACAACGCTACTGTTCCTCTCTATTACGAAAACAGGATACCTGAAGTACAGCTCAAGAATGAAGACCTGAACGAAGACCTGGAACGGATCATTGAAGAAGCTATGCTTTCTCCTGAACAGGAAGAAAAGCTCCAGAGGGAATTTGCGCGTGAATATCACATTATCACGAGGGACGACCGCCTTGAGAAGATTGCTGGTGACATTGTCACTCACTTCATAAGCCGTGGTTATCAGGGCAAGGCCATGGTGGTATCTATTGATAAGCCGACAGCGGTAAAGATGTATGACAAGGTGCAGAAGCATTGGCAGATTCATTTGAAGGAGTTGAGGATTAAACGTGCTGATGAGCCTCAGGATAGAACACAGGACATAGCAGAGAAGATCACATATATGGAAGAGACAGACATGGCTGTTGTGGTCAGCAGCGAACAGAATGAGATACAGAAATTCATAAAGCTGGGACTTGATATTGAGAAACACCGCAGACGAATGGTTAAAGAGAATATGTCGGAGAAGTTTAAAGAACCGCATGATCCCTTTAGGATAGTATTTGTCTGTGCCATGTGGATGACCGGGTTTGACGTACCAAGCCTCTCGACGATATATCTTGATAAGCCCATGAAAAATCACACCCTCATGCAGACCATCGCACGGGCAAACAGGGTCTTTGGCGATAAGAAGAATGGTCTGATCGTTGACTATGTTGGGATATTCAGAAATCTCCAGAAGGCGCTGGCTATTTACGGCACTGGTTCCGGCGGAGGCATAGAAGAAGGAGATACCCCGGTAAAGCCAAAGAGTGAACTTGTCCGGGAACTTGAACAGGCAATTAAAGAGACAGAAGATTTCTACAAAGAGCGTGGAGTCGATATCAAAAAGATCACTGATACGAACGATAAACTTGAAAAGATTAGGCTTATTGCGAATGCCGCAGATGCTTTTATGGTGAATGATGATACGAAAAACAGATTTCTCCTGCTCGCTTCCAACGTTATGAAATTATTCAAGGCAATCCTGCCTGATGCGGAAGCAGGTAAATTTTATGATAAATGTATAGTGCTCAATGTCATTGCCGGCAAAATCCGCTCTGAAACAGGCGATGAAGTTGATATCTCAGCGGTCATGGGTAAGGTAAAAGACTTACTTGACGAATCCATTGAAGCAGAGGGGTTTCTTATCAGAGAGTCTATTGGGGCAAACAGGGTTGATCTATCCCGGATTGACTTCGAGGCATTAAGAAAGCAGTTTGATAAAGGGAGAAAGAACACGCAGGCAGCAGGACTTAAGGCCGCAATCAGTGCAAAGCTCAATAGTATGGTAAGACTCAACAGGGCACGGATCAATTACCTCGAAAAATTTCAGCAGCTTATTGATGAGTATAATTCAGGGGCCATCAATGTGGAGATATTTTTTGAAAGATTGATGGCATTTATGAAAGATCTGAATGATGAAGAAAAGAGGGGGGTATCCGAGAACCTCACGGAAGAAGAACTTGCCATATTTGATTTGCTGAAAAAATCTGGTATGACCAAAGCTGAAACACAGCAGGTAAAACTTGCATCAAAAAACTTACTCATAAAGCTGACAAAAGAAAAACTGGTATTGGACTGGAGAAGAAAACAACAGACAAGAGCAGATGTCCAATTTACTATTGAAACAGTTCTTGATGAAATGCTGCCGAAAAGCTATCTGCCTGACCTCTATCAACAGAAATGCAATACTGTCTATCAGCATGTATATGATTCTTATTATGGGGCAGGGAAGAGTGTGTACGGCAATTAATAGCTGATTACGACATGGAACTATTTAAAATTCAATGAAACCAGTAATCATCATCCTCGGCCCCACCGGCGTTGGCAAGACAGGCCTGTCCATTCTCCTTGCGAAAGCACTGAAGACCGAAATCATCAGCGCCGATTCAATGCTCGTATACCGCCACATGGACATCGGTACGGCCAAACCATCTTCCGCAGAACTCGGAGCTGTCCCCCATCACCTGATTAACATTCTGGAGCCTGATGAAAGATTCAGCGCGGGTTTGTTTAAGGAAAAAGCCTCTGAGATTATAAGGGTTCTTCATAATAAGAACAAAATCCCCCTGATCGTCGGCGGAACAGGTCTTTACATCAGATCGCTGACAAGTGGTCTTTTTGAAGGACCGGGAGCTGATGAGTCCTTAAGGGAAGAATTAAAGGAAGAAGAAAAACAGCATGGCAAAGGTTTTCTCTTTGATAAATTAAAATCTCTTGACTCCGAGGCCGCAGGAAAGATAGAGCCTAACGACCTCCGGCGGATTGTGCGGGCCCTTGAAATTTCACTCAAAGCAGAAAAGGGGATCTCTGAAATTCAAAAGGAATCAACGCGGCCTTTAGATTGCAGTTTTATCAAGATCGGACTTTCAAGGGAAAGAAAAGAGCTTTACAGAATTATTGAAGACCGTGTTGATAAGATGATGGAACAGGGCTTGCTGGATGAGACGAAAAGGCTTTTGAAAATGGATCCGGACAAGACCGCGCTTCAGGCCCTTGGATACAAGGAGATGGCCTTATTTCTGGACGGAGCTGCCGATTTTGAATCAGCTGTGAGGCTGACAAAAAAAAGGACCAGGATGTACGCGAAGAGGCAGTATACCTGGTTCAGAAGAGAACCGGACATACATTGGATTGATATCACGGGCATCATGGAAGCCGGGAAAATCTTTGAGAAGACGATAAACGATATTGAAATTCTAAAGAAATTGATTTAATCTAATACACTGATCTGGAAAGGGTCCACTGAAAATAGATATTTCGGAAAAAATATTGACGCCAGGAAACCAGCAATAAATGATCCATAACCGGCATTCCCTTTTTTCACTTTTCTACAAAAGGAGATAGTAAATGAATATCAAAGACTGTAAACTTCAAGACCTCTACCTTAATAATCTGAGAAAAGAAAAAATTCCGGTTTCAATTTTTCTGGTGAATGGCACGCGTCTAAAGGGCACGATAAAAGGTTTTGACAACTTTGTTGTTATTTTAGAACAAAACACCCAGCAGCTTATCTATAAACACGCAATCTCGACAATCTCTCCAGAAAGGGAAGTCAGCCTGAAAATGGAAAGTGAAGCCGCGGACAAATAAAATATGGAGTCTCCTCCAGGAAGACCGATTATTTCCGTTGATGCAATTATTGAAATGAGCGGGGGCGTAATACTTATCAAGAGAAAAAATCCTCCATTCGGCTGGGCCATTCCCGGAGGTTTTGTCGATTATGGCGAGACGCTGGAAGAAGCTGTCTGCCGCGAAATGAAAGAAGAGACAGGGCTTGATGTAAATCTGGTCAGGCAGTTTCATACTTACTCTGATCCCAAGAGGGACCCAAGGTTTCACACGGTAACCACAATATTTATAGCCACTGCGTCAGGCACACCCAAGGCCGGCGACGATGCCAAAGAAGCGGAAATTTTTACTGAAGGTAATCTTCCAGAAGATATTGCCTTTGATCACAGGAAAATACTGGAAGACTATTTCAATAATAAATACTAAACTAGAGTTCAATGATTCGATGAGTCCAGAGTTCGTGTGAAGGATATTTATTCAACCACTTGAATTATTAATTTGAGATTTAATCCTTACCAGTTTCCCTTTAGCATCTGCCACAATTTCATTATTTTCCGTCACTGCTTTTGAATAGGAAACCAGGAGCTTTTTTGTGACCTCAAGCATTTCTGCTTCTATAGTTATCTTTTCTCCGACTTTGACCGATTTTCTAAGTCTGATATCCATCTGTGCCGTAACTGCAGGCATACCCATTTCAATGGCGAGCTTTACCATTGCCTCATCCAGCAGAGTCGATACGATTCCGCCATGAACGATATTCATGTATCCCTGATGTTCCTTCCGCGGGATAAAATGGGTCTTCATTACTTTCCCGTCAAAGATGAAATCAAGTTTAAGGCCGATTGGATTTCTCGGCCCGCATACAAAACAGTAACCGTCGTCTTCGAGATTGATCATGTGTTATTTAATATAACATTTCCGGCCTGGTCCATTTCCTGGTTTGCGCCCATGTCCGGACGGCGTTATGATATCATCTATTTATGCGTTCGCTTAAAAAAAACCTCGACAAATTTTACCATGAATATAATTTCAAGGAGAGGCTCGCGCACGATCCTGTAGAATTCCCGCACAGATACTCTGATCCTGAGGACATTGAAGTTGCAGGCTTTATTGCCGCCTGCTTTGCATACGGCAAGGTTGATCTGTTCAAGCCGGTGATTGAGAAGATCCTCAAGCCGGCCGGCAAACGTCCCGGACATTATTTAAGGAATTTCAGCCTGAAAAACGATGCCGGATATTTTAAGGGGACCAGCTACAGGTTCAACAAAGAAAAAGATATACTCTGCTTTATTTATATGCTGAGTCAGGCATTAAAAGAATGGAATTCACTGAAGGACCTGTTTTATCATTACTACAAACCAGATCATAAAGATATAAAAAATGCATTAGATGGATTTGTGAAATATTTTCTCAGCGTAGACACATCACCGGTTTATGATAAAAATATCAAACCTTCCGGACTGACCCAGCTGCTGCCTGCTCCTGAAAGAGGCAGCGCATGCAAACGAATGAACCTGTTTCTCAGATGGATGGTCAGGACAAAAGATATCGATCTGGGGATATGGGACAAAATCCCGCCTTCAAAACTGATCATTCCCCTTGATACGCATATTGCAAGAATTTCAAGATGTCTCGGCCTGACAAAGAGGACATCTTCTGACTGGAAGACCGCAAAAGAAATTACAGACGGGCTCAGGAAATTTGATCCCCTGGACCCGTTAAAGTATGACTTTGCGCTTTGCCATCAGGGTATATCTGGTTTGTGCAAGGGTAATAAAGTACAGGATGTCTGCTCAGCCTGTGTTTTTTTCGGTTGTGATATAATTTCAGGATAGCTATCGGGTAACTTCAATGTAACATTGCAGCAAAGGGTTTATTATGATTCCAGGGAGGAGATATCGGTTAAAATATTAACTCGACCATTTCTGTAATGAAATTACTGATTGCCGATGATGACAAAAACCTGAGGACCGTTCTTGCAAATGAACTGTCCGATGAAGGGTTTGACGTTTCCATTGCAAAAAACGGCGCCGAAGCGTTGGCATCTCTGGAAAGCGCAAACCATGACGTCCTGCTTCTCGATATGAATATGCCCGACATGAGCGGCATGGATGTCCTCAAGAAAATTAAAACAGATAGTCTCCCGACAGAAGTAATTATCCTGACGGCGTTTGCGACCGTTCCCGCTGCCGTAAAGGCGATCAAACTTGGCGCGTACGATTATCTGACTAAACCGTTCAAGATTGAAGAACTGCTGTCTGTAGTCCGGAAGGCATACGAACGGAAACAACTCGTACTTGAAAACATATCGCTCAAAACACAGGTCCGGCATCAGCGTCCCCATCAGGCAATAATAACGCAAAGTCCGCTGATGTTGAATATTTTAGAGGACATGAAAAAGGTTGCACGGTCTGATGTCCCGGTACTTATTACCGGTGAGAGCGGGGTCGGCAAGGAGCTTGTTGCAAGGGCGATCCATGAAGCCTCGGAACGGTCTGACGGCGCTTTCATTCCGATTAATTGCGGCGCTATACCGGAGAACATGCTTGAAAGCGAGTTGTTCGGACATGAAAAAGGCGCGTTTACCGGAGCGTTGGCCCAGAAGCCGGGACTCCTGGAGGTTGCAGATAAAGGCATCCTGTTCTTCGATGAGATCGGTGAGCTGCCTGCGCCCCTTCAGGTGAAGCTTCTGAGGGCGCTTGAGACACAAAGTTTCATCCGCCTTGGGGGCGTCAGGGAGATTAGTGTAGATGTAAAGTTTATTTCAGCCACCAATAAGGATTTGCAGTCAAAGATCGAAGAAGAAAAGTTCAGACGCGACCTTTACTACCGGATAAGCGCGTTTGTATTACATGTCCCGCCGTTAAGGGAAAGGAAGGAAGATATTCCCCTTCTCATCAACCACTTTATTGAAAGCAGGCCCTGTTTCAGGAAAATGCATTTCACAGACAAAGCAATGAGGGCTCTTTCTGAATATCCCTGGCCCGGCAATGTGAGAGAGCTTCAGAATGTGCTTCACAGGACTCTTTTACTGTCAACGGACGAAATCATCGATGCCGATAAATTGCCGGCGGACATTGTTTCAGGTAAAAGGCCTTTTACAAGCCAGCGCATCGAAGATGTTGAGAGGGAGCATATTCTCGGTGTCCTTGAGGCGGCCGGAGGAAACCAGAAAAAGGCCGCTGAGATTCTGGGAATTGATCCAAAGACCCTTTACAGGAAACTGAAGAGTTATGAGGTGAAGGACTGAGGGCCGACTGACAACACATGGGAAATCGATATGGTTAAAAAGAAAGCCGGGCAAGAGACATCGGATATGCTCAAAGCAGAGAGTGTCAGGGCGCAAAGATATCTCGATATCGCAGGGGTCATACTTATTGCGATCGGCGCCGACCAGAAAATCAAACTGATAAATAAAAAGGGCTGTAATATCCTGGCGTGTGAAGAAGAGGATGTTTTAGGTGAAAACTGGTTTGATAATTTCGTCCCCGAAAGAATCAGGGATGACGTGAAGGATGTGTTTATCAGGTTGATGAGCGGTGAAATTGAGCCGGTCGAATATTTTGAAAACCCTGTTATCACAAGACAGGGAGAGGAGAGAATCATTGCCTGGCACAATACGATCCTCGCTGACGAACAAGGCAATATCTCCGGGACACTAAGCTCAGGGGAGGACATTACAGAACGCAGGAAGGCTGAGGACGAGTTAAGAAAATACCGTGACGACCTTGAGAGACTTGTAAGGGGACGTACTGATGAGCTGAAAAAAACAAATGATCTGCATCAGGTATTGACCAATGTCCAGTCGCATTACATCAAAGCGGAAAACCCCAAGGTCCTGTTTGAGACCATGCTTAAGGGCTTTCTTACCTTAACGGAGAGTGAATACGGATTTATCGGCGAGCTGTTGCGCGGCCCTGACGGAAGACCTTTTCTCAGCACATTCGCCCTTACAGACGTTCCACGGGACAAGAAGAGCCGAAGGTTTTACAATATGCATACCGATACCGGGATGGAATGCCGGAATTTCGACAATCTCTTCGGGCCTGTTGTTACGGAAGGCCGGCCGGTAATCTCGAATGACCTAAAGACAGACCCGAGATCAAAAGGGCTTCCTGAAGGACATCCCCCGATCCATTCCTTTATGGGACTGCCCTTTTACTACGGAGAGGAATTAGTGGGAATGGTCGGGGTCGCCAATGGAAAAGGCGGATACAAAGAAGAACAGGCCGGGTACCTGCGGCCTTTGCTCACCACCTGTTCAAATATCATCAATGCCTACAGGATCGAAAGACAGCGGAAGGAAATCGAACAGGAGATAATAATCACCCGTGACAGGCTGAATGAAGCACAATACATTTCGAAGATCGGGAACTGGGACTGGGACATTGTCAGGAATAACCTCTGGTGGTCTGATGAGATATACCGCATATTCGGGCTCAAGCCGCAGGAGTTCGGGGCCACATACGAAGCGTTTCTGAAGACCGTCCATCCCGCCGACTGGGACTTTGTAATGAAATCCGTTGACGATGCGCTTAACAAAAAAGGGCCTTACAGCATCGAGCACCGGATACTGCTGCCTGACGGCACGGGAAAAACAGTGCACGAACAGGCAGTGGTCGTGTTCGATAAAAGTGGAAAGGCAGTCCGCATGACCGGGACGGTCCAGGACATTACCGGGCGTAAGAAGACGGAAGTGGAAAAGGAGAATTTAATCCAGGAGCTTCAGGCCGCGCTGAAGAAAGTGTCTGTTTCCCAGAAGGAGTGGCACGATACCTTTGATTCCATCCAGGACCTGGTCTATATATCGGACAGGAAACATACGCTGCTGAAGGTCAACAGGGCCTTTGCAAAATACTTCGGGAGCACTCCAAAGGAGATAATCAATAAAAAATGCAGCAGCTTTTTTCATGAAGGCGCATGTCCGGTCCCTGAATGTCCTCATGCCGCGGCTGTAAAAAACAAGACACCTGGGTTTTCAGAATTTCTCGAACCCTCAAGAAACAGGCTCTTTAAAATTTCATCCTTTCCATATTACTCGCAGGGAGGCGAGCTTACAGGCACCATATGCATCGCAAGGGACATTACAGATGAAAGGGAAAAGGAGCTGCGCTATATCCTGAGCGAAAGACTGGCCGCCCTGGGGCAGATGTCGGCGACGATTGCCCATGAAATAAACAACCCCCTGGCTGCAATATCCGGATGTTCCGAGGGGCTGCTGAAGAGGGTAAGGGCGGGCGGTTATGAGCGGGAGCTTTTTGAGAATTACCTTAGCATAATTGAAGAAGAAGTTTTCCGCTGCAAAAAAATCACAAATGAATTGCTGTCCTTTGTCAGAGTCGGCAACAAGGAAAAAGAAAAGCTGGACATCCATGCCCTGCTTGACAGGACGCTCGAGCTGGTCGCACTCCAGAACAGGATGGAAAATATCGATATTCAAAAGCGTTATGGAGACACTATGCCTGTTATAGAGGGAAGCGAAGTTGAGATGGGGCAGGTCTTCATGGCTGTCATAACAAATGCGCTGGACGCCATGGGACATAAAGGGACTTTGCTTATAGTAACGGAAAATACCGGCAGGACCTTTGATATTTCAATAAGGGACACGGGCACGGGAATATCAAAGGACCATATGCATAAAATATTCGAGCCTTTCTTCACGACAAAGATTAAAAGCGGGGGGACGGGCCTCGGGTTGTCCATAGCGAAACAAATTATTCAAAACCATAATGGAAGTCTCAATGTCCTGTCCGAAGAAGGAAAGGGCGCCACGGTAAAGATAAGCCTTCCTTACTGATCGGGGCATCGGGCATCTTGCCTCCCCATCAGGCATTACGCCTTTGCATGCTCCTGTTCCGAAATGTGAATCTTCTTTGAAATCAGATAATTGACGTATGGCCTCCTTCTTGCTTTTCAGAAGACATGAGGGATCAGAGGAGGCGCCCATGAAGAAGGTTCTTCTTGCAGAAGACAATAAAAACTTTGGAGCAATACTGAAGCAGGAACTGGAAGACGATGAGTTATCGGTCGATCTTGTCAGCGATGGTGTTGAAGCCGTGCTGCGCTTTATTGGAGACCAGTCATACGACATGATTGTTTTTGACATGGCAATGCCCAGACTTAACGGCACGGACGCAGTGCAAATAATAAAAACAATCCGGCCGGAGGTCGCTGCATTGACATTTTCCGGCAATCTTACGGACTCGGACAGGTCAAAATCACATGAGGCGGGCGCTGTCGAATGTTTTGCCAAGCCCTTTGAAATTGCAAAATTCAAGGATTGCATCATGGAACATACGGGACAAAAAATATGTGAGGCCGCCGGCGGTGAATAATCTTTCCGGTTATATCCCTCTTGTGAAACATATAGCCCGGCTCAGGAAGACCGAGGCCGAATTGAAGGCCGTGAACGCCGAACTGGAACGGACTATCGGTATAAAGACCGCGGAGCTTGAGTCAACGAACGAGCTGCTTCAGCATAAGCTGGATGAATTAAAGGACTCCGAAAACAAGTTGATGACCGCGGTGAAGAGTGCTGAAGACGAGAGGGCGAAGTCTAAATCCATTCTCTGCGCCATCGGGGACGGGATCAGTATCCAGGACAGGGACTTCAGGATAATATACCAGAACCAGGTATATAAAGAACTCATAGGGGACCACATTGGAGAATTCTGTTACAGGGCCTATGCACAAAATGACAGCGTGTGCAAAGACTGTCAGATTGCCAAGACCTTTAAGGATGGAGGAATTCACGTCTCGGAGAAGATCATCCAGCGTAAGGACAGGATAGTTTGTCTGGAAGCGACTACATCTCCCCTGAAAAATCCCTCCGGCGACATCGTGGCGGGCATCGAGGTCGTCAGGGACATAACAAGGCGGAAAGAGTCCGAGGTCGCCCTTGAAGAAAGCAGAGAGAGGTTCCGGAGCCTCTTTGAGGAGTCCCCGGCGCCTATGTTTGAGCTGGACATATCTTATGTGAGCGGATATATAGATGAATTACGCAGAAAGGGGGTCAGTGATCTTAAGGCATACTGTGACGACAATCCCGGAGACGTAATCCGGTGCGTGAAAAAGATCAAGACGATCGATGTAAACAGAGCCGCCCTGACCTTGCTGCAGGCAGGGTCAAAGGAAGACATCGTCAAAGATTTTTGGTCCATCTTTACGGAAGAAACATTTCTTTTGTTTAAAGAAAGCATTATCATGCTGGCTGAAGGAAAGCTGACAAGCGAATCTGAGGGGACCGTTAAATCGTCTGACGGAGAGAGAAGATATGTTATCGCCAAGTGGACAGTGCCGTCGGGTTTTACACAGACCCGCTCCAAAGCGCTGCTGGCCCTTACAGATATTACCGAGAGCAGAAAGCTTGAGGCCCAGCTCCGGCATTCCCAGAAGATGGAGGCTGTCGGACAGCTTGCAGGAGGGATAGCCCATGACTTCAATAATGTGACCACCTCTGTTATTAATTTCTGCTATGTGCTGCGGATGCAGATCGGCGAAGATGATCCCTCCAGGCGTTATGTTGATCATATTATCGCTGCATCAGAGAGGGCGGCTGATCTTACAAGAAGGCTCCTCACCTTCAGCAGGGGAGGAGGCCCCGCCATCACACAGCCTGTCGACCTCAATGATATTGTGAAAGAGGCGGAGAAGCTTCTGTCAGGTATCATCGGAGGAGATATCGAATTATGCACAGCGCTTTCGGAGGGCCCGCTTGTCATTACAGCTGATGCCGGCCAGATGGACCAGGTGCTGCTTAATCTTATTACAAACGCAAAGGACGCCATGCCGTCGGGAGGGCATTTGTCAGTTGAAACGGATGCAATGGAGATTGACGGCGATTTTGTACGAAGGCATGGTTACGGCAGCCCGGGCGCATACGCTCTTCTGTCTGTGACCGACACAGGCACAGGCATGGACAAACAAACGATGAAAAGGATATTCGAGCCTTTTTATACCACAAAGGAAGTCGGCAAAGGCACCGGACTCGGCCTTGCAATAGTATACGGGATTATTAATCATCACAACGGCCATATCAATGTCTGCAGCGAAGAGGGGAAAGGAACAACTTTCAGGATTTTACTGCCGCTGAGCGGAGAACCCGGGGGGACAAAAACCGGGGAAACCTTTGTTCCCATGGGAGGAATGGAGACGATATTACTGGCTGAAGATGAAGAGAATTTAAGGGCCTTGATCAAGGGCGTTCTGGAAGACAAAGGATATTCGGTCATCGAGGCCGCTGACGGCAGGGAAGTCATTCAAAAGTCCAGGGAGCACGCCGGCCGTATTGACCTTGTTATTCTGGATGTCATCATGCCCCAAATAAACGGCAGGGAAGTTGCTGAAGAGATAAAGCGGGACAATCCTGATGCGAGGATAATGCTTACGAGCTGGTTCACAGACAACATAATCAATAAAATGGAAAAGACCGCGAAGAATTTTTATTTCATGTCGAAACCGTATTCAACTGAAAAATTATTGACAAAGATCAGGGACATACTTGATGAAAAAAAACATGATGGTCCTCTGTACCATAATGATTTTGTGACATCGGACCAATTGAGGGAGGACAAGGCGGGCTCCTCTATGAAATCTTTTCCTGGTGAAATGTTATGAGATACTGGACTGCTCGAAAACAAACTGCCGGTGCCATGGAAAGGAAACCGTGCGGTGCTGGCTGGAAACAGGGACGTTCTGCGGAGGAGAGGCGCAGGGCACTTTTACGCTTAATTGCGATCAAATCCTGATGACTGCATTAGCCGACGTTGATATGGCCATCGATGCAATTAGCGCCGTCATATCGTCAGTCTTTATATGTCTCATATATCTTCTCAAATTGAGTGTGTATTTCCCTGAATGACGTGAGTATTACCGGATCAAAGTGGCCGGGCATTGTCCTTCCGTCGCCTTCTGTAATTATCCTGAATACCTTTTCATGGTCAAATGAGGGCTTATACGGCCTTTTGCTGCGAAGGGCGTCATACTGGTCGCAAATATTGTACAACCTTCCCTCAATCGGGATTGCCTCCCCCTGAAGACCTTTGGGGTATCCTGTGCCGTCCCATCTCTCGTGATGACTTATGGCGATTATCTCTGCCGTCTGAATAATTCTGGACTTCCTGCTGTTTAAAATATTGGCCCCTATAACTGTGTGGGTTTTCATCAGCGCAAATTCCTCAGGGCTGAGTTTTGCAGGTTTAAGGAGTATCTCTGCGGGAATGGCGATCTTACCGATATCATGCATCGGAGCAGCGTAAAAAATATTTTCGGCTGCGTCCTCTGTCCATCCCAATTTATGGGCCAATATTTTGGCGTAATAGCCTGACCTTTTGATATGCGAGGCCGTGTCCTCGTCCTTATATTCGGCAACCTTGGTAAGCCTGTGTATCGTATCGATATAACTCTCTTTCAATTGGACCGTCTTGCGCTTTACCTCTGCGTCAAGCAATTCATTATGATGCTTAAGAAAATCCTCAAATTCTTTTATCCGCAGGAGATTTTTTGCCCTTATGGCAACCTCTGCAGGGTCCACAGGTTTCAGAAGGAAGTCATTTGCGCCGGACTCAAGCCCTTTAAGCATGGACTCTCTTTCCATAAGGGCGGTAATTATAACTACAGGTATATGCTGAGTTGAGGGGTTTTCTTTGAGTTTCTTGCATGCCTCATATCCGTCCATTACCGGCATCATGATATCAAGAAAAATCAGATCGGGCTGAAACTTTTCTGTCTTCTCCAGGGCCTCAATGCCGTTCACTGCCGTCTCAAAAATATAGCCGTAATTTTTCAGTATGGCAGACATAAGCCTGCGGTTTCTCTCTTCGTCGTCAACTATGAGGACCCTGGGTTTCTTGGTTTCATCAGACATATTTTTCCCCTTTTTAGCGAATAGTGAAGTAGAGGTATTTTTTTGACTATTCACTATTCACTGCCTTTTATAAATTTCTCAACCAATCCCATAAGCTTCTTTATATCAATTGGTTTTGTCATGCAACTGTCAAAGCCCTCTGAAATAAATTTCTCCAGGTCGCCTTTCATGGCATAAGAAGTTACCGCTATCACCGGGACATCCTTCATGCTTTCATCTGCGCGAATAGTATTTAATGCCGATATGCCGTCCATTACAGGCATTTGTATGTCCATTAAAATCAGGGCCGGCATATGCTCTTTTGCGCTTATGACAGCCCGGTAGCCATTCTCGGCTTCTATTGTCTCATATCCGTAATTTCTGAGCGCAACCTTCAGAAGCTTACGGTTTTTGGCGTCATCGTCAACTATAAGTATCTTCATGTCCCCTCACTTATTCAATACCCTGATCATCTCCTCAATATTCTCTCCGTCTTCCCTGTAAACCGCAGTCTTTACGGTATTTGGATGTCCATTATCTTTTAATACTGCGCCTATCCTGACGGCTGCATGTTCCATGGTCTGCCTGTCTGCGTCAAGAAGGATTATGCAATAGCAGTCATTGTCTTCATTATATGTTATTACTTCATATTTACGGATAGTCTCTTTCAGGGCTTTAACAATAGAGACGTGATTATCGGGCATATTCATTTCGTGAAATTTTACATTCATCAATCCAAACTGACGGTCATTCCTTTTATAGTAAGAGAGGAACCTGTCAAAATGCGCCAAAAAGCGCTGCCATGTAAGGACCCTTCTTAAAGGGTCTATAATTCTTTTTTCAACCGGTTGTTTTGCCTTGCGTGGAATCACAAATATAAACTTGCTCCCGTGACCGGGCTCGCTTTCAACCCATATCCTGCCTCCGTGAAGTTTTACAAGTTGTCTGCACAGATTGAGTCCGAGCCCTGTACCGGGGCGCTTCTTCAACATCGGCGACGCGAGCTGCTGAAAGGGTTGAAAAAGCCTTGCACGGTCTTCCTCAGAGATGCCTACCCCGGAGTCCTCGACACTGATTCCGATGAAATCAGTTAAAAATCCCCCCTCACCCCCCTTTGCCAAAGGGGGGATTCCCATACTCTGAACTCTTAACTCTGAACTCTGAACTCTCCGCGCCTGCACACGCACGGAACCCCCGTCCATTGTAAACTTAAAGGCATTACTCAGGAGATTGAACAAAACCTGCTTTATCTTTCTCTCGTCCGCTGTAACAGCGCCAAGCCCTTCCTCAACTTCAGCCTCAAGCCTTATGCCGTACTTCAGTACCTTTTCCCTGAACATAACAAGGCTCCTGTCAATAAGTCCTTTCAGGTCGAATTCCGAGAGCTCAAGCTCCATTTTACCCGCCTCGATCTTAGATAAATCAAGGATGTCATTTATCAGCGCAAGCAGATGTTTCCCGCTGTCATAAATGTCCGTCAGATACTCCTTCTGCTCATCCGAAGTTGCGCCCGCCATTCCGTCAATCATCAACTGTGAAAAACCGATGATCGAATTAAGCGGCGTCCTCAGCTCATGCGACATGTTTGCGAGGAAATCCGATTTGGCCCTGTTTGCGGTCTCTGCCTGAAGCCTTGCCTCCTCAAGCTCCCTGGTCCGGTCCTTCACATTTTCTTCAAGCCCTTCAATGAGCTTTCTGTTCTCGATAGCAATGGATGCGTAGTTGGAAAAGAGGCGAAAGATATGCGCCTTCTTCTTTGTAAAAAACATCGGCTCTCCGCTGTAGAGAGTGAGCACTCCCATCGCGTCGGCATCTGAATCAAGCATCGGTATCGCCATCAGGGAACGATAACCTCTTTTAATTGCCTCTGCGCTGCATGATGATAACGAGGGGGCGGCTTCCATATCCTGCAGTATTATCGGCGTCATTGCCTTTAAGGCCTTGCTGGAGGGGCATTCGGGAGTCGTGAGGATATCCGGTTTGCTGTTTACGCTTAATAAATTTCCATACTCATATCCTGCACAGGCAACAGGTTTCACCTTATCGCATCCTTCTCCAACAACCCCGAGCCATGACATCCTGAGCCCGAAATTTCTCGTCACAATATTACATATAGCTTCATACAGGTTTTCCGTCAGGAGCACTGCGGAAATAACATTAAATGAATCTGCAAGGGCCATAAGCTCTTTCCCGTATTCGACCAGGCCTTGTTCCAGCGTCTTTCTCTCTGTGATGTCCTGCACTGTCCCTGCCATTTTAACCGGCCTGCCTGCCTCGTCAAGAATTACTTCCGCCTGTTCATGCACAATGCCCTCCGAGCCGTCCGGCAAAAGAATACGGTGGTCGATGCTGTAGGGCTTTCTACCGGATAAAGCCTGATTTACTGCTTCTGTCACAAACTCCCTGTCGTCAGGATGGACGGAATTCAAAAAGGCCTCATATGTTGCGCCAAATTCCTGCGGCGATAAACCGAAGATACGATAGATCTCATCAGACCAGCGCAGTTCATTCCTTGCTATGTCCCAATCCCAGTTCCCAAGACGGGCGATCCGCTGGGCATTGCTGAGGCTGGCTTCACTTACCTTAAACGCCTTCAGGAGGCGGGCATTATTTATAGCCAGCGCCGCTGTGTTGGCAAGAGATACCGCGAGCTCTTCGTCCTCCTGCGTAAAGACCCCTGCGCCTGCCTGATTGGGGAGTATCTTATCTGTAAAATACAGCCTGCCGATGACCTTTTCGTGAAGGATTATAGGCACTCCCAGGAAAGACTTCATATGGGGGTGCCCCTCAGGAAACCCGAAGGATGCGGGATGTGCCGGTATATCGTCAATACGCAGCGGTTTGCCCTCCTGGAGAAGATATGCCAGCAGCCCTCTTCTCTGCGGCAAAGCTGTTTTCTCCTTCAGTTGTTCGACCATCTCAGGTTCGATACCGGCAGGGATAAAATGCTCGTATTCGCCGTTGTCTTTAATAGTGCTTACGATTGCGTATCTTGAGCCGATGAGGCCTCTGGCCTTTTCCACGATTAATCTCAGAAGCCCGTCAATATCAAGCTCGCTGATGATTTCGTTTGATACTGTGTAAAGCGACTTAAGATTGCCGGCCAGTCTGATATTTTTATCAAAGGCGATATCAAGGGTCTGCGCCATCTGATTAAAACTCCTCGCCGTGTCCCCGATCTCGTCCCTGTTTTTTGTATCAACGCTTACCTTGAAATTCCCTTTCTCAATCTCTTCTGCCGCCTTCTTGAGCCGTATTATCGGAGTGACGATAGTCCGCCGCATAAAAATAACCAAGGGCGCGGCAATCAACACAAAAACCAGGATGAGATAGAGCCTGATGCGGTCGTACTCCTCAATCTCCGTGTTATAGTGGGTTTCAAAAACTTTTGTGAGCCTGTCTATTTCATTTACATAACCATGGACCCTTGTATCATATTTATCAAGCAGCGTCCGGACCTCTTCTTCCGGCATGTCGTCAGGAAGCGCCAGCACCTTTAAAAGTATGGGCTTCAGCGCAGTATGCCATTCATCAGCAATACGCCTGAAATAAAGCGCTGTCTCTTCCCCATGATAAGCAATAGGCTTGATATTAAGCGCGGCATTGCCTTCCTCCAGCTCCTTAAGTATCTTTTCAAATATGGTGATCTCATATTCGAGTTCTTCCAGAGAAAAGGCCCTTCCTGGCCCGGTCCCCCGGACCGTCTTTTCCGATAAATTATGCGCCAGCCACGCCATTTCAAAAGAGCGGAACCGCATCTGTCCCGCGTAGTTCATCTTTGCAGCCTCGCCTTCTATATGGCGCGTAAAATAAAAACTCTCATACACAAAGACGATTATAAAAGACAGGATGATGATGCTTATGAAGATAAATTTTGCAGTGAGAGTTTTAAATATAGCAATCAATTATCTTCTCCTTGAGCCCGGAATAAATAACCTGGAGTTTCAGACAAATAATTTTTATTGAATTACCGGAACAGATATTTTCTCCACCACGTCCCTAAAGGTTGTAATCAGCGGCGTTATGTTATTTTTTGATGCAATAGAGGAATAAATCAATATCCCCTTCCCCCTTCAATTGCGATAAAATAAGTATATCACAGTTAAAGATCCGATAATAGAATCCGCATCCATCAACCTGTTTCAATCCTGATTTTACCTTACAGTTACTTTAAATTATACATGTAAGGGTGTTACGGCAAGGCCGCTCGCCTGATTTATGCAACATTAAGGTTCATATGATTTATATCATTGCAGGCATTCCGGAATTTAATTAAATTATTAAGCAGTATCTTTGACTTTGTGCTGTTTTATCATGCGAGGGTGAATATTGTATGAGTAAATATGGGGAAGAAAAGAGCGTCCCTGTTAAAATCGACATATCAGATGCAGACATCATTGATGCGATGAAGGACATCCCGGGATATCTGGATATCACTCCGGGAGACTTTAAGGAGTTGTACAAGTTTGCATATAAGCATGCCCTGTCACGTATCACGCGCTCTGTTAAAGCCAGAGACATTATGACCAGGGACGTAATCTCAGTGGAAAAAGATGTCTCTCTAAAGAGGGTCGCAGAGCTGATGGCACGGCACGCGATATCCGGAATTCCCGTTGTTAAGAAGGACAAAAAAGTGGTGGGGGTCATATCAGAAAAAGATTTTCTCTCCAGTATGGGGGCAAAAAGTTCAAAATCATTCATGAGGGTCATAGCCGAATGCCTGAAAGGGAAAGGGTGTGTCGCGGTGTCTATCAAAGAACAAAGTGCGCGTGACATCATGACAGCACCTGCCATAACCGTTGGTGAAGAAGCCACTATTAATGAGATTGCCGATATCTTTACAGAAAAAAATATCAACAGGGTCCCTGTTATTAATCTGGATGGCGTATTAACGGGGATTGTTTCCAGGGCTGATATTGTACGGGCATCGGTTATCAAGGACAAACCGTGACAACTCAGGAGAAGTCATCAAATATGCTTGGAGGGTATTTCGGTAAAATGAAGGGGACCACCAACAGCCCTCCGTCGGTCAGTCTATCAGAGATTGTCTGGTCATGGACAGGCGCTTTCCTTGGAATAGCCGCAGTAGCTTATATAAACTTCAACATACTTGCCGGCACGGACCTTACTATGCTTATAGGTTCTTTCGGGGCATCAGCGGTACTTATCTATGGCGCTGTAAGAAGTCCGCTGGCCCAGCCGAGAAATCTCCTCGGCGGGCATGTCATCTCCGCAGTTATAGGTGTCGCGAGTTATCAGATGTTTAATGAACATATGTGGATGGCGGCCTCTGTATCTGTTGCCACTGCGATTGCGTTTATGCATGCGACTAAGACCCTTCATCCTCCAGGGGGAGCTACTGCGTTGATAGCTGTTATAGGCAGTGAGGAAATACATAATATGGGATTTTATTATGTAATAGTTCCTGTGGGAATCGGCGCATCAATTATGCTGGTGGTTGCGCTATTGATAAATAATATAGCAAGAAACAGAAGATACCCGGAATTCTGGATATAGACATTCCAGCAGGGCTTTTCCTGATATGATTTAAATCATATGATTTAAATCATTGTGTTAGTATCTTCGATTGTATATAAATAACCTCTAATTATCACAACTTCTGAAAGGAGGATCATCAATGAGCAACAATGCTGCAAAGCACCTTTTCATCTGGGGGAGCGTACTCTGTTTTGTTATTCTCATTGTTCTTACGGTCGATACCATGGGAAAACTTGACAGCAGGGCTCCGGAAATAACGGCAGAAGTTGATGCCGGGAAAAAAGTGTGGCACAAATATGACTGTATCGGCTGTCATACGATTCTCGGCAATGGCTCGTACTTTGCCCCTGATATGACCAAGGCAACTGTCCGCAAGCCCAAGGGCTATCTTAAAAAATTCATTATGAACCCGAGGGCGATAAGACCGGATGCCGCCATGCCTGTGCTGGGCCTTTCGGAAAAAGAGGCGAACGACCTGATGGCTTTCCTTGACTGGATGTCAAAAGTGGACACAAATAACTGGCCGCCTCCGCCCATACTGGCCCAGGCCGCTGCAGGGAAGGCCGCAAGCGCTGGTCAGGTCCTTTTTCAGCAGCATGACTGCGCGGCATGTCATCAGATAAGGGGAATTGGTGGTGTTGCAGGCCCTGATCTTACGAATGCAGGATCAAAGCAGCCTGATCCGGAGTGGCATATTGCCCATTTAAAAGATCCTGCAGCTCTTGCGCCTGACTCTGCAATGCCAGCCTTTAACGAGCTGAGCGACCAGGAACTGAGGGACCTCGCAGAGTATCTGGTAACGCTGAAATAATTTATTTCAATATGGAGGATTATTAATGAAATACCAAAGTCAGAAAATAGCGCTGAACTTCTATACGGCCGCTGTGGTGCTCTTTCTTGTTCAGGTGCTGGTAGGCATTATTGCCGCACTTCAGTTTATGTGGCCGGACTTCTTTATCCTGAACTTCAATACCATAAGAACACTGCACATTAACGCCCTTGTCGTATGGCTTCTCATGGGCATGATGGGGGCCACTTATTACGTTGTGCCTGAAGAATCGGAAACAGAACTGTGGAGTCTTCCGCTGGCGCAATTTCAGTTCTGGGCCACTGTTCTTGCCGTGACCCTTGTAGTTGTCGGATATATTGTAATGGGCATCTTTCCGCAGGCCAACATAGAAATATTCGGCACACTTCTTCTTAATGAGGGCAGGGAATACATAGAAGCGCCGCGCTGGGCCGACATACTTATCGTGGTGTCTGTTCTTCTTTTCCTCTTCAACTGTTTCATGACGATAATGAAGACAAAGAAATTCACCGCAGTACAGGGGGTCCTTCTTGGCGGGTTGACCTTCCTCGCGCTGATGTACCTGCCGGGAATGTTTTATACAAAGAGCATGGTCAAGGACCAGTACTGGTGGTGGTGGGTGGTCCATCTCTGGGTTGAAGGTTCATGGGAATTAATCGCTGCCGCCCTTCTGGCCTTTATGCTTCACAAACTCCTCGGCACAGATGTAAAGGTGCTGGCAAAATGGATGTATATCGAAGTCGGCCTTGTGATGTTTACTGGTATCCTCGGGCTTGGACATCATTATTACTGGATCGGGACGCCGTCATACTGGCTATGGGTAGGCGGTATCTTCAGTTCACTCGAACCGATTCCTCTTCTGCTGATGGTTTGGGACGCCTTCAGGACAACACGTGAGACACGGGGCGTTGTCAGCAACAGGATCGGATTATATTTAACGGTGTCGCATGCCATATTCAATTTTGTCGGAGCAGGGTTATGGGGTGTCATACATACCCTGCCGCAGGTCAATAAGTGGACCCACGGGACCCAGCTCACGACCGCCCACGGACACCTTGCATTCTACGGAGCATACGTTCTTCTTATCGTAGCGATGATTTATGTAACAGTGCCGTCCATAAGGGGAGCAAAGGAGTTCAACCAGTCAAAGGGATATCAGGCATTCTGGTGGATGACCATATCCATGGTATTTATCGTGGTCACTATTACAGGCGCGGGAATGGTCCAAACCTATCTGGAAAGACTCCTTGGCCTGGACTATGTTTCCGTCAAAGCTAACTACAACCTCTGGTTCTGGATATTCAGGGCGATCTTTGGTGTCGGCTTTCTGGTGGGCGTACTGATTCTCGTTGTCGATGTGCTTACTCTTGGAAAGAAACCCGCAGCATCCGGTTCTTAACTATCAGGAAATTCACTATATGCCGGGGTGGATGGGTATAATGTCCGCTCCGGCATATATTTTTTAACGGATCATCTCATTATCTATGACCTGAGTCATACACAATAAAATCATTTTGTTTCATCATAGAATCATGAACGGAAATGCACTACATATAATGCGGCGTATAACTCAGGTTTTGTTTGTCCTGCTGATAATCCTCGCCCCTGTTTTTGATGTCCTGCGTTTTGATTCAGCAACAGGAAGCCTGATTGTTTTCGGCAGTGAATGGAGCATAGGGCTGGAGAAAGGGTTTTACGAAATTCATTCCCTGGGAAATGCCTCACATGTTGCGTGGCGCTTCTTTCTTAAGGCCATCCTGCCGTGGGTCCTCATCCTTTCGGTGTTCCCTGTGCTCGGCGCGCTTACAGGAAGGTTCTTCTGCGGGTGGTTCTGTCCGGAAGGGGCATTGTTTGAACTCTTTGATTTTCTGACAACAAAAATATTCGGCAGGAGAAGTCTTTTAAACAAAAAGCCGAATGACAGCGGCATCCCCTCACAAAACAGACTGCCGTACATTTTACTGGCTGTCTTCTGCATGATGCTCATTCCATTAATTGCCGGTACAGCACTGACCGGATACTTCGTCAACCCCCGCACGATATGGGGCCAGATAATTAACTGGGAATTCACCTTTGGTGTGAAAGCGGGTATCATCGGTGTCTCCATATACATATTTATTTCAGCAATGATTGTGCGGCATACCCTGTGCAAGTATGTGTGCGGCGCAGGACTCATGCAGATGTTGTTCGGATGGGCAAGTCCTGTTTCTTTAAGGGTGAATGCTGACCCTGTAAAACTTGCTGCATGTACGGATTGCAAGGGGTGTGAACGGGTCTGTTTTATGAATGTTAGACCGAGGCTGCCGAAAAAAGACATAAACTGTGTGAATTGCGGAGAATGTATCATTTCGTGCAATAAGGAATTAGGAGAGGGGAGGGGGGTTTTTAATTACACTCAATCGAAGCTTTGTGCCGTTCCGCCCAAAGAAGCGATTGATAAACTTTCTAATTTAAAAACATCATTGGGAGGTAAGTGCTATGAAAAAACCTGTAGTTGACTATGAGCTGTGCATCGGCTGCGGTTCCTGCGTTGAGGTATGTCCGGAAGTGTTTGAACTCCGGGCGGATGACAGCAAGGCATATGTCATTGCAGAGGACAAATGCAATACCTGTGATTGCGAAGAAGCTGCCGGAATATGTCCGGTAGAGGCAATATCATTTTCAGAGAAATAGAGATATAATTGACATAATCTTAACACCATATCTTAAAGGAGGGTGACATGGAAATACTCGATCTTAAAAAATTAATAAAATTTTACCCGAACAAGATATCAAGGGAAATGCTTACCGACAAGCCGGAGATGAGGGTGGCCCTCATGTGTCTTGAGCCGGGACAGAAACTGGCCCCTCACAAGGCGCCGATGAGGCTCTTAATGTATGTTGTTGAAGGGAAGGGGACCTTTACTGTCGGAGACGAGATTATAGAGGCGGATGAGAAGACATGTCTTCCATGTGACCCTATGGTACAGCATGGTTTTACTGCGGACAGGGGCGAAAGGCTTGTTGTAATGGCAATAGTAACTCCTGTAGAATAATGTGGTCCGGAATAAGTGCAATTAGAGTTTTTTATATATAGATTAGCGCCTTATGCAATGCATTGATATGTGATAGAATACGCATATTATATTTAAACGCCTATATATTATTAATTGTTTTATAAATGGAGTATGGTTTCTCCAGACTAAGCTGTTGAGAATGGGAGGTAGATATGAAGAAACCGGTTATCGATTATGATTTGTGTGAAGGATGCGGTACATGTGTTGAACTTTGTCCCGATGTATTTGGAATGCAAGGGGATGAAAAAGCATATGTTATAGCAGAGGATAAATGCGATACCTGTGATTGTGATGAGGCGGCCAATACTTGTCCGGTAGAGGCAATATCATTTGAAGAATAAAAAAGCCTTATTGATTTATGAAAAATATGAAGTATTAAAATAGAGAGCAATTTATCATATTGATAATGTTCAGACTGAATATTTATTAAACTGGGAGGAGAAAATATTATGAAACCTGTAATTAATTATGATGAATGTACAGGCTGTGCTACGTGTGTTGAACTTTGTCCTGAAGTATTTGAACTCGGATCTGATGAAAAGGCATTCGTCAAGGGAGAGGATAAATGTGATACATGTGATTGCCAGGAGGCTGCAGATACTTGCCCTTCAGAGGCAATAACTTTTGAATAGCAGATAGAATCTACCAGATAACACTCGCAAGACAAATATCCCGTTGGCAAATATTTAACTGCAGCCGACGGGATATTGCCCATCTTCATATCAATGAACTTTCCGTGTCATGACATTCATTCTTAAAGAAAGTATATAATCGATAAAATTTTCCCGGATAATGCAGGGTCAATATGAACCCTGATCGATCAATATTATCACAGCCTAATTGAAAATGAATTTCAATTTCCTTGACAAAGAGGAGGATAATATATAAAATTAAAGCCATGAAGATATCAGGGGCGCGCACATCAAAAGAAATCAAACTGATAAATGAAAAGAAAGAGAAGTTGAAGAGTTTCCTTAGGGAAAAGGGATTAAAATCGACCCGTCAGAGGGATGTAATTGCCTCAGAATTTCTTAAAACCGGTGAACACGTAACTGCAGAAGAACTCTATAGAGAAATCAGCAAAAAATACAATGACATAGGATTTACGACAGTTTACCGGACATTGAAACTCCTTAATAAGTCAGGTCTTGCCACAGAGAGGGTCTTTGCAGACCACCTTACAAGATATGAGCCGTTATCAGCAGATGACCATCACGATCATCTCATATGCATGAAATGCGGATCAATTACGGAATTTGAAGACCTGAAGATCGAGAGGCTGCAGGAGCGGGTTGCCGAAGAATTCAGTTTTCTGTCTGTGTCACACAAAATGGAGATCTACGGATACTGCAATAAATGCAAAGACAATGCATAGTCATTGACCCGAATAATGCAGACATTGAAAAATAAATTAATTAACTCGATGACTATAATAGAAATTATGCATGAGGCTTTGAATTAAAGTGTGCATGTTCCTATTAATGAATATTGCGTTTAAGGTATCGACAATTAATTAATTTTCCAACATGAGAACAGGAGATCATGAGCGAATGCACGATCACAGCAATAAGCAAAATGAAGTAGAAAGCGAGGCCCCTACAATATGTCTTGTTGGTAACCCGAATGTGGGCAAGAGTGCGATTTTTGGTCTGCTGACGGGACGCTACGTCATGGTGTCCAATTATCCGGGGACAACAGTTGAAATAACAAAAGGTGAAGCATCTATTCAAAGGGAAAAATATCAGATTATCGATACGCCCGGGGTCAATAGTCTTATCCCCATGAGTGAAGATGAAAAAGTCACCCGGGACATCCTGCTGCAAAAAAAATCTGATGCAGTGGTACATGTAGCCGACTCAAAAAATATGAAGAGGTCCCTTTTTATCACCATCCAGCTTATTGAAATGGGACTCCCGCTTGTTATTGATTTAAATATGCGGGATGAAGCGTCAAACAGGGGAATAATCATAGAAGAAAATAAACTCAGTGAAATATTCGGCTTAGACGTTGTTTCAACCATAGCTGTCCAGAAAAAAGGCATTAATTCCCTGAAGAAGGTTGCTGTTAAGCCCAGAGTGTCAGATTATAAATTTAATTATGACTCTAATATTGAAAAATATATTTCAAAGATCGCCCCTCTCTTGCCGGAGTCCCGCATCTCAAGGCGCTCGACAGCTCTTATGGTGCTTTCCGGAGACAAAACGTTGAGAAGCTGGCTAATCAGTAATCTCGGCAAAGAGAAAATAAATCTTATTGAGTCATATATAAATGAGGCTGCAGAAAAATATTCCCAGCCCCTTAGCTATATAATCAGCCAGCAGAGGCTAAAAGTAGTTGAAGATGTAGCAGGCAAAATCATCAGAAAAACTGCTGTACAAAGAAAAAGATTATCAGGATTTTTCGACAAGGTAACAACACATCCTGTATGGGGATTTCCCTTCCTGATGATAGTGCTTTATCTTGTATATGAATTTGTAGGCAGATTTGGCGCCGGTACACTAGTGGATTTTTTCGAGGAAGTTGTTTTTGGAGAATATCTTAATCCGTGGGCTGTAAAGATTGTTAAGGCTTTATTGCCCGTTCAACTGCTGCAGGAACTATTGATAGGGCCATATGGGGTAATAACAATGGCTCTTACTTATGCTATAGCCATAATCCTGCCTATAACCGCGACGTTCTTTATTGCATTTTCAATAATGGAGGATTCCGGTTATTTACCGCGGCTGGCAGCCATGTTAAATAAAGTTTTCAGGATCATGGGACTAAACGGCAAGGCAGTCCTGCCAATGGTTTTAGGGCTTGGCTGCGACACGATGGCGACCCTCACAACGAGAATACTTGATACACCAAAGGAAAGACTTATTGTTATTATTCTCCTTGCCCTTGGCGTGCCGTGTTCCGCCCAGCTTGGTGTGGTTCTAGGGATGTTCGGGAAGCAACCTGTGAGTGCGGTATTAATATGGGCAGGCACCCTTGTTGCAGTAATTATTTTCACGGGATTTATTTCCGCAAAACTGATACCGGGCCAGAGGGCCGATTTCATACTTGAACTGCCTCCGCTCAGGCTTCCTCAATTATCAAACGTGTTCATAAAAACATTATGGCGAATTGAGTGGTATCTGAAAGAGGCAGTCCCTCTTTTTATACTGGGCACATTGATATTATTTTCTGCCGACAAATTAATGATTCTGCCATTGGCCCAGGAGTTGGCCTCGCCGGTGATTGTCAGCGTTTTAGGACTGCCTGCAGAGGCGACCAGCTCATTTATTATGGGATTTCTGAGACGAGACTACGGGGCCGCCGGTCTTTTCCAGTTGCAGGAACAGGGCCTTCTCAATACCGAGCAGGTTGTTGTAAGCCTTGTTACAATAACGCTGTTTATTCCATGCATTGCAAACTTATTCATGATTATTAAAGAGAAGGGATTTAAAATAGCCATGTTAACCGCGGCGTTTGTATTTCCTTTTGCAATTTTCATTGGCGGTGTTCTTCATAAGGCACTTTTATGGCTGAATATTTTTGAATGATGTAAAATATATGTTGCCTGAATTTGGAGTTAATGCCGATCGCAAAATCAAATCTCATGAATAGAGAAAAAGCCGGAATGCCCGGAATCAGCATAAAGTCGGCTGTCTATCTGGAATATATGAAATCACGCAAGGTACAGTCTGAATGTAAGATGCACAAAGTGGGAAGAAAGCATACAACGTCAAGGTCAGTTGTTTTTTACTGGCTTCTTACTATAGGCTACATGGGAATTATTTTTTTTCTTTCTTCCCAAAATAATATTCCCCTGCCTAAGTTACCCACGAATTTTGATAAGGTCATTCATATGTGCGCTTATATTCCCCTTGCTTATCTGTTGTATCTCTCTTTAAAGAAAAGCGGCATAAGTAAATATGTCTTTGTGTCGGCCCTTATCTTAGCCAGCATTTATGGTATAACAGATGAACTCCATCAAACTTTTGTCCCTGGGAGAGATGCTTCTGTTGGTGATGTTTTGGCGGACACCCTTGGGGCCTTTTTGGGGAGTTTTGCGGCAAGTATTAAGACATAGTACCCCCTTTCCTTACCAGGTTATTTCAGGGATAAACAGGCCTTTAGTTTTTTCAACCCTTTCCTCCGGGTCATGATAATATTTAAATCTGAATAAGGCATCAAGCCCGTGACAGTCTACACACAGCAAGTCATAAGTCTGATGCCTGAGGAAGCTGTTGTTTGAGGTCCCCTCGATATTGGTCCCTTTCCCTTTTACATTAAACCTTGGATCCCATTGATGTACGGCATGACATGAAGGGCATGATATGTTTCCGACGGATGTACTGCTGCCTGTGCCCTTGTCAAAAATCGGGAAATAATTAGGTGTGCCTTTAACATTTCGCCCGGCATTTGTAATAAGCATATTATCGGGATGGGTATCTATTTGAGGTATTTTTGATTTTCCAGCGCCGTGTTCCGAGTGGCAGGAATTACACATCATATCCATAATACTTGATCCATCCGCAAAGCCCTGCGACCAGAGTTTAATTTTGTTCTTACCGTTATGAACCAGATGACAGACCCCGCAGGTCCCCGATTCAGCAGGGGCCTGCCCAATGATATTTTTTTCTGCCGGAGCTGTGATAAGCAGGTCATGGTCGGTTTTTTCTACAAACGCCTGGTCACGGTGGCAGTTTTCGCACAGCTTAGGTGATGGGGAGTTCTCCAGTCTTAAGAAACTGTTTTGGGAATTTCCTTCTACCTTGAAGTGTTCTTCTTTAATAATATTTATGGGGTCCCATCGGTGAGGGTCATGACACGTTTGGCAGGCCATGAAACCTTCCTTTGATACTTTCCCATTTTTATCAAAAAGAGGCAGCGTGGTAGAGAGATGTTTTTCAGAAGGCGAAATGTTGACAGGATGTGAATGTTCTTTAATTACTTTTTTGTTTGCCATCCCTTTATCATTATGACAGCTAATGCACAGGTCCATTACACTGAGACCGCTTTTGGTGGTTATTTTTCTTGCCCACAGATAACTTTCCTGTCCCCCATGGATTATATGACATACCCCGCAGAGACCTGACTCGGTGATGGTTTGGTCCAAATAATTCTTTTCTTCAGGGGCGACCTTCTGAATATCGTGTTTAGAGTTTGCGATTGAAAATTTCGTGTTATGGCATTCATTACAGAGCACAGGTGATGGTCTTCTAAGAAAGGATGTTGTATAGTCGCCCTTGACATCCTGTCTTGTTTCTCCTTCTGTTGAGTCCGCGCGCCATCTGTGGGGGTCATGGCAGGTGGCGCAGGTAACTGTTCCGTTTATATCCATGGCCCCGTATTTATTAAAAAGCGGCAACTGCAAATCTTCTTTTTTTACCCCTATGGTAGTCAGCAGCACATCAGGGTCATCTATTTCAAAGGGATTGACATCAACGGGATGCTTATAGTCCGCCGGAATGACTTTCTCGCCGATATTCCCCTTGCTGTGACAGCTAAGACAAAGCTGTGTGGTGAAGTCTGATCCGTCTCCTGCTTTTCTGGCCTCTTTATGGGGCAGATGGCACGGCGAACATATGCCGGCTTCCTTGACCGTCTTCCCTTCAAGGTTCTTTTCCTCAGGCGCGGAATGCGTCAGGTTATGTTTTGTGCCCGCAAGATATTGCTTGTCCGTATGACAGGTAAGGCATAAACTGGATTTTTCGTCTTTCTTGATTAACAGCAGATTCGATTCTATATTGTTATTATGTATTTTATGACATGTTTGACAGATTATTTCTCCGTTGGGACCTAATTCAGCGCCCTTCTTTATCAGGTCAGAGGGTATTTTCACTTTCCCGGGGATGGCATTTATGACATGAAAATGGTTTCTTTTCCCCTCAGGGGTAAAAATATTTTTGTCAGCATGGCATTCAAGGCAAAGCCGCGAGTTTCTGGCGCTCTCTATCAAAAAGCTTTCATTCGGCGAGCCATGGACTGTATGACAGGTTTCGCAGATTATATTATTTTTCCCTTCACCAACAACAGCGCCATTGTCCACAAGCTGCTGGGGAATTTTCATTTCAGAGGGGCCTACGGGATGGTTGCCGAATTTCGGCCCTCCGTCTTTGTCCACATGACACATCCTGCACATGCCCGAGTCTTTATTGGACGCCCTGATGAAGATAGTCTTTTCAATACCCATCTCGCTGGCAACGCCATGGGCCGTGTGGCATGTAGAGCATTGCATGTTTCCGTCTTTGTCCAGAGGGAATATTTTGGGTATGTTCATATGCGCTGGAGGGGGCTTATTTATCTTATGCCTGAGATCGTTATACACTCTGGCCCTTGAATCAACAACGCTTCCGTCATGGCAGGAAAAACATATTTCAGGTTTGGCGGCGACCCTCTCTGTCTGATATTCAACCAGATCAGACCCTCTTCCGTCGATATAAAACGTATCTATCCAGTTGTAATGGCATATGGCGCATTCTTTTGCAGAGTCAGGATTCCTCGGCGCCTGGACCTGTTCAGCATGGGAGACGCCCGGCTGGAGTAGCAGGGAAATGATAATCAGACTGAAAATTGACAATATGCAATTGGCAATTTTCATTCAGTATCTCCTGCGATCTTATATACGCTTATTTTATCGGCAAACATTTCTACTACGAATAGCAGGTTGTTATCAATAAACAGGCCGGCAGGAGTAACAAATTTCTTAACAGAGTTTTTTTCAGGGTCACCAATAGCAGAATAGAATTCACCATTATTCTTGAATACCTGGATTACCCCCATATAACTATCACTTACATAGACTCTGTTATTCTTATCTACTGCGACACCCTTGGGCCTGAAAAATTGACCTTTTTCAACACCCCATCCTCCGATGACTGTAACAAATTGTCCATCGGGATTGAAAACCTGCACCCTTGTGTTAACAACATCCGTTATGTAGATATATTTATGATTGTCAAAGGCCAGCTGGAAGGGGTATCTGAATTCGCGTTCTTCTATGCCCGGTGCGCCCAAAGTTTGCAATAACTGCATATTTGACAAGTCATATACGAGAATATAATGGTTATCGTTGTCGGCAACATAGAGCCTGTTTAATGACTCATTGGCTGCAACATCTGTCGGGTCTGCCGGCTTGATCTTTGAATGGAGTTTGATCTGGTTCAGATAGTTGCCTGTCGGGCCGAATATCTGTATCCTGTGGTTTCCGGAGTCAGCAACATATACTTTCCCTGAGCTGCTGACATCAATACCTAATGGAAATTTAAATTGGCCGTTAAGGGGGCCTTTGCTTCCAAAGGAATAAACGAATTTGCCTGACTGATTAAAGACCTTGATTACGTTGTTGACTCCGTCTACAACATATATATGGCCGTCTTTGGAGACTGAGACGTCACTTGGCTGGCTGAAGTCATGAGTAATATCGAAAAGGTGTTTGACATATGTGAGCCTTATTCCAAAGGCAGGATCAGTTACAATTGCTGATAATATCAGAAAAATAAATGAGAAAATCCCTGCAAGAATTACCCTGGGAACCATCGGTAAATTATATATTATGATTCTCCTCAATGTATAGAGTTTTCCTTAATTTATTTAACCTGAAAAATGCATTTCAAATAATGGCGATGCACATCCCGGCATCCGTGCCAGACGCTTATTGCATTATTCGGGGTAACAATTTATTTAAGAATACAAAGATTAAATATATTTTACAATAATCCCTGACATAAAAATGAGCAGTTAATTGACTGCCCCGGCTTTCATAGTATGCGGGGATGACAAGTTTAAATGTGAATATCAATTGCGTATCCGGACGCACAGAACCGTACAAGGACACATATATTTTTTGCAAGATTGAAATATACTGCTTTTCTCGGCGGAAAAAAACTTATAAATGAACAAGAAACAGTTGCAGGTTCTTAATTAATCTGCCGGAACATTTATTGTTTCGGCGCTATCTCGCCGGGCTGCAGCATCTTCGGCATATAGAATTTTGTATAATTCTTTATCATGCCGACAACCTCCGTGCTTGTGATAGAATCTATCCTTTCCCTTGGATATCCTATGTCATCAAGAGGCAGCAGGGGTCTTTCTTTCTGATGGCAGTCTTCACATATATAAGGCTGTTTGCTGACTATTTTATGTATAAGTTTCTTGGCCTTTGATTTCTGTGCTTCGGATAGAGTTTTTTCGTTTTGCTTGTATTCAAGGGCGAAGTTGATTTTATCTTCGGAATCCACCCGTTGAATTGCGCCGCTCGTTTTCTCAAAAGGTATAATTTTGGCCTTGAATGAACCGGGACTGCCCTTCATAACAGGACTGGCAACAATCTCGCCTGTTGAACGGTCATACCACTTGAAGACGCCTGTCTTCTGAGATCCATCCAA
>JACQXG010000054.1 GCA_016208905.1 Nitrospirota bacterium
GTTATCCTTGCAGGAATATAATTGGCAAAGTCATCAAGCCTGGCCGCTGCCCAGCCGAAGTTTCTGTATTTTTCATTTTTATACCCGACCATTGAATCAAGCGTGTTTACTGCTTTGTACGCCATTGCAAGTGGCAGTCCGCCAAGGGCAAAATAGATGAGAGGCGCAACTATGCCATCCGAGGCATTTTCTGCAAGTGTCTCTATAGTTGCCTTCAGTATTCCCTTCTGATCCAGAGAGTGCGTGTCCCTTCCCACGATCATACCCAGCTTGCCTCGTGCCCTTTCCACATCACCGGTTTTAATTTCGTCAATCACAGCCTGTGCGGATTTGACCAACTCTCGTGTCGCGATAGTAGTGGCGATTAGAACGGCAAGGATGATAAATGACAAGTAAGAAGTAAGAAGTGGGAAGTGGGAAGTAAGAAGGAGATAATTAATAAAATAAAAAATACCATACGTCGCTCCGACAACAGCAATAACCAGCAATATCCCGGAGAGCTTTTCTGTCAATCTTTTTACTTCCGACTTCTCACTTCTCACTTCCCACTTCCTCAACACCCTCTCCATCTTCTCTATCGCCCATCCGATCCAGCGTACCGGATGAGGAAGCCATTTCGGATCACCGATAGCCATATCCAGTAAATACGCTGCTGTCAATGTAATTGCTTCCGTCATATTCTATCCACCAGTAGGGGCACGGCGTGCCGTGCCCTGATAGGGCGAGATGACCTCGCCCCTACTGTTTCATACAGTATTCCATTCCTACTTGTCTTAAAATAAAACAGATATCAACGCTGTTCTTTAATGTATCAGCCCACCTGTTTATTGCCTCTTCCCTCTTTGCCTGATAATCAACCTCCACATCACGGGAAAGAAGGCCTTTCTTTTCTCTCAGGGAATTGATAACAGATGTCCGGAATTCATCATTGTCAAATATGCCGTGGATGTATGTGCCCCAGACACTGCCTTTTGCAGAACCATCGGGTATGAGTAGGGGCGAGGTCATCTCGCCCTTGCAGAGTTCGGCATTAGAAGAGTATCTTCTCAATCTGAACATCCCTACATCCCCTGTCGTATTCCCCATATGAATTTCGTACCCCTTCAGTATTTTTTTAACACTCTTAACTCCTGACTCTGAACTCATAATTGCCTCTACCTGGCATGTAGTCTTTGTCCTGTCAAACGTTGTAACGGTATTAAGAAAGCCCATCCCTTCGACTTCCCTCATGGCGCTTTCAATGTTATGAAGATCTAAAATCTTATTTCCGATCATCTGATACCCGCCGCAAACGCCGATCAGGGCGACGCCTTTCCTGACTGCCGCCTTCACACAATCCTCAATCCCGCTTTCCCTTAACAGCATCAGATCGCTGACCGTGTTTTTTGAACCAGGGATAATAATGAGATCAGCGGTGCTGATATCTTCCTCCCATAAAGAGTACCTGATCTCAACATCAGGCTCATATAAAAATGGAGCGAAGTCTGTGAAGTTGGAGATATATCGCAATCTCAGAACGACTATTTTAAGTGTCTTGTGCGTTGAATGTTGAACGTTAAACGTTGAACGTTTTTCAAGCGACAGCCCGTCCTCTTCATCAAGTCCCATATGATTCTGATAATAAAGAGTGCCGATGACCGGCTTTCCTGTCTTATCTTCTATCATCCTCAACCCCGGCCTGAGGATGTTTATGTCACCGCGGAACTTGTTCACGATGAATGCCTTGATATAGTCGGCATCACAAATGAAACCGTTTGAACAGTTTAAACGGCTTGAACTGCTTGAACCGTCTTTAAGAAGTTCCACTGTCCCGTAAAACTGCGCAAAGACCCCGCCCCTGTCGATGTCGCCGACGAGAATGACCGGCGCATCCGCATAGCGGGCAACACGCATATTAACGACTTCCTCTTCCTGAAGGTTGATCTCTGCAGGGCTTCCAGCCCCTTCGATGACGATCAGGTCATATTCTTTTGAAAGCCTGTCATAGGCAGCGGTTATTTCCTCCCATACCTTGTCCTTGATCGCGTAATATTCATGCGCCTTCATTGTCGCATGTACTTTTCCGTTAAGTATGACCTGGCATCCTGCCTCTCCTGTTGCCTTAAGCAGTACCGGGTTCATGTCATTGCACTGCACAGTCCCGCAACAACAACGCTCTTTCCTGCGCCAGAACCTGTTCCCTGTATCATTATTGCTTTTGCCATAGTTTAATACAGCTTAAAATAGCTTAACGTTGCTCAATAATAGCTTAATTGTGTTTGTATTTATAGCCGCTAAAGTTGCTATTTTTTAGGGCAGCTATGAAGTTATTTAGTTTTATAGATATTGTTTTCGACTTCTCAATTAAATTTTTATGTCTATCCGAAGTTATATAATTCTGATCCAGTGCAATATAAAGTTGTGAACGGACTTCTCCGCATGAGCCTTTCGCAATATAAAGCATCTGAATAAATTCCTTATTACCTCCCCTCTCAAATCCTTCAGCAATATTTGACATTATTGAAACTGATGCGCGTCTTATTTGGTTCAATAATCCATAATCCTTTGAAAAAAACTCGTTACTTGTAATTTCGTACAGTTCTCTTGTCAATTGCCTTGACAACTTCCATACTTCAAGGTCTTCAAAGTGTTTCCCTGCCATTCTCTCCCCCTAATATTGAACATTTCTTAAGCTATGTTAAGCTATTTTTAAGCAATAAAATTTATCAGTTTAACCACCGGATAGTCCCACATCTCGATAACATTCAACGCCGCGAAACTCTGTTCTATTCTAAAAATATTCTCAAGCGGCATGCCGAGCATCTCACATAACAGGACCCGGATCACACCCCCGTGAGAAACTATTGCTATATTCTGTCCGTTATGATTTTTCATAATTTCTTCAAAGGCCTTTATGACCCTGTCTCTTACCTCAATTGTACTCTCCCCGTCCATCGGGCTGAACTTCAGCGGGTCCGCTGCCCATGCATTAAAGGCATCAGGCCATTTCTCTTTTATCTCATCAAATGACATCCCTTCCCACACCCCGAAGCTGCGCTCTTTAAGTCCTTTAACGGTAACGGGCTTAAGACCAAAAGGCGCGGCGATTATTTCAGCGCTCATTATCGCCCGGCTTAGATCAGAACAATAGACAGCGGATAACATAGTCTGCTTAATATTGCTCAATGATTGCTCAATATTGTTTAACCTTGAAATATTTTGAGCTACCATGAGCCACTTTGAGCCTTCTTTATCTATATATTCCGCCACCCTCTTAATCTGCTCAATCCCATTCTCCGACAGCGGTACATCAATGTGCCCCTTATACCGCCGGGAATCCGCTCCTTCTGTCTCTCCGTGTCTTATTAAATATACTCTTGTCATAATTCTGATCAGGCCTGTCCGGCATTATTGATGACTGCGCTAATTAAAAAAATCAGGACTGCAAGCTCATTTACCGCACCAAACGAATCACCGGTCATCCCTCCGAAAATCTTTCTGAAAAACCATACCGCCCCGAAACTGAACGCGTACAGCACAGGCATGGCAAACATTACATAAAACATTAAAAGTGAAAACTGTGAAACCATTGTGCATACTAAAGCCATAAGAACAATTACGGCAGCAGTAGCTGCTATAAACTGCCTGGCTCCGGTATGCTCTATGAACAGCCGTCCAAGTCCGTCCTTCCTAGCAGGGCCGCTGTAAAAGGCCGCAGTGACCATTGCCCACCGGGACAGTACCGGCATTGAAAGAACGGTCATTAAATAGACGACTGTCGTTGATTGAAAAGACACCGCATTCAGTAATACATACTTGAGCAGGAGAGTCATTACTATGGCTATGACCCCCATCGGGCCGACCGTGCTGTCTTTCATGATCTCAAGCTTTTTTCCCTGGTCTCCCCTTGATGCAACAGCGTCAAAGGTGTCTGACAGGCCGTCAAGATGAAGCCCGCCATTCATGATTACCAGAATGAGGACCAGCAGGGCATTAGTCAGTTCAGCGGGAAATATCTTCAGAAAAAGCGACGCCAAAAAGGCAAGCACAACACCTTCGGCAAGTCCAACCAGGGGGAAAATCGCAGTTGTCTTCCCCATCTCCTCTTCAGAAACATCGCCCACGTCCTGCATGGGAATGATCGTAAGAAACTGAAATGCTAATAAAAGTTTTTTCATATTAACCTGAAGTTGTATGGACCGTAGGGGCAATTCATGAATTGCCCCTACTTTTTTCCCGCAACCGCAGCCTCTGCAAATGTGGCCATCTCTTTGTATATCTTGAGGCCCCCTTCAATAATCAGCATCGCAAGCGCAGCGCCCGTGCCTTCACCAAGTCTCATATCAAGATCAAGGACCGGACGGAGGCCTATCTTTTCCAGTATGGACTTGTGGCCGACCTCCTGCGACATATGCGCCGCGAACATGTAGTCTCTGGTTTTCGGTTCAATTAAATACGCTATCAATGCGCCTGCTGTTGAAATGAACCCGTCGATGACAACCGGGGTTTTATTTGCTGCCGCGCCGATAATCAGTCCTGCTATGCCGGCAATTTCCGCACCGCCGATTTTTGAAAGGACATCAACCGGATCATTCTTGTCAGGTTTGTTGGCGGCAATTGAATCCTTAATCACCTGCACCTTGTTCTTCCAGGCATCGTCATTGATCCCGGTCCCTCGTCCTGTAATATCTTCAACTGATTTGCCTGTCAGGACAGCCGTTATCGCGCTTGACGGAGTTGTGTTGGCAATGCCCATTTCTCCGGTGCCGAATATTTTGTATCCCTTTTTGGCATATTCGTCTGCCAGCCCGATCCCGACCTGAATGCATTTCACAGCTTCATCTCTTGTCATGGCAGGACCTTTGCGCATGTTCTTGGTGCCTGAAACAATTTTGGAGGACACGAAAGTAGAGGAGGACTTCAACCCCGCCCCTGCAAAATCATAATCAACCCCTATATCAACGACAACTACCTCTGCCCCGGCATGTCTTGCGAGGACATTGATCCCGGCCCCTCCGTTAATGAAATTCATCACCATCTGGGGCGTCACCTCTTTCGGGAACGCGGATACCCCTTCTTCAGCAACGCCATGATCTCCGGCAAAGGTGAAAACTACCTTCTTATCAAGGACAGGCATCTGGTTTTCAGTGATAGCAACGAGCTGTTTTGCAAATTCTTCAAGCCTGCCCATGCTTCCCTGAGGTTTAGTAAGGCTGTCCAGGCGGTTTTGAGCTTCTTCTGCAAATTTGCCGTTCGTATTTTTGATTGAAGATAATAGCGTATTTAATTCCATGATTTCCTCCGCATCTTAATTTTAATTTTTTATATTTTGTTCTTTAATTCTTATTGGTATCCCTGCTGTTACAAGGTAGACTTCGTCAGCAACTGCTGCAACCTTCTGATTCAAGTCTCCGGCAAGATCTCTGAAAAGCCGGGCCAGTCTGTTTTCCGGCACAATCCCCATGCCGACTTCATTGGATACAATGAATAATCGTGATGCGTAATGCGTAATGCGTAATGTGTTAATCAACTCCTCAATTTCATTTTTAACATCCGCGTTAGTAATCATTGAATTCGACAGCCAGAGCGTCAGACAGTCAAGCAGGACAACCTTATATTTGCCTGCAAGATCGGGAATAAGACCGGTAATCTTTAAAGGCTCTTCAAAAGTATTCCATTCATCGCCCCGTTCCCTCTTATGTCTTTCGATCCGCTCTTTCATTTCCTCATCCAACGCTTCCGCAGTCGCAATATATGCCTTCGGGCCGCTAATTCGGGAAGCCTCTCCCATAGCAAATGAACTCTTGCCGCTTCGTGCACCGCCTATGACAAATGTGATTTTCATGCCTCGTCTGAATATAAGATTTTATCTACTTTGTGCCTTTGTCACTTTGCCCCTTTTTTATCAAACTAAAAACCCCAGCCTTTCAAAAAGAAAGCTGGGGATAAAAGCCAAAACCTTTACCCTCACAACCTCTTCCCTCGAAGGCTATTTAGTGAGGCCTGGTTCAGTTAGGTCTTCTGGCTCTCCCGATCTCTACTTGCCTTCCCTGTCAATCCAACAAGTGGCGTTCATTTTGTAGAGACTGTGAATTCCGAAACAGTGGAAATCGGGATTACAGCGGCGGGTCCGCTCCAGTTTCACACTGGATTCCCCTTTAAGCCTTAATAGGCGCCTGAACAAATATGTGTAGAATTATAACCTATAGGGTTGTTGCTTAGTCAAGGAGATGGCAGAATATTATTAAGTCCGAGTCCTGACATATGCGTGTAAATTAATTAGTCAGGGTTTATCCGTGGCTTATATTGTTGTACAAAGCATTATATTCTTTTTCAAGCCATATATAATTTTTTTGAAGGCTTTCATATTCCCCGGTTTTATCTTCAAGATCTTTTTTCAGTTTATCGAACTTTAATTCGAGGCTCTTATTACGGGCTTTTAAATTATCAAACTCTTCTTTACTGACTGATTGCTTCAGTTTTTTTTCTAATTTATCGATATGACCCTCAGACGATTTTGATTTTTCATTCAACCGCTCTTTCTCCTTTCGAAGTATTACAAATAATGAATCGAGTTCCGCATAGCTTTGCTCTATATCTCTGATTACCTGTTCATGTTCCCTGGTCCTATTAGCCTCGGGAATTAATTTATTAATGGATTCCTTTAGTTTTGCATTAATATTTTTGACTTCGTCAAATTTCTTTTGTAATTCACTTAGCATGTCCTTTGAGTCAGTGAGTTCACTATTTTTGGATTCCATATGTGCAAGCTCGCTTTTGAACCTGGTTACTTCCTCTCGCATAATAATCTCATTAACACTCAACTTTCTCTTCTGAAGAAATAAAAATATCGTAAGACCCAGGAATATCAAGAGGAACTGAATAAGGAATAATAATACGAGAGGAGGAACTTTAATCACCGGACGTTCCCTCTTTTAAATTCACATCAGTTTCGACTTCTGCTGGCGGCTCTGCAGTTTCTTTACCCTTTGCCTGCTTTTCAGAATCTTCTTTCACATCTCCTGCTGCCTTCTGTTCCTGCAGCGCTTCCTGCCATATGTCGTCCAGATTTTCCTGCTGTTCATCCTGCTTCTCAGGGTCCTCCCCGACTCGTTGTGTTCTGCCCTCTCCGTCTTCTGCCGCTTTCTGTTCCTGCAGTGCTTCCTGCCATATGTCATCCAGATTTGCCTGCTGTTCATCCTGCTTCTCAGGTTCTTCCCCGACTTGTTGTGTTCTGCTTTCCCCATCCAGTGTCACATCAGTTATCTGCTCCGATTCTTCTACCTCTGTTTTTTCTTCCATCTCATTAGCTGATGCAAGCAGCTGATCTAAATCTTCCTGGTTTAATATTGGTTTATTACCGTCTGCATTAACCTCCTGATTATCATTTTTTAAATCAGGTTCTTTGTCCTTTTCATTATTACTCTGTTGCTCTCTCTCTTCGGTTTCTACTTCCTGTGTTTCCGCCTGGATATTAATGTTCTTCTCTATATCCTGTCTATTTGTCTTTTCTATCTCTAATAATTCTTTCTCTGCCTGCTCATTCCCATCCAGAGAAATCTCTTGTTTCAGTTCATCATATTCGCCTTGCCCGGTCTGAATTTCCTTTTCTTCCAGTGCGATCTCCTGTTTCTGTTCTTCCTGCTCATCTTGTTTTTCTTTAACTACCGGGACATCCTGATCTTCTTTTGTCTGCGCCTCTGTTTTGATGTCCTTCTGCTCCTTTTCTTCTACCTTCCCGGTTTCGACTTCTTTTTCTCTTTTTATCAAGCCCTTAATTTTTGTTAAATTTTTTGGTACTTTTATTTTATTAATACTCTTCCTTTTCCAATAAACTAAACCAATGATACTGATTACAAGGTTAATACAAATAAATTGAATGATTATCTTTGCCCATGACATTTTATCTGTTTTATTTTTTACATCAGTTTTATGCCCGCCTTGCTGATGGACCTTCTTTTCCTTCTCCCGTTTTGACAAAATGTCCTCTTTTGATTCCTTTACATCAGCTACGTTAAAAACAAAAGCTCTTTCCCTTTCAAATGTTTTACCCTGAGCCATAATCCTCAATTTATAGTTCCCAGGGGCAAACGGCGCAACATTTCTGATATAGATACCTTCCCCTTTACTGAAGGGTGTTAATTTTGAAGTTGTGCCATCAGGGCCGGTCATTTCAAGGTAAATATTAAACTTATCCAGCACAGCCTGTTCTGTTATAGGCGCGCCGTCTTTTTCGAGCCATATCTTTATATCGAGCGGGTCTCCAAAGGTTGAATATAATTGATCGAAATTAGTCTGAAGTTTTAAATTGGTAATAATGTAAGCCTTGTTATTTTCCCCTATGCTGAAAAGTAATTCCCATCTCCCTTCAGCAGGTTTCTGTATAGTTATCATGTCAAAATTATCGGATGCAAACCAGCCGATGCCAGTGGATTTGTCTTTATTGGAATATCGCTGCCCCCCGGGGGCGCTAAGCTGTATTTGTGTTTTAGGTGAACCTTTTGTTGCTACGATAGTAACTTCTTCAATAGATCCGTCAATGAGAAAACCATTCTCGTTCATTGGCAGCATATCGGGGCTTTTCAGGCTTTCAAATATTGAGGTAAATATAAGATGGAAATCCTTATCTGTTAAAGCAAGATTATAGAAACCGCCTGTTCGTTTTGATATCTTCTCCAGTAGTTGTTTGTCCGATTGTTCGGTAAATGCTATTGCATATACCTTGATCTTTTCTTCTTCAAGCTTTATTGTAAGCTCGTTTTTAATTTTATCAAGAAGTTTTATATCCTCATCCGGATCACCGACATCCATCATGCCATCAGACATTAATACTATGAATCGGTTCCTGTCCGCTTTCTTGTTATCAGCGAGGACCGAGAGCCCCTTGCTCAATGCATCATGGAGATTAGTGTATAGGCCATTTGAAGAAATCCTGTCTGCAGCTTTGAACAGATTGTCCTTATTTTCTTTACTGCCAACCGCCGTTAAATCAATTATCGGATAACTTTTATCACTAAAACTTATAACACCTGCCCTATCATTGTCACCCAGAAGTGAAATGAATAATTTGGCTGCCGGGATACGCAGGGAATGCGGGTCCGTCTTTTTCATGCTGCCGGAGCTGTCCATTACAAGAACAACATCTATATTGTTACTGGCTTCTGAATAAGCATTGTCATATGTCATTGCCATGATCCCGGCAATGATAAAAATGCAAATGGCTTTCCGATTAATCTTCACAATAATTCCAGCGTCCCTTTTTCCTTAAATTCATTTAATGTTTTTTTAAGCTCGTTTTCTTCCATTATCCCTCTTTTAACTAATAACTCCCCAAGCTTAACGTTTCTCTCATTAATCGCCTTATCAATCGCTTCAATTGTCTTCTCATCTGCAATCTGTAACCGTATAAGCGCTTCCCTGAACCTGATCCCCTCCTGTCTCTGACAAAGTAAGGCCTTCTTAAAATCATCAAGGGTTATTAAATCATTTTCAAGTGCGGTGACTGCAAAGGATATGTTTATTTCAGCCTGTACTTTTGTCGCTTCTGCAAGCTGCTCTTCTGAGATCCTGCCGCTATGAACAAGATATCTGCCAAAAAGGATAGGTATTTCCATTTTATCGATCAATGCCTCCTTATCAAGTTAATGTTTTCATATACTTATCGCACATTCCACGGTATATCTTTAGGTTATGAACCGCACGGGCCTTAATAACAGAGCAAGTCCAGGCGGCTAATTGATTGATAAGTTGTGGCATCACTACTACCATTGCCTTCTTTAACCGGCAAGAAAAAACTCTTGTTTGGAAATAAAGGAATGAAGAGGGAAAGGAGAACAAAAAGATAAACTGGTCGGGGCGGAGGGATTTGAACCCCCGACATCCTGCTCCCAAAGCAGGCGCGCTAGCCGGACTGCGCTACGCCCCGAACTGTATAAGATATAAAAAATCCCCGACAAAAATCAATCAGCAAAATTTTTCACACGTTATTTATGAACGTCAGCAAGCGCGGTTGTTTCTGCTATGTTTAATGAATGGACTGCTATAGGGCCGGCAGAGAATTATCCCTCAATAACTGCGGCAAGGAAGCGGGTGCTTGCTTTATGTAAGCTCACAGGCAGACTTGAAATACATACTGTTATATTGCTTTTCATGCCGCTATTCAGGAAAAAAAGATTTAAAATGGGTTTGACTTATGTACTTAAATAACCGCAAACCCTATTGAGCGGGTATATTATTTTTTGGGTTATTAATAAAAAGTGATTAATCCCCTTGACAAGACCTATAGATATTTGATTCTATGTAGGTAATGGATTGTTTAAAAATATTAAAGAAATATATGTATTTTACCGTAAACACAATCATTCAGCTTAATGTTAAACAAGCAGCATGATAAGAGGTAAAATTATTTTGATACAAAAACATTGTTTATATGAAGGCTATTCTTCGGGATAATTAAAATGCCGGAATAGTCTTTTTTTTGTGGAATAATTTATATGAAAGATTTACAAACATTACTATTTGGTAAAAAAGACATATTAGGACTTGATATCGGCTCCAAGCATATAAAGGTTGTTCAGCTAAAAGAGCGCAAAGGCGTCTATAGGCTTGAACGACTTGGTATATCAACCCTCCAGCCTGAACTCATTGTCGATGGTTCAATACTGGATTCCGCCCAGGTTGTTGCTGCGATAAAAGAGCTTATTTCAAATAGTGATATCAAGGCAAAAGATGTTGCTTTGTCTGTTTCCGGGCATTCCTCAGTAATTATTAAAAGGGTATCATTGCCGCAAATGACTGAAAACGAACTGGAGGACCAGATAAGATTTGAAGCGGAACAATACATACCTTTTGATATTGAAGATGTAAGCCTTGATTTCCAGATTCTCGGGCCGGCTGAAGAAGAGAATATGATGGATGTACTGATAGTGGCTGTTAAAAAAGACAAGATAAATGAATATGTAATGGTTGCAAAAGAGGCGGGGCTTAATCCGGTAATAGTTGACGTAGATGCGTTTGCCCTCGAAAACATGTATGAACTTAATTATGAAGGCAGAGAGGGCAAGAATGTCGCTCTTGTGAATATCGGCGCCAGCATGATTAATATCAACATCCTGAAAGACGGAATATCGGTTTTCACAAGGGACAGTTCTGTTGGAGGCCATCTGCTCACAGAAGCATTACAAAAAGAATTTACTATTTCGTACGCAAATGCCGAAAAATTAAAACAGCAGGAACCCGTCGAAGGAGTATCTCCTGATGATTCAATAAGTGTCCTGAATTCCGCTTTCGAAGATATTATTACAGAAATTGCACGCTCATTTGACTATTTCAGGGATACGACTAACTATGAAAATATAGACGATATAATTCTGAGCGGAGGGGTGGCCTTAACAAAGCATTTTGCAAAGTCGTTGTCAGAACGCGTCGGTATCAATGTCAATATTGTCGAGCCTTTTAAGAATATCGAGGTGCCGGAAACATTTGATAAGGAATACCTGGAGAAGATGTCCCCTATAGTATCAGTTGCTGTAGGTCTTGCCATGAGAAGGGTGGGAGATAAATGATCAAAATCAACCTGCTGCCTTCCAAAAGAAAAAAGACATTAGTGTTGCCGCCCACCATAATCTACGGGATGGTCGCCGTTTGCATTACAATAGTAGCCATAATTGCATTTACTGTTTACCTGAATAAACAGATTGTTGCAAAAAAGGCTGACATATATACAAAAGAGCAAAAATTGATAAAACTAAAAGCCGCGTTGGAAGAAGTAAAAAATTATGAAAGAGACAATAATGAGTATAGAGAAAAAAACAGGATCATTGAGCAGTTAAAGAAAAACCAGATCGTGCCATTGAGACTCCTCGATGAAGTCAGTGAGATGCTTCCAAAGGGGGTCTGGCTTACAAGTTTAGATGACAAGAGTGGCGTTGTAAATATAGAAGGATATGCATTCTCAAACTCTGATCTCGTTACTTATGTTCAGAATTTAAAGGGCTCCAAATTCCTGGCAGACGTAATGCTTGTTGAATCCAGGCAGACCGATGTAGAGGATTTTTCAGTATATAAATTCAAATTGACTTTTGTAATTAAGGTGTAGTTTATTATGATGCTTCTTATTAATAAAATAAAAAATCTACCCCCGAATTTACAGATTGGTATCGCCGTATTACCTTCCGTAATCCTCATTGCCTTGTTCTTTTTTCTCATTTACTCTCCAAAGAACCAGGAAGTCGGCACCCTCAATGCAAAGATTGCGCAAATGGACAAAGATATTGCAATCGGTCAGGAAAAAGTAAAGCGACTTGATGCCCTCATAGCCGAAAACGCGTTGCTGAAGGAACAACTTATAAAATTAAAAGAACAACTGCCACCAGAAAACGAGGTATCGGAATTATTAAAACAAATATCGGAATTGGGTATCGGATCAGGGCTGCAAATACTTCTATGGAAACCGGAAGCTAAAATGACACAAACATCAGGTCTTTATATAGAGATACCGGTAAAGGTGGAGGTCCTGGCGGCATACCATAAACTGGGGGATTTCTTCAGTCATATAAGCCGGTTGCCCCGGCTTGTTAATATTTCAGATATTACACTGAAAGTAATGACTAAGGAAGGGCGCGAAGATCTGGGCACTATTAATGCCAGCTTTACTGCCCGCACTTTTGCATCTGTAACCCAGGAAGGTACATCAGAACCTAAAGGAAATAAAGCTAATGAAGTGCAAGCTGCACAATAAGAGAATAATAATGCAGATGAAATTTTTCGTGATTTGTTGCTGTGCCCTAATTATCATCCTTTTCTCTTTTTACGCCTGCAGTAATCAGCCATCATCTGCTCCTCAGGTAGCGCCACAGCAAAGTGCAAATAATACTGGCAGCCCGGCTGCGGCGCCCGAACCTGAAGCAGCAGTTCAGGCAGCTCCCGATCAGGCGGGTTATCTCTATGAACAAAGAGACAGGCGTGATCCTTTTGTCCCGCTTATATTACCTAAAAAGAGCAGACAAAAAGGAGAAGGCATAAAAGCCGGATTTCTGGAAAGTTATGATATAAGTGAATTCACATTGGCAGCAATTGCCATGAAGGGAAAAGAGTATTTTGCGCTCCTTATCACTCCTGACAACAAGTCTTTTACAGTGACAAGAGGGAATGTAATCGGTATGAACAAAGGCACTGTGAAAGACATCACAAAAAACACTTTAGTTATAGTTGAATATACCAGGGACTACAAAGGAGAATTAAAACCAAGACAAATTATTTTAGAGTTCCATAAAGGAGAGGTGGAATAATGATAATCAAGAAAGCTTTTTTATTTATATTTATGGCCCTGCTGATATGCGGCCTTACATTATTAAAAGCCGCATCAGAAGACCAGCCTGCAGTGAAATCGGAGATAGCTGATATTGCCGTTAATCTTGTTGACAGCAATACAGAAATCGAAATAAAAAGCACCTCTTCTTTTACGTACACTATTAATAAGACAGATCCCTACCAGATTGTAGTTGATTTGCAGGACACAAGCCTCGGCAATTATACGGATAAAATAGTGATCGACCGTGCCGGTATTCTTGAGATAAAACCTGTGAAGGATGGGAACCAGCCGAATGTTGCAAGATTTGAGATATCACTCACTGTCCCGGCCGATATCGAACCAGTATACAATGACAATTCATTGATCCTTTCATTTGATAATCCGGATTTTAAAAATGCTAAAACAGCAGAGGTTGTCGCATTAGAAACTGAAGGGGAAGAAGGTATTCCCGATACAGAAGAAATTCCTGAAGAACCTGGTAATCAGAAATATGCGGGAGAAAAGATTTCTATTGACTTCCAGGATGTTGAGCTTCTTCATGTGTTCAGGCTTATTGCAGATATAAGCGGCTTCAACATTGTTGTCAGCCCGGATGTAAAGGGTAAATTTACAATGAAACTTATAGATGTGCCGTGGGACCAGGCCCTTGATATAATACTCAGAAACTATGGGTTGTCAAAGATAGAAGAAAATAATATTATCCGCATAGCCCCAACTTCCGTACTTGCAAAAGAAGAAGAAGAGATTGCCCGGGCAAAGGAATCACGGGAGAAGGCCGGAGACCTGATGACAAAAGTTTATCCGATCAATTATGCCTCTGTTAAAAATATAAAGAAAGCGATTGATGACGCCAAAATCCTTACAGTCAGAGGTTTTATAAGTTTTGATGAAAGGACAAGTTCAGTAATTATAAAAGATGTAGAAAAAAAGCATGTAGAATATGAACTACTGATTGATGCCCTTGATGTGCCGACTCCACAGGTAAGTATCGAGGCGAAAATCGTCGAAGTCAGAAGTGAATTAACAAAAGAACTTGGAATACAGTGGGGTATGTTCTGGGAACCGCCGGACAGCAGGATGAAATTTGGAGGGGTCGATACCCTTTCCGGTCTTGCAAACGGATTTAATTCAGGATCACCTTTGATGATAAATCTCCCTGCGATAGTTGGTCAGGGCAAAGGCGGTCATATGGGGATGGGGTATATCAACTCTTCTCAACTCTTCAAGTTGGACATACAGCTTTCAGCGCTTGAAAGCACCGGTAAGGCCAGGGTAATATCCAATCCCAAGATTACGACCAGTGATAATGAAGAGGCAAGAATCCTGCAGGGTGAAAAAATACCATATCAAACGGTTTCTGCTGACGGCACGCAGACAGAGTTTATGGATGCTGTCCTGGAACTCATTGTCACTCCCCATATTACTCCGGATGGTACTGTTGTCATGAAATTGCAGGCAAAGAAAAATGAAGCTGATTTTACAAAGCAGGTGCTTGGAGTGCCTACCATTGCCATCAAGGAAATCCAGACCCAGGTCTTAATAAATAATCATGACACATTGGTCATAGGAGGTATTTTTACAACTGAAAATACAAAGAACCTGGAAGCTGTCCCCGGGTTTGCAGAAATACCATTTATCGGGAGGCTCTTTCAAAAGAAAATCGACATAGAAGATAAAAATGAACTTCTTATATTTATAACCCCGAGAATTGTCACTCCGACGAACTGACTGAAGCCGCTTACTTAATTTCAGGTACACCGGGAAATAATTCATATAATTATTTCCCGGTGTACTTTTTTAATGAAACAAAGTAAATTATAATATCAATTCACAAGTAAAGTAATTAAACTGTGAACCCTATATTTTTTTAACTCAATATCTACAGTCCAGTGATTGTAATTATTATCAGGCAGTATGTTAGAAAAACTAAGATACCTCACATCCGGAGAATCCCATGGCAGGGCGCTTACTTGCATTATGGACGGCGTCCCTTCAAACCTTGTCTTGTCTGCTGACGACATTAACAAAGACCTCTTAAGGAGACAAAAGGGATTCGGCAGAGGAGGACGCATGAAAATAGAGACAGACCGCGCCCAAATTCTCTCCGGTGTCCGACATGGAAAGACCCTCGGTTCCCCTGTTTCACTTTTAATAGAAAATAAAGACTGGACGAACTGGCAAGAGATTATGAGTCCGGAGTTAAGAGTTAAGAGGTTAGAGTTGGACTCCGAACTCTGTAAGGGCGAGGTGACCTCGCCCCTATCGAACTCAAAACTCCTTCCTGTCACCCGTCCCCGTCCCGGACATGCGGACCTGACCGGCGCCCTGAAATACGGTCACAGGGATCTAAGGAATGTACTTGAACGTTCAAGCGCGCGGGAGACTGCAGCGAGAGTAGCGGCCGGAGCGGTAGCTAAAAAATTTCTCTCCGAATTTAATATCCGGATATTAAGCTATGTGACGGAAATAGGAGGGGTTAAGAGTTCGGAGTTAAGAGTTAAGAGTCAAGAGAGCGAAAAAAATATTTTATCCCTATTCAAAAAAGCGGAGGCGTCTCCTGTAAGATGTCCTGACAGTAAAGTTGAAGAAAAAATTATTGCTAAAATCAAAGCTGCAGTGAAAAAAGGGGACACGCTCGGCGGGGTGTTTGAAGTTGCGGTCTTGGGAGTTCCTGCGGGACTTGGCAGTTACAGCCAGTGGGACAGGAAACTTGAGGCAAAACTGTCATACGCGATCATGGGTATCCAGGCGATCAAGGGGGTTGAGATTGGAATGGGATTTGAAATGGCAGGGAGTTTCGGCTCAGAAGTGATGGATGAGATATTTTATAACCAGTCACGGACCACGGGTAACGGACCACGGTTCTACAGGAAGACCAACAATGCAGGCGGCATTGAAGGCGGCATGAGCAATGGGATGCCTATTATTGTCAGGGCAGCCATGAAACCCATTCCGACACTGAAAACCCCTCTTTCATCAATAGACATAAATACAAAGAAGAAATTTCTGGCTGCTTATGAAAGATCGGACACGTGCGCGGTACCTGCTGCATCAGTCATAGGCGAAGCTGTCACAGCGCTGGTAATTGCAGACTGTTTCCTTGCCAAATTCGGCGGTGACAGCATGGAAGAGATCAGAAGAAATTACTCAGGGTATCTGAAACAGATAAGAGAATTTTAAGGAATAAATACCAAAACACAAATCCCAAATAACAAATAAATTACAATTATCAAAATTCCAATAATAGTTCTTATTTGGTGATTGTAATTTGAATATTATTTGTAATTTGGCGCTTGTAATTTGGGGTTTGAAATATGAAAATAGTTCTTACAGGCTTTATGGGCACGGGCAAAACTTCGGTCGGCAAAGAGCTGAGCGGAATACTCGGCTATCAGTTTGTGGACACGGACAGACTGGTTGAAGAAAAGGAAGGAAAGCCTGTTTCGCTTATCTTCAAGGAAAAGGGCGAAGATTATTTCCGCAAACTCGAGCAGGACACGGTCAAAGAAGTATCAATGATGCGCAACGTCGTGATTGCAACAGGCGGCGGCGTTATCAAGAACAGAAAAAATGTGGAGAACCTCGGGAAAAACGGGATCATCGTATGGCTGAAGGCCGATCCTGAGATCATCCTTAAGAGGGTGATGACAGAAGGCGGAAAGAGGCCGCTTCTTGATGTCGAAGAACCTTTGGAGGAGATCAATAAACTGCTTTCAGAGCGCATAAAGCTCTACGAACAGGCAGACACGTCCGTTGACACCAATTATATAACCCCGCAGGAGTCGGCCCATGAGATCATCGACAGGCTGGGGCTTGATCATCCGGGCGTTGCAGTGGACCTGAATGAGAGGAGCTACAATATCGTCATAGGCAGCAAGGTCCTGGCAAAGCTGGGGCTCAGAATGAAAAAGTTCCGCTCTTCAAAGATTGCCATAATAAGCAATAAGACGATATTCCCTCTCTACAAGGACCTGATCTTCGGCCCGCTGCGGCAGTACCACATTGTTCCGGAGATCATACTTTTGCCTGACGGGGAAGAGTATAAGGACCTGCTGTGGATCTATTACATTCATGGCGAGCTTCTTAAGGCCAGGTTTGACAGGAATTCTCTCCTGGTTGCCTTTGGAGGAGGCGTTGTCGGCGACATCACAGGATTTATAGCCTCAACGTACATGAGGGGCATCAGATATATGCAGGTGCCTACCACGCTTCTCGCGCAGGTAGACAGTTCCGTAGGCGGCAAGACCGGCGTTAACCATCCCCTGGGGAAAAACATGATAGGCAGCTTTTACCAGCCCTCTCTGGTCCTTATAGATGTCGACACATTAAGGACCCTTCCCAAAAGAGAGTTTTATGCGGGAATGGCAGAGGTAATAAAATACGGGGTCATTGCGGACAGAAAGTTCTTTGATTATTTAGAAACAAACATAGATGATATCCTCTCTCTTGGTGACGGGCTTATCAATATTATCAGGCGCTCCTGCGAAATCAAGGCAGAGGTCGTGTCAAAGGACGAAAGAGAAGGCGGGCTGAGGGCCATACTCAATTTCGGGCATACGATCGGTCACGCCATAGAAACAGTCACCGGGTATAAAAAGTTTCTTCACGGTGAGGCCATAGCAATAGGCATGTGCGCGGCAGCAGACCTCGCGGTGAGGATGAAAATATTCCGGAAAGACGAAGCAGCCCGTTTGAGGGCGCTTGTTGAGATGTATAGCCTTCCCAGCCGGATTCCGGATGATCTGAACGTTTTAGAAATTATGAGCTCTATGGAAGTCGACAAGAAAGTCAAAGCCGGTAAGCTCAGATTTATTCTCCCCGAATCAATAGGCAAGGTCAGGATAGAAGAAGACGTTGACAGGGGGCTGATCAGAGAAGTATTGTCGTAGGGGCAGGCCTGTGTGCCTGCCCAATAAAGGGCAACCACGCAGGGTTGCCCCTACTATTTAAACTTCCTCCCCTTCCACAGCATATAAATAGCAGGGTAAATAATCAACTCAAGAATCGTCGAGGTAATAACTCCGCCTACCATCGGCGCGGCAATGCGTTTCATTACATCGGAGCCTGTGCCGTGGCTGAACATGATGGGGACAAGACCGGCAAGGATGACGCTGACGGTCATTATCTTCGGGCGGATTCTTTTTACTGCGCCATGCATTATTGCGTCTTTAAGGTCTGAAATATTATTCATCTTGCCGTTCTTTTTCCACTGCTCATACGCAAGCTCAAGATAAAGGAGCATCACTACTCCTGTCTCCGCGTCAAGTCCTGCAAGGGCAATAATACCTACCCACACAGCGATGCTCATATTGTAATTGAGCAGGTATAAAAGCCAGAATGAGCCGACAAGGGAAAACGGCACCGCAAGAAGCACGATCATCGTCTTGGCCACAGATTTGGTATTCAGGAAGATAAGCACAAAGATGATGAGCACGGTAAGCGGGATTACGAGCTTTAATCTCTCCTGTGTCTTTACAAGGTATTCATACTCACCGCTCCATTCAAGGCGGTAGCCGTCAGGAATTTTCAGGGATGAAACTTTCGCCTTTGCCTCCTCAACATAACCACCCACGTCCCTGCCGGAAAAGTCTATAAATACATAAGCCGCAAGAAGCCCCTCCTCACTCTTGATGCCTGTCGGCCCTCTGACTATTTTCATGTCCACAAGCTGACCGAGAGGGACCTGACGAGAGTTAGGAGTTAAGAGTTGAGAGTTAAGAGTTGAAGAAGACCCCATTCCTCTTGACACCTGACTCATAACTCCTGACTCTGAACTCATAACCGGCACAAGGACCCTCTTTAATTTTTCAATATTGTCCCTCAGCTCCCTTGAGTATCTGATATTCACCGGGTATCTTTCCCTTCCCTCAATGGTGGTGGTCAGGGGCATGCCGCCGATAGCCGTCTGGACTATCTCCTGGATGTCGTCAACATTTATCCCGTATCTCGCGGCCTCTTCCCGATTGATATTGAAGTCCAGGAAATATCCGGTGGTCAGCCTTTCCGCATAGGCGCTTCGCGTGCCCCTGATGTCCTTTACAAGGTTCTCAATCTCAAGCCCGATCCTTTCGATCTCCTCAATGTTCGGCCCCATGACCTTTATCCCGACCGGCGTCCTAATGCCCGTGGAAAGCATGTCAATGCGGGCCTTGATCGGCATTGTAAAGGAGTTTGCAACTCCCGGTATGGACAGGGCGTCATTCAGCTCATTCTTTAACCCTTCAACCGTCATGCCCTCCCGCCACTCAGATTCCGGCTTCAAATTAATCACCGTCTCGAACATCTCAAGCGGCGCAGGGTCTGTTGCTGTCTCCGCCCTTCCTGCCTTTCCGAAGACCTGCGCGACTTCAGGAATCTGTTTTATAAGCTTGTCTTGCAATTGGATGAGCTTTGAGACCTCTGATATGGAAGCGGCAGGCACGGTAACAGGCATATAGAAGAGCGTGCCTTCGTAAAGAGGTGGCATGAATTCGGTGCCGAGCTTCATAAACGGGTACGCGGTCAGAGCCATTATGATTAATGCAATTACAATAACAATTTTTTTGAATCTCAGGGCAAAGGCCGCTACGGGTTCATATATCTTGTGAAGGATAACGCTTATCGGATGTCTTTCCTCCGGATATATCAGGAAAAGATATTTAAGAACAGGTATTCTGCTTAACACCGGTATCTTGCCATGAATAAAAATCGTCATCAACACAGGGGTGATGGTTACGGCGAGGAATGCCGAAAACAGCATCGCAAACGTCTTTGTATACGCCAGAGGCTTGAACAGCCTTCCAGCCTGTGCCTGCAAAGTGAATACAGGAAGAAAGCCGACAGTGATGACGAGCAGCGAAAAGAACAGCGAAGGACCAACTTCTTTCGCTGCTTCGATGATGACGTCTGCTCTTGTCTGTGTTCTATGTTCTGTGTTCTGTGTTCCTTCTGCATTTTCCCACTCTTCCAGTTTCTTATGCGCATTCTCCACCATTATTATCGAGGCGTCCACCATTGCTCCGATTGCTATGGCAATGCCGCTCAGGCTCATGATATTGGAAGTAACACCCAGATAGAACATGCATATAAATGAAATTATAATAGCTATCGGCAGAGTCAATATAACTACAAGCGCGCTTGGCAGATGGAATAAAAAGATGATGCACACTGCGCTCACCGCGATTGAGAGCTTTACAATCTCCTCTTTCAGCGTGTCAATGGAACGGTGTATGAGGTCGGACCTGTCGTAGGTTGTGACTATCTTCATGCCTTTCGGAAGGCTTGGCCCGATATCGTTTTTGATCTTCTCTTTGACCCTCTCAATAACACTAAGGACATTCTCGCCGAAACGCACTACAACGATGCCGCCTGCCACTTCGCCTTTTCCATCAAGCTCTGCAATTCCCCTTCTTATCTCCGGGCCGATCTGCACATTGGCGATGTCCTTCAGAAAGACAGGCGTCCCTGTCCCGCTGGCCGCAACCGGGATGTTCTTCAGGTCATCAAGTGTCTTGATATAACCCCTTCCCCTTAACATGTACTCAACGCCTGAGAATTCCAGCACCCTTCCCTCAACGTCCCTGTTGCTCTTTTTCACTGCCTCCATAACGGTTGTTATCGGGATGTTGTATGCAAGAAGCCTGTTCGGGTCCACAGTGATCTGGTACTGTTTTACAAAACCGCCGATGCTTGCGACCTGAGATACGCCTGGCACGCTTTCGAGCGCAAGCTTGATGTTATAGTCCTGGACCGTCCTGAGATTTGAAAGATCGTACTGGTTTGTTTCGTCAATGACCGCATAGGAAAATCCCCATCCAACGCTTGTGGCATCAGGCCCGAGCACGGGATTGGCGTCGGCAGGGAGCTTGCCTTTTACGGCCTGCAAATATTCCAGCACCCTGCTCCTAGCCCAGTAGATATTGGTGCCTTCTTCAAATATCACATAGATAAAAGAACTGCCGAGATAAGAAAACCCGCGCACCACCTGGACCTTCGGGGCAGCAAGCAGTGTTGAAGTTATCGGGTATGTTATCTGGTCTTCCACAAGGTCGGGGCTCCTGCCTTCCCATGAGGTAAAGACTATCACCTGCGTGTCGCTTAAATCAGGGATGGCGTCAAGCGGGGTCTGCTTAAGCGCCCAATATCCCCATATGCAAAGGAACCCGACAAGCAGGAAGATGATAAATTTGTTTCTTGCGCTGTAGTCGATTATTCTGGCAATCATGATTGATCTGTCAGGGCGGGATGACCCCGCCCCTACATTTAATGTTTATGCGCGCTGACCGGTTTAACACCTTTTAACTGCGCCTCCGAGTCAATGAGGAACGTGCCGGATGCGGCCACCTTTTCACCTGCTTCGACACCGTGAAGCACCTCTGTCATTCCATCAGCCTTGATGCCTATATGCACTTCACGAGGCTCAAAATACCCTTCTCCCTTGTCCACATAAATTATCTGCCGAATGCCTGTATCGATCACCGCATCGTCCGGAACGGCAAGTCTCTTGCCCATATCGATTTTAATTTCAACGTTTGTAAACATCTGAGGCTTCAACTGCGCAGAAGAATTTGTGATGACGAATCTTACCTTTGCAGTCCTTGTTTCCCCGGCAAGCGAGGGATAGATGTAATCAATACTCGATGAAAATATTTTACCCGGAAAATAGCTGAGGCTAATGTTCGCGGATTGTCCGATTTTTATATGCGGCAGTTCATATTCATAAATATCGGATATTACCCATACCGATGATAGATCAGCGAGGTCAAATAATTTGTCTCCGGGCATAATACGCATCCCCTGCACAGCGTTTTTTTCAACAACGTATCCGTTGACGGGGCTGTAAATGGTCAAAGTCCTGATAGGCTTTCCTGATTCTTCAATCGCCTTTATCTGCTCATCGGTAATGTCCCACAACTTCAGTCTCTGTCTTGCTGCGTCAACTATTCGTTCTGCGTCTTTAGAAAGCATTGAGCTGACTGCCGACTGCTGACCGCTGACCGCTGACTGGCCCCACTTTAATACATTTAAAAACTCCTGCTGTGTCGCAACAAGTTCAGGGCTGTATATTTCAGCGAGCGGTTCGCCCTGTTTCACATGCCTTCCCGTATAATCAACATGGAGCTTTTCAATCCAGCCTTCAAACTTTGTATTTACAGTCGCAAGCAGTCTTTCATTATATTCAACCCGCCCCACTGTCCTGATGATCTTCTGCATGGGTTTTACAGAGGCATCAACTGTTTTCACACCGATAAGCTGCTGTTTGTCCAGAGGGATTTCAACAGTTGATTCTTCCTCATCCGCTTCTTCCGAAGGCGGCTGAACACTCTCTTTGGCGGTCGCTCCGTGCTGGTGTTGAGAGTATGATAAAGGTATTTTGAAAAGGAATAATAAAGACAGTATCAATGCTGAAATTATGGCCTTTGTTTTCATTTGTTTTATTCTCCTGTAGGGGCGAGGTTTTCTCGCCCTGCCTGCAACCGCGGCATTAATTGAACGGGCGAGATGACCTCGCCCCTACCGTTGTCAATGCCTCTAATCTTGCTATTGCCTTTTCCCTTTCTACAAACTGCACCCAATATAAAATCTCAAAATCAACAAGGGATTTAAGCCTTGTGATAACTGTCAGGGCCTCAACTTTCCCTGTTGAATATCCAGCAAGGGCTGATTCAAAGTCCTGATATGTTTTTGGGACCAGACCGTTTTTATATAAGTCCATTAATCTTTCCGCTGCAGTGAGCATGGAGTAATTATCTCTTATGCCCGAAGAAAGCATAAATTTAGTCGCGTCACGTTCATGTACGGTGCCTGACAATAACGCCCCTGCCTCATGCACCGCATGTCTCTGTTTTGTCCTGTAGAAAAGCGGAATGTTGATGGAGGTCGTAAGACTCCACATGTCCGGGAAATCGGGGCCCTTTGCAAAATAGCTCGCATTGACTGTGAAGTCGGGATAGTACTCTTTTTTTGCCATTTCCACCCTTGTCTCCGCTTCCGCAATCATTTTCTCACCGGCCTTTATCTCAGGGGAATTCTCAAATGACACTTTAATCAATTCATCCGGGTCATAATTATATTCGGTGCGGGACAGCTCTGAAGTCCTGCCGAGCGGAGAGCTGACACTCCTGCCTAAAGTTGCGTTGAGCATTGCCTCAAGGGATTGTATTTTCTGTTTCAGCATCTCCTCTTTTTCAAGGAGCATATATTTTTCCGTCTGTGCCATCAGCACTTCCTGCTGCAGCGCCATCCCTGACGAATACCTGGCAAGGGCCGCATCTTCTATCCTGGAAAAAAGGGCGGACATATCATGGATGAGGTCAATTTTTTTATACGTGAGAAAAAGTTCGTAATAAAGCTCTTTCACCCTTGCCGCAAGTTTTAAACGCATTGAATCCAATGCTGCCTTCCTGCTTTCAGCATTGCTTGAGGCCATCCGGCCCTTTAATGGAAGCTTCCCTGGAAACGGGAACATCTGAGATACGGAAAACATCCATTGTGAATCAGCGCCCATTTCATCACCAAAGGTGTATAAGTCCCTGACGCCGTCATTTTGATAGCCAAACATAACCATGGGATCGGGAAGGCTCTCTTCCTGGGAGACCCTGAATTTTGATGCCGATACCCCTGCCTCCGACATCAGGATGTCGTGGTTGTTCTGTAATGCCTCATCAATAAGCGCCTGAAGGTCCAGCTCATCGGCAAGGGCATGGGTAATATTGAAGAGTAAAAAAATAACAATGATTAATAAATAATGTGAAAACGGTTTTGGTCTCGTTGTCATTTGCTAATAATCATAACACATCGTCCGTCATGCATCATTATTTTTTTAGCTGGCGTCTACACTAAACTTTACCCTGGATGTCTTTTCACCTTGTATGATCTTTATAGTCACATTCCACGAGCCTGCCATTGAGATGTCCATTATGGCTGTGTACTTGCCGTCCTTTAATTCAGCGTCAGTCTTGTAATTCATCGCAGGCATTCCCGGCATCGCAGGCATTGAGTATTCGACCTTCACCTTTGAGTCTGTTACAGATTTGCCGGAAGGGTCTTTAATCCCAATTGCCATATTGTTCTTGCCAACAACAGGCGGGTTTTTGTCAATGGTGATCACAACGTCGAAGTCTCCGGCCTTTTTCTTTACCTCATAGTCTTTTGCAAAGGCGATACCTGTAATGACGAATATTAAGGATACTACGGTTACGATAAATTTTTTCATTTCTCTGCCTCCATGTTTTTTTATGTTCTGATTTTTACATAAGCAATTCATAGTCTCTTTAAAACTGGTTTCATGCTCATAGATAATATAATACATAGAGAGTATGAAAGAAATGTGAAGAGGTGAACAGCGATTGATATTTTATTATCAACAAGGGGGATAAATCATTATTATTTTCTATTCGCTATAGCCTGATCATGCGCCTCAATTTCTTGTCTTAAATTTTCTGCATAGGCGTCTGCTTCTTCTTCCTTAACAAACTCACGTTCGCAATGCATCTTATTCAATATATTTTGGGCCTTAATATAATCAGATTTAACTCTCTCATCGCGGGGGCTTCCAAGCAAGACAGTCAACTTAAATTCTTCTCCACCTTCAACAAGGCTTTCAATCCGTCCTAACCATTTATGTGCTTTGTCGAGAATTTCATTGGGATCGATCAAGTCAAATGAAATCGGTTCATTAGCATGCAACTTCTCATTTTTCCAGCTATGTTTGAATTCATAATCATAATTCTTCCCTATGATTTGATGGGGTTTTAAATGGGTAAGAACCCTTTTTCCTTCAAGAGACTTTTTGTAAACCTTCCATACATCTTCATCTGTCCTGCTTTGTCTCTCAGTCTTCTCATAATACTTTTCAACATAGCGAGTGTATAACTGCTCCAATGTCTTTGCAGGATTCTCTGTTAACCCATAACCCTCCTGTGAGAATTGTAATGAAGTATCATCAACCGGCAATATTCTCGCGACAAATTCCTTCACACCGTTTGGAACAGCATCAAATTGAAGCTTGTTTAATAACTCCTCGCCTTCTTCTTCCAATTTATTTTGAATATATCTGACTACTCTGCAAAAATGTTCTCCATCCACATCGGGGAACACCTTTGATATACGCCCGTATCGTGAAGTACATAATGCATTGAGATAGTTTGCCTTGGGAGCATATAACACCACGCCCACATTCACAAACTCCCCTGCCAAAATATCATGAACATATCTTAA